>JAWLGN010000082.1:0-19163 GCA_041685075.1 Bryobacteraceae bacterium
CGAGATTCTGCTGGTGGACGAAGTGCTGGCCGTGGGCGACAGCGCCTTCCAGAAAAAGTGCATGGGGCAGATGGGCAAGGTGGCGGAGCAGGGCCGCACGGTGCTGTTCGTCAGCCATAACATGGCCGCGGTGCGGGCGCTCTGCACGCGCGTGCTGTACCTGGAGCAGGGCCGCCTCGCCTTCATCGGGGAACCGGCGCAGGCCATCCGCCACTATCACCACAGCACGGCGGAGACCGCGCCGGCCTTCACCACCGGCGAAGTGAGCCTCACCGACGTGCGCATCAACGGCCGCGCCTACGCCACCATCTCGCCCGGCGAACCGTTTGAAGCAAGCTGCCGGCTGCATCTCCGTTCCGGGCTGCCGGCCTTCAATCTCTACTGCTCGGTGCAGGACGGCGCCGGCGAGCGCGTCGCCACCGTGGGGATCGACCACCGGCGCTTCGAAAATCCCCACCGTCCCGGCAGTCACAAGGTCGCCGTGCGGTTCCCGGGACTCTGGCTGCGCACGGGAGTTTACAGCGTGTTTTTCAAGCTCCTCATGAGCGCGGTAGGTAAGGGAGTGGTGTCGAGATTTCTCTCCGATAACGCCATGCTGGACGTGCTCGGCCCGCACACGCCGCACGTCTGCCAGCTTCATCCCCAGGTGGAGTGGAGAACTGAATCATGCGAACCGCGCTCTTGATCCCGGATGGCGTGGGGGTGCGCAATTTCCTTATCGGCCGCTTTCTGCGGGAGCTGGCGGAAGCCGGGCCTGCGCATGCCTTCCACATCGTGCCGGAGCGGCTGCTGCCGTTGTTCGCCGAAGGGCTGGACGGCCGCGTGACATGGCATCCCCTGATCCGCTACCGCCAGAGCCGGCTGCTGCTGGCGATGCAGTACTCGCTCGGCTACGCGCAGATGTACTGGGCCGATACGTTGGCGATGCAGCGCATCCGGTCGCGGCGGCCGCGCGGTTCGTGGCAGAAGAAGCTGCTCACCTATACCACGCGCGCCGCGGGAAGGCTGCTCGCAACGCCGGCGCGCATGCGCGCGATGGACCGGCTCCACTGCCGCGCCGCGGCCGCTACGCCCGAAGCGCGCCACTACCGGGAAACCTTCGCGCGGTTGCGGCCGCAGGTGGTGTTCAGCTCCAACCAGCGGCCTTCGGTGGTACTGCCCGCGGTGCTTGCCGCGCGCGATCTGAACATCCCCACCGCCACCTTCATCTTCAGTTGGGACAACCTCAGCAGCAAGGGCCGCATCGCGGCGCCGTTCGACTACTACCTGGTATGGAGCGAGCACATGCGCAAGGAACTGCTGGGCTTCTACCCCGACGTGCGCCCCGAACGCGTGCGCGTGGTGGGAACCCCGCAGTTCGAGCCGTATTGCGACAGCCGCCTGCTGTGGAGTCGGGAGGAGTTCTGCGCGCATGTCGGCGCCGATCCCGCGCGCCCTCTGATCTGCTACTCGGGCGGCGACGCGGGCACCTGCCCGGAGGACCCGGAGCACGTCCGCGCCCTGATGGAACTGGTGCGTGACGGCCGCATCGAGGGCCGCCCGCAGGTGATCGTGCGCCCCGTTCCTGTGGATGACGGCCGCCGCTACCAGGCGGTGTGCCACGACTTTCCCGAGTTGATCTTCCGCAAGCCGGAGTGGATCCGGGAGCCGGGCGATTGGACGCGCGTCATCCCCACGCCGGCGGACGTAGAGTTCCTGGCCAACCTGACGGCGCACTGCGATCTGAACATCAATCTCGGCTCGACCATGACGCTCGATTTCGGCCTTCACGACCGGCCGGTGGTGAACATCGCCTTCGACATCGCCGACCCGCCGGTCTTCGGGCAGCCGGTGTGGGACTACTACTACCGCTTCGAGCATTACCGGCCGGTGATAGAACTGGGGGCCGCGCGCTTCGCCCGCTCGCGGGAGGAACTGGCGGAGCACGTGAACGCCTACCTGAGGGATCCCTCGCTTGACCGCGAGGGCCGGTGCAGGCTGGCGGAGTTGCAGGTGGGGGCGCCGCTGGGCCAATCGTGCGCGCGCATCATCGCGGCGCTGCGGGAGATTGCCGGAGCATGAAGATCTGTTTTCTGTGTCACGAGTATCCACCGGTTCGGCACGGCGGCATCGGCGCGCTGGTGCGCACCTTGGCGCATGGCCTGGCGCGCGCGGGACACGAAGTGCGGGTGCTCGGCGTGGTGCCGCTTGAAAGCGAAGCGCCGGAGGACGAAGACGACGGCGGCGTGCGGGTATGGCGCTTCCGGCGCGCGCTGGGTACACCGGGGTGGCTCTCGGCGCGTTGGATGCTGGCGCGCACCGCCATGCGCTGGGCGGAGCGGGGCGAGATCGACCTGATCGATGCTCCCGATTACCAGGGGTGGACGGCCGCCTGGCCGCGCATGGCGGCGCCCGTGGTGGCGCGGCTGAGCGGTTCCACCAGCTACTTCGCCGCCGAGATGGGCGCGCGCCCGCCCGCGGTACCCATGTGGATCGAACGCGCCGCGCTGGAGCGAGCCGACTTTCTCTGCTCGTGCAGTTCCTATACCGCGGGACGCACCCGTTCCCTGTTTCGCCTGGACGGGGCGGAGATTACGGTGCTGCACAATCCCGTGGAGGTACCGCCCACCCTGCCGGAGCGGCCCTGTACCGAGCCCGCGGTGGTCTTCAGCGGCACCCTGGCGGAAAAAAAGGGCGTGCGGCAGCTCATCCGCGCATGGCCCGCGGTGGCCGCCGCGTGCAGGGGCGCGAAGCTCCACATCTACGGCAAGGACGGCCGCACGGAGTCGGGCGAATCCATGATGGCCGTGCTCGGCCGCGAGTTGGGCGGCGCTAGGGAGAGCGTAGAGTTCCATAGCCATGTCACGCAGGATGCGCTCTTCACCGCGCTCGAATCGGCGCGCGCGGCGATCTTTCCGAGTTACGCGGAGGCCTTCGCGCTGGCGCCGCTCGAAGCTATGGCGCACGGCTGCCCCACCATTTACTCGCGGCGCGGCAGCGGCCCCGAAGTGATTCGCGACGGTATCGACGGCCTGCTGGTGGACCCCGACGATATAGACGGCATCGCCGCCGCACTCCAGAGCGTGCTCACCGATGCCGAGCTGGCCGAGCGGCTCGGCCGTGCAGGGTACCGCCGGGTGAGCCAGGAGTTTTCGAGCAGCGTGATGGTGCGCAGAAACGCGGATTACTTTGCCGCCTGCCTGGAGCGTTTTCGGCCGTGATCTCGCGCACCTCGGCGGAGACCCTGGTGGCGCTGCCCGGCTGGCGCGCGCCGTGCGCCGGTGGCGCAGGAGTGGAAGGGTGCAGCCTGGTGATCCCCACCTTCGAGCGACCAAGGGAGACGCTGGCGCTGCTCGCTCATCTCGCGGCGCTGCCGGACAGGCCAGTGGAAGTGGTCGTGGTGGACGGCAGCCCGGGGGGCGACCTCGACGTCGCGCTGCGGCAGTGGAGCGCGACGCTCGCGCTGCCCTTTGCACTGGTGTACGTGCGGGCGCTGCGCGGGCTGACCAGGCAGCGCAACGCGGGGATCGATATTAGCTCCGGCCGCTACATCTTCTTTCTGGACGATGATGCGGTTCCGCAGCCCGGTTACTTCGCCGCCGTCGCGCGGGTCTTCGAACGCAATCCGGCGGTGGGGGGCGTGGGGGGCGCGATCGTCAACCAGATGGACCGCCCGCTCAACCGGCGCTGGCGACTGCGGCGGGTGCTGGGGCTCGCGCCGCCCGTGGAGCCGGACACGTGGCACGCCTCCGGCACCTCGGTTCCGCGCGCGCTGCTGAAGCCGTTCTCCGGAACGCGCCCCGTGGACCTGCTGCCCGGCTGCGCGCTGGCCTTTCGCCGCGAGGTGCTCCAGCGCTGCCGTTTTTCGGAGTTCTTCGACGGTTACGCGCAGGGGGAGGACCTGGAGATGAGCCTGCGGGTGGGGCGGCATTGGAAGCTGCTGAGCTGCGGGGAGGCGCGGGTGGAGCATCGTACGGCGCCGGGCGGCCGGCCCGGTTCCTTCTCGAAGGGCCGCATGGAAGCGCGCAACCGCTACTTCATCTGGAAACGCCACGCGGCCGGCGCGGGCGCGCTGGACCGCGCGCGCTTCTGGGCCGATCTCGTGTTCCTCGTGGCCATGGACGCGGGCTGGTTCTGCCTGCGCCCGTGGCGGGGCGGGCCGCTGGCGCACGGCCTGGGGGTCGCCTGCGGAGCCGCCGGCTGCCTGCTCACTCCGCCGCGTTATACCGAACCGCCCGCGCGGCAACGCTACTACGTTGACGAACGCCATGCCTGAAACCGGTGCTCCATCCATCCTGAGGGGCCGCGCGGCCACGCTGCGCTGGCGCATCCTGGCGCAGCTTGCGCTGTCGGTCCTGCCGGCCATGGCGCTGGTGGGGCGCGGGCAGCCATCCTGGGGGGCGCGATGGCTGTTCCTCTCTCTGCTGGCGCTGCTTGCCTGGCACGCCCTTACGCGCAACCCGGTTTCCTACCTGGCGCTGTTTACCGGCGCGGTGCCCGCGGCCATGATGCTGCGGGACTATTTCTACTTCAACTCCGTCACCGCCATTCTGATGGCCGGGGTGGTGTTATGGCTGGTGGTGCGCGGCGACGGCATTCTCGCCAACCGCGCCCTGCTGCTGTTCCTCTCCGCCGCCTTCCTTTATTGGTGGATCTCGTGGCTGCGCACGGACGTTTACAGCACGAACTTCCGGGTGTTGGAACTGGCGATGAGCGCAGCGGGTGTCTACCTGCTGGGGAGCTACCGGTCGTACCTGGCTACCGCGCTGGTGGGAATCGGGCTGAGCACGGTTGCGGTGGGGCTGGCCCTGGCGCCTTACGGCGACCGCCTGGGGATGGCGCATTTCGGCGAATCGAGCATGGGGAATCCCATCACCCTGGGGCTGCCGGCGGCGCTCGTTGTGCTGCTCGCGGTCGCGCGCGGCGGCGAGTGGCTGCTGGCCGGCAATCGCCCGGTGCTGCGCACGGCGCTGCTGGCGGCGGCGGGCGTTTGCCTGCTGCTTTCCACGTCACGCGGAAGCTGGCTGGTGGCGCTGGCGGGCTTGGGGGTAGTGTTCGTTGCCGCACGCGGGCGCCGGCTGGCGCTGGCGGCTTCGCTGCTGCCGCTGGCCGCCGCCGGGCTGTTGGTGATGTCCACCAGCCGCGGCGAATCCATCGGGCAGTATTTCCTGCGCGCCTTCGCGCCGGGGCGTACGCTGGCACAGCGCACCACGGGCCGCTACAACCAGTGGGTGGCGATGCCCCGCATCGTGGCGGAGTCGCCCGTATGGGGGCATGGTCCCGGCTCCGGAGTGGACACGAACGCACGCTTCACAGGGAGCCGCAAGGCATGGCACTCGCTCTACCTGCAACTGCTGGTGGAAACTGGCGCCATAGGGTTCCTGCTGCTGCTCCTGCTGTTCGGGGGGTTGCTGGCCGGTGGCTTGCGGCACCTGCGGGTCACGGGAGACCCGGTTCCACTCTGCGGCGCCCTTTGCTTCATGACCATCGCGATCTCGGTCTCCGGCCTGGATGCCATATCGGGGGTGTTTCTGGGGCTTGGTTTTCTGGGCAGCCGGTTTTCCGGGATGTGGATGGTACGGGAGGTAGCGCTGACGCCATGAAGCTGCTGGTGGTATCGGGCGTGGTGCACTATCGCCACCAGGGGCGGCTGTGGGCCTATGCGGCCTATGCCCGGGAGATCGATATCTGGGCGGACCTGTTCGAGCAGGTGCTGATCGCGGCGCCGTGCAGGGAGTCAGCTCCGGCGGCGCTGGCCGCGCCGTTCAGCCGCACCAATATCGAGATCGAGCCGCAGCCGGAGGTAGGGGGCCGAAAGCTGGCGGCGAAGGTTGGGGTGCTGCTCGCGCTGCCCGCGCTGGCATCGGGACTGATGCGCGCCATGCGCGCGGTGGATGCGGTGCACGTGCGCTGCCCGTGCACCCTGGGGCTGCTGGGCGTGCTGCTCGCGCCCATGGCCGCGCGCCGGCGCGTGGCCAAGTACGCCGGGCAGTGGGAAGGCTATCCGGGGGAGCCGTGGAGCTTTCGCCTTCAGCGCCGGCTGCTGGGCTCGCGCTGGTGGGGCGCTCCCGTGACGGTCTACGGCGCGCGGCCCGGAGAGCCGCCGCACGTGGTGCCGTTCTTTACCTCCGTGCTCACGGAAGCGCAGCTCGAACGCGCCCGGGCAGCGGCGGCGCGGAAGGTTTTCGACACTCCGCTGAAGGTGCTGTTCACGGGCCGGCTCACCGCGTCGAAGAACGTGGACGTGCTGCTGCGGGCGGTGGCGCGGCTGCGCGCCGAAGGCGTCGCCATCGAGTGCGCGGTGGTGGGGGACGGCCCGGAGCGCGCCGCGCTCGAGCGGCTGGCCGGGGGATGCGGGATCGCGCCGCAGGTGCATTTCACCGGCGGCCTGCCCTTCGAGCGCGTGCTCGACTATTACGAACGCTGCCACGTGCTGGCGCTGGTATCGGAGACCGAGGGCTGGCCGAAGTCCATCGCGGAGGCCATGGCGTTCGGGTTGGTGCCGGTGGGATCGAACCGCGGGCTGGTGCCCGGGATGCTCGGCGACGGCCGCGGCTTTGTGGTTCCGCCGCGCGACGTGGAGTCGCTGGCAGGCGTGCTGCGGGAGATGGCGCTGCGGCCGGAGCCGCTGGCCCGGATGAGCGCGCGCGCCGCCGCCTGGGGGAGCAGTTATTCGCTCGAGGGATTGCGGGAGGCTCTGCGCGCGCTGCTCGCACAACGCTGGAGCACCGCGCCATGACGCCCGCGCCGGTATTGCAGATGGTCGACACCCTGGAGCTGGGCGGCTACGAGCGCGCGGCGGTGAACCTGGCGAACGCGCTGCCGGAGGAGCGCTACCGGCCCTACCTGTGCGTCACGCGGCGCGCGGGACCGCTCGGCGCAGCGCTCGACGCGCGGGTGGGACTGCTCGACTTGAAGCGCGCGCGACGCTTCGACCCCGCGGCGCTGGCGCGCCTGGTGGCGTTCATCGGGGAACGGGGCGTCGAGATCCTGCATCCGCACGGGCCGTCGCTGTTTCTGGCGCGCGCCGCGGCGCTCCTGCCGCCGTTTCCCGTGGTGGTGTGGCACACGCACGCGGGCCGTTTCGCGGCGGAAGACCGGCGCGCGTTGCCGTACAGGCTGGCGGTGCGGGGCATCGGCGGCGTGATCGCGGTGAACGAGCCGCTGCTCGAATGGGTGCGCCGGCGATTAAGAGTGCCGGAGGAGCGCTCCTGGTATGTACCCAACATGGCCGCCGAGAGTGGCGCATCGACACCAGCGCCGCCGCTTCCCGGCACGCCGGGCAGCCGCATCCTGTGCGTGGGCAATCTGCGGCCGGAAAAAGACCACCTGACCTTGCTGCGCGCCCTGGCGGTGGTGGTTCGGAGCGTGCCGGGGGCGCACCTGCTGCTGGCGGGCGCCGCACCGCACCCCGCCTGTGCCGCGCGCCTGCGCGCCGCCGTCGAGGAACTCGGGATCGAGCGCCACGTGACGTTTCTGGGGGAGCGGGAGGACGCCGCCGCGCTCATGCGCGCCTGCGACATCGGGGTGTTGAGTTCCCGCTTCGAAGGACTGCCCATGGCGCTGCTGGAGTATGGGATGGCCGGGCTGCCGGTGGCCGCCACCGAGGCGGGGCAGTGCGGCGAAGTGCTCGATGGCGGGCGCGCGGGTATCCTGGTGCCGCCGGAGAACCCGGCTGCGCTGGCCGGCGCACTCGCCGCCCTGCTGGCTTCCGCCGGGCTGCGCGCGCAGCTCGGCGAGCGGCTCCGCCGGCGCGTCGAGCAACACTACAGCGCGCGCGCCGTGGTGGGGCGCGTCTGCGCGATCTACGACACGCTGCTGGCGGGCCGCCGCGAGCCCGCCGGCGCCAGACTATCCGGTGAATCGCTATGAACCATGTGACCGTACGCTGGCTCCGGATCTCTATCACCGGAGCCGCCTTGCTTACCGCTCAAAACCAATCGCCGGTGATCACCCCCGCTGGGGTTGTGGATGCGGCGTCGTTCCGCCGCGAGCTGGCGCCCGGCTCGCTGGTCAGCATCTTCGGAACTTCGCTGGCCGCGGGCACCGCGCAGGCCGAGGGATTCCCGCTGCCCACCGTGCTGGACGGCGTGGCGGTGGAACTCGAGGACGGCGCCGGGGTGCAGCAGGCGCCGCTGCTGCTGGTCTCCCCCAACCAGATCAATGCCCAGATGCCGTACTATGGCGCCGGCGCGGAACTCTCGGTGCGGGTGCGGAATGCTGCGGGTGTGAGCAACACGGAGCGAGTCAAACTGGCGACCGCCGCGCCCGCCGTCTTCACCGGCGCCGAGGGCAGGCCGCTGGTGCTCCACGCCGACTATTCCCTGGTGACCGCCGAATCGCCCGCCGACGCAGGCGAACCACTCATCCTATACCTCACCGGGCTGGGAGCCGTGGATCCCCCGCTGCCCGCGGGGCATTCCGGAGGCGACGGCGGCGCGGGCGGTCCGCTGAACCAGGCTGCGGAGACGGTGCGGGTTAGGGTGGCGGGCGAGCCCGCTCCCGTCTACTACTCCGGGCTGGCGCCCGGGTTCGCGGGACTCTATCAACTCAACTTCGCGCTTCCCGTGGCGGTCGACTCCGGCTTGCAGGACCTGGCGGTGGAGGCAGACGTGGGGCGTTCGCAGCCGGAGCTGCGGGTGAACGTGCTCAGCCGCGCGCCGCCGCGGCAGTACTGGGTGGCGCCGGACGGCTCGCCGGCGGGCGACGGCAGTCCCGCGCAGCCCTGGGATCTGAAGACGGCGCTCTCGCCCGGGCGGCTCAAGCCCGGCGACACCGCCTGGCTGCTCAGCGGTGTCTACGGCGACGGCGGCACCATCGAGAGCCGGGCCGCCGGCACGCCGCAGCGGCCGGTCGTCATCCGGCAGGCCGGCGGGCACCGCGCCACCATCAACGGAGGGCTGGCCATCCACGGCCGCTACGCCGTGTATTGGGGCTTCGAAGTCACCAACATCAACCCGGACCGCGGACCTTCCCGCGAGGTGCCCACCTGCATCAATACCTACGACGGCAGCGTGGGGGTGAAGCTCATCAACCTGGTGCTGCACGACTGCAACCAGGGCATCGGGTTCTGGGCCGGCGCGGAGAACGCCGAGGCCTACGGCAACATCATCTACCACAATGGCTTCCAGGGCGACTCGCGCGGCCACGGCCACGGCATCTACACGCAGAACCGGAGCGGCACCAAAGTGATCGCCGATAACATCATCTTCAACCAGTTCGGCATGGGGATTCAGGCCTACGGCAGCAGCGACGCCTCGGTAGAAGGCTACCAGGTGGAGGGCAATATCGTTTTCAATAACGGCTCGATCTCGAACAACGGGAACAACGTGGATAACCTGCTGTTCGCCATCGGGCTGCCCATGTCGCGCATCCGCATCGAGAATAACTATACCTATCACACGCCGGAAACCAACAAAGGCTACTCGCGGCTGGGATGGGCGCTGAGCGATGCGGCCAACCGGGACGTGGTGGTACGGCGGAACTACTGGATCGGCGGGCAGTCTTCGGTGGAACTGTGGAACTGGGCCAGCGTGGCCTTCACCGAGAACACCTGCTACTCGAACAACGCGCTGGATACCATCCTTTCGCTGCGGCCGGAGCAGAGCACCGGGCCGTACTCCTGGGACCGCAACACCTACTACGGCGCGGGTAAGTTCCGCTTCGGGACCCAGAACCACGACTGGAACGAGTGGCGGCAGTTGACGGGGCTGGACGGGGCGAGCCGGTTCATCCCGGGGCGACCCTCCGGCACCTGGAGCTTCGTGCGTCCGAACAAGTACGAGCCGGGCCGGGCGCATATCGCGATCTACAACTGGAGCCGGACGGATGCGGTGAACGTGGATCCCGCCGGCGCCCTGGAGCCGGGCCAGGAGTACGAGGTGCGGGATGCGCAGGACTTTTTCGGGGAGCCGGTGGCTGAGGGGGTGTACCAGGGCGGCAGCATTTCGATTCCGATGAAGGGCCGCCAGCCGGTAGCGCCGCGAGGCACGGTGCCCTCCCCACCCTCCCACACCTGCCCCGAGTTCGGCGCCTTCGTGCTGCTGAAGAAATGAAACGGCGATGGAAGAAAAATCCGTGCTGATTGTTGGGAACCTGCTCTCCGGATCCGTGGGGAACCGCGCGGCAGGCGAGGAGATGGCAGAGCGATTGGCGGCGAGGGGGTGGACGGTGTGGAGCACCTCGACCCGGAAAACCAGGGCGCTGCGCCTCGGCGATATGCTCGTTACCTGCTGGCGGAGGCGCGGCGCCTACCGCGTGGCGCAGGTGGATGTCTTCAGCGGCCCGGCGTTCCGCTGGGCGGAGGCGGTTTGCGCGCTGTTGCGGGCGCTGGAGAAACCCTACGTCGTGGTGCTGCGGGGCGGGGGACTGCCCCGGTTCGCCGCGCACCATGGGCGGCGTGTGGCGCGCCTGCTGGCCGGAGCCGCTGCGGTGACGGCGCCCTCAGGCTACCTGGTGGAGCGGCTGGCCGGAATCCGCGGAGACATTCAACTCGTGCCCAACGCACTCGAACTCGCGGATTATCCCTTCCGTTTGCGCGACACCGTGCGGCCCAGGTTGGTATGGGTGCGCTCCTTCCACGAAATCTACAGGCCCTCGGCGGCCGTAGAGGTGCTGGCGCTCGTGAGGCGCGACTTCCCCGACGCCGAACTGGTGATGGTGGGGCCGGACAAGGGCGACGGCAGCCTGGAGCGCGCCGCCGCCACCGCCCGCCGGCTCGAGGTGGCCGGCCGCGTCACCTTCGCCGGCGCCGTTCCCAAGAAGGAGATGGCGCGCTGGATCGATCGCGGCGACGTCTTTCTGAATACCGCCGCGGTGGACAACACTCCCGTGACCGTGATGGAAGCGATGGCCTGCGGCGCCTGCCTGGTGACCACCGGTGCCGGCGGAATCCCCTGGCTGCTGGTCCATGAGCGCGATGCCCTGACCGTGCCCGTGGACGACCCCGCGGCCATGGCCGCCGCCGTGCGCCGGCTCATCCTGGAACCGGGGCTGGCCGCGCGCCTCTCCGCGGGCGCGCGCGCCGCCGCGCTGGCCTGGGACTGGAGCGCGGTGCTGGACGCCTGGGAACGCACGCTGCTCTCGCTCGGCCGAAACCTGCCCGGCGTGTGTGCCGCCGGCGAGCGCAGCTTTCAGAGTTAGGAGGTGCGGCGTGTCCCGGGCGTCCACAGTCTCGGTGGTGGTGCCGTGCCGCAACGAGATCCGCTTCATCCATCCGTTCATGCGCTCGCTCCTGGCGCAGCGGTTGCCGCTGGGCGTGGAGATGGAAATCCTCATCGCCGATGGGATGAGCGAGGACGGCACCCGCGCCGTACTGGAAGCTTACAGTGCCGCGCACCCCTCGATCACGGTGCTGGACAACCCGGGGAAGATCGTCTCTCCGGGGCTGAACGAGTGCATCCGGCGCGCGCGCGGCGAGGTCGTCGTGCGGATGGACGTGCACTCGGAGTACGCGCCCGATTACGTCCGCCGCTGCCTGGAGGTGCTGGAGGCGAGCGGTGCGCAGAACGTGGGCGGCCCGGCCCGCACCATGGCGCGCGGCTACATGCAAAAGGCCATCGCGCTGGCCTACCACTCGGGCTTCGCCTGCGGCGGCGCGCGTTTCCATGATCCGTCGTATGAGGGCTGGGTGGATACCGTAACCTTCGGCTGCTGGCGCAAGCGCACCCTGGAGGAACTGGGGCTGTTCGACGAGGCGCTGGTGCGCAACCAGGACGATGAGTTGAACCTGCGGCTGGTGCGCGGCGGCGGGCGCATCTGGCAGTCGCCGCGAATCCGCTGCTGGTTCAAGCCGCGCGCCACGCTGGCCGGGCTGTTCCGCCAGTACGCGCAGTACGGGTACTGGAAGGTGTACGTGATCCGCAGGCACAGGCTGCCGGCCTCGGTGCGGCACCTGGTGCCGGCGGCACTCGTGGGCAGCCTGCTGCTGCTGGGGGCGGCGGCGCCGTTCAGCGCCGCGGCGGCCGGGCTGCTGGCGCTTGCTCTGGCGGCTTACGGCGTCGCGGCACTGGTGGCCACGGCGCTCGCCTGCCGCGGTATCTTACGCCTGCGGTACGCGCCGGTCATGCCCCTGGTCTTCGCGGTGTATCACTTCTCGTATGGGCTCGGGTTTCTGGCGGGCTTAGGGCGCCTGCTGCGGGAGCCGGGATGGGGGCGGCCCGCAGCCGCGGCGGCGCGCGTTTCGCTATCCAGCGGAGGCCCGCGAGGGTAGGGCGCTATGCGCCAGGGCGGCGGCGCCGATCACCCCGGCCTCGCCGGTGAGGGCGGTGGTCCGTATCTCTACTTCGCGAGCCAGGAGGCGCCGGGTGCGCGCGTGCACCTCGCGACGCAACGGCCCGAGCAGCATCTCTCCGGCGGCGGCCATCTGGCCGGCCAGGACGATCACTTCGGGGTCCAGCAGGTGGACCAGTCCCGCCAGCGCGCCGGCCAGGTACGCGGTTGCGGTCTCGAGGATCTCCCGGGCCACCGGATCGCCGCCCGCGGCGGCCTCGAAGACACGGCCGCAGGTGACGGGTCCCGCGGCCAGGTCCGTCTCCAGACCGCGATGGATAGCGGCTGCCGCGGCCGATTCGATGGCTCGCCCCGAGAAGCGCGTCTCCAGGCAGCCGCGGTTGCCGCAGATGCACAGCGGGCCGGCGGGATCGACCGTGAGATGTCCCAGGTGCCCCGCCACCCCGGCGTGCCCGTGCAGCACCGTGCCGTTCGATAGCACCGCGCCGCCGACGCCCGTGCCGAGCGTGAGCAACAGGGCGTTGCGCCGCCCCCGCGCCGCGCCGAACATCATCTCGCCCGCCATTGCCGCGCGCGCGTCGTTGTCCGCGGCAATGGGAACGCCTGTGAAGCGCGCCGGATCGAGCATCCCGCTGAGCGCCACGCCCTCGAGGTAACGAACGCTGCCGGGCGAACGGAGGACGGTGGTGCTCGAGGCGTCGATGATGCCGCGGCAGCCGATCCCTACCGCCTGCGGAGGCGGCGCGCCGCTGAGCAGGTCGTTGAGCAACCGGCCTAGACTCTGGCGGAAGGCCGGAAGGCTGGCGGGCGTTTCGACGGCGCGGCAGCCGTGCAGCCGGCCGGCGCTATCCACCAGTCCCGCCTTGATCCTTGTCCCGCCGATGTCCACGCCCAGCGCGATCATGTCTTGCTCCGGAAGGCGTAGGCGCGGGCGGGATTATCCACGAAGATGGCCGCCCGGTCCTCGTCCCGCAGGCCGGCCGCGCGCAGCGAATCCCAGAATTCGGTGAGCAGGAAGCTCAGCCCCGGCTTGCCGCCGTAGTGCTTCCAGTAGCGGCGCCGCGCGGCGTCCATTCCCAGCATCACCTGGGCGCCCCGCCCCTGCTCGAACAGATACACCACCAGGTCGCGCGTGGGATTGCCCCGCTCCGCGGGCCACCGAAAGGCCGAATCGAACTCCACGAATACGCCCGTCGCGAGTATCTCCAGATGATACTGCCGGTCCGGCCGCCTGTCGGTATGGGAGAGCACCACGTGGGCGGGTTCCACCCCCAGCCTGCCGAATAATTCCATCTGCTCGAGCGCGGCCGTGCCCTGCTCGGTGTGGGTGAGGATGGGGGCCCCAGTGGCGTGGTGCGCCGCGGAGGCCGCCTCGAAGATCTTCTCCTCGTGCGCGTCGATCCGGCCGGCGCCGCTCGCCACCTTGATGACCCCGCAGCGGTGGGGCAGGCGCTCGATCGAGGGGCCGCCGTAGTCGTTGGCGTCGGCTCCGTCTTCAATGTCGGCGATGAACAGCCGCGCGAGGTCGGCCGCGGGAAGGCGCTCGCTCCAGTGACCCGGGGGATAGTATTTCGCCAGGTGCAGGCCCGTGGGCGCCACGATGTGAACCCCGGAGCCGCGGGAGATCTCCGCCAGTTTGGCCACGTTGCGGCCGGAGTCGCAGGGCATGGAGTCCACCATGGCGCGGCCACCCGCGCGATGGAACTCGCACAGCTCCTCGATAGCGGCGGGAACCGAGTCGATCTGAAAATCCGGCGTAGCGAAGGTGGTGAAGCTGCGGTCGATGTAGATGTGCTCGTGCGCGTAGCACACCCCTAGCTCCGAGGCTGGAATGTCGCCCAGCACGGTCCTGACGAACGTCATGCGGCCTCCGGTAGTTCCAGAATGGCGCCTCCGGTACGAAGCGCTTCCCGCAGACGGCCGAGGTGCAGTTCGGCGGGCGTGGTTCGCTCCGCGCAGGCCATCGCGGCCGCGGTGCCTGCCGCCTGCCCCATGGCCATGCACTGCGCCATGGAACGCACGCTGGCGTGCGCATCGTGGGTGGCGGAGAAGCATCGTCCCGCCACCAGCAGGTTCGAAACCTCGCGCGGCAGCAGCGTGCGGAACGGAATCCCCACGCACTGGCCGTCGGGAAGGTACTCCCAGCGGGTATCGGCGCCGGCATGGTGGTCTTCGATGGGCGCGCCGCACAGCCCTATGCCATCGTCGAACTGCCGCGCGCCGAGCACGTCTTCGCGGGTCAGGATATATTGCCCCGCCAGCCTGCGGGTCTCCCGGACCCCTATCTGGGTGCTGAATCCCGCCAGGTGCGCTCCCGCGTAGCCCGGGATGCGGTCCCGGAGGAAGCGCGCGTACTCGATGGCCTGCCGCCGTCCTTCCACTTCGGCGTCGGTCAGGAAGAGGGAGTTCGCGGCGTTCACGTACTCTCCGGCGCTGGTGCCGCAGGAGGCCACCCGAGTCATGTTGGTGGCCATCATTCCCGGGATGGTGGTGACGTGGTCGCTTCCTTCGCGGCGCGGCAGGCGGTAGGCGCCGCTCTCGGAGGCCTCCCGCATCCGCGCGTGGAAGTCGGCTTTCCCGATGGTCTTGCGCTGCGCCTGGTCCACGTTGCACATCCGGAAGGTGGTCGTAAGAAGCTGCGCCGGCTCGGACTGCCCGGCGAATTGGAGCGGCGCGCCGGCAAACCAGCACAGGTCGGCGTCGCCGGTGGCATCCACAAAGACGCGCGCGCCGAGGCGCGCCCGCCCGGTCGTGGTGGCCAGAACGAGCCCCTCGATGCCGCCGTCCCGCACCTCCACGTCCTGCACCCAGGCGTGCATCAGGAGCCGCACGCCCGCTTCGAGCGCCAGTTCTTCCCAGACCACCTTCAGATACTCGGGATGATAGGTGACGCCGGTGCCCGCGCCATAGGTGTTGGGCCGCTCGAAACAGGCGTCGAAGCGCTCGAGCCTCGCCACCACGTCGTCGGCAATCCCGCCCACCACTTTGCGGGCCCGCGAGCCCGGGGTGTAGAAGCCGTAGAAGGTATCCAGCACCGCCGTGCTGGTGCCGCCCAGAAAACCGTAGCGCTCAATCAGCACCGTGCGGGCGCCCGCGCGGGCGGAGGCAATGGCCGCCACCGCGCCCGCCGAACCCGCTCCGGCTACCGCCACGTCGCACTCGATCAGGTTGTTGAGGTCCCTCGTGTAGATCAATAGGATCGAGTATAGACGCCAAGATGGATCATTTCAAGCAAAAACGATCAGCTCCGTTGACAAATCCGATCCGCCTCTGGCACACTCGAACCTGAACATGGCCGGCCGCGCCCACCTCATCCTGGATGCTGTACTACGGCACGGGCGCCTTTCGGTGGAGGATCTCTCCCGCCGGCTCAATATTTCCGAAGTCTCGGTGCGGCGCGACCTGCGGGATCTCGAGCGCCGCGGACTGCTGAAGCGCGACCACGGCGGCGCGGTGCCGATCGAGCCGCTGGCCTACCGCACCTTCAGCCAGGACTCTTCGTTTCAGGAACAGATCCGGCGCCACGCCGAGGAGAAGCGGCGCATCGGGCTGGCCGCCGCCGCCCTCATTTGCGACGGCGAGAAGGTGGCCATCACCGCCGGCACCACCACTACGCAAGTAGCCCGCGCGCTGGCTTCAAAGCGCGGCGTGACGGTCTTCACCAACGGCGTGAACATCGCCATGGAGCTGAGCTTGTTTGAAGGCGTCACGGTGGCGTTGTGCGGCGGGGTGATGCGGGGCGCCTGGTTTTCGCTGGTGGGTGCGGCCGCCATGCGGTCGGCGTGCGAGATCTTTGCCGATACCGCCATCGTGGGCGCGGGCGGCCTCGACCCGCTCCAGGGCCTTACCGATGCGCACGCGGAGGAGTCCGAAATCAACCGCGCCTTTTTGTTGCAGGCGCAACGGCGCGTCGTGGTGGCGGACCATTCGAAGCTGGGGGTCGTGGCGACGCATCGCGTCTGCGCCACCCGGGACATTCACAGGATCATCACCGATACCGGCGCGGACCCTGCGTTCCTCGCCGCTTTCGCCGAACAAGGAGTGGAAATCGAAACAGCATGAACGCGGCATTGCGCTACGCGGAAACCACCCGCAAGCTGCTCGACCAACTGGTGGAGAAGGAAGCGGGCAATATCGAAAAGGCGGCCGAACTGTGCGCCGCCTCCATCGCCTCCGGCGGCCTGGTATTCCTCTTCGGGAACGGCCACTCCCGGATGATGTGCGAGGAGATGACGCCCCGGCAGGGCTGCTTTGCGGGATGGGTGGCGCTGGTGGAGTTGGCGCTCTCCAACCACGCCAATATCATCGGCGCGAATGGCCTGCGCGGGCCGCTTTACCTGGAGCGCTACGAAGGCTATGCCGAGGAGATCCTGAAGGGATTCGCCTTCGGCCCCCACGACGCGTTTGTCATCATCTCCACCAGCGGCATCAGGCCCGTGGTGGTGGAGATGGCCATGGGGGCGCGGAAGCGCGGGCTGCCGGTCATCGCCATTGTCTCGCGCGAGCATTGCGAAGCATCCCCGCCGGCGCACAGCTCGGGGAAGAAACTCATCGACGTAGCCGATGTGGTGATCGATAACCACTGCCCGCCGGGCGACTGCGTTCTGGAACTGGAGGGGCTGGAGTGGCGCACCGGTCCGGTTTCCACCGTCACCGGCGGCATGATCGTCAATATGCTGCGCTGCCAGACGGCGGAGAACCTGCTCGTCCGCGGCTGCCGGCCGGTGGTGCTGCCGAGCCACCAGTTCGTGGGCAACTCGAGCGCCGAGGAGCAGCTCGAAGCTTTTTACGAGGCCTACCGCAAAAGCCTCGCGCACCTGTTTCGCTGAGGGGTTCCGGAGGGGATGATGCAGTCTGTACGAATCGCCATGCTGGGTTCCGGCTTTGTGGCCGAGTTCTACCTGCAGGGTCTTGCCAACGTGAACGGGCAGGAGGTGGTGGTGAACTACTCCCGCTCGGCGGACCGCGCCGCGGATTTCGCCCGGTGCTGGAAGATTCCGGAGTGCTCGACGAACCTGGAGGAGGTTATCGCCCGTGACGATATCGGCCTGTTCGTCATTGCGCTTCCCAACGAAGAGCACGCGCGCGTTTCCGAGGCGCTATCGCGGGCGCGCCGCCACCAGGTCTGCACCAAGCCGCTGGCGCGCAACCGGGCTGAAGCGGCCCGCATGTTCGCCGCGGCGCGCGACTCCGGCGCCATCCACGGCTACGCCGAAACCGAGGTCTTCGCTCCCGCGGTGGTGAAGGCCCGGGAGATGATCGCCGCCGGCGGTATCGGGCGCGTCCTGTGGGTGCGGTCGCGCGAGTCGCACGCCGGGCCGCACAGCCCCCATTTCTGGGACATCGAGAAGACCGGCGGCGGCGCGCTCAACGACCTGGGCTGCCACTGCATCGAAGCGGCCCGCTACTTCTTCGGCAAGGAAGACCGCGTGGTGGAGGTCTTCGCCTGGGGCGCCACCCTGGTGCACGGCGATAAGACCAGAGGCGAAGACAACGCCCTGCTGGTGCTCAAGTTCGAAAGCGGAGGCATCGCACACTGCGAGCTTTCCTGGACGACCAAGGGCGGGCTGGACCTGCGCAACGAGATCCACGGCAGCGAGGGATCGATCTTTACCGACGTCACCCGCGGCACGCCTGTGGCCGCCTTTACCACCCGGGGCGCGGGCTACGTGGTGGAAAAGGCCGATACCGATCTCGGCTGGACGCGCCCGCTCCCCGAAGAGGCCTTCGCTTACGGCTACCAGGCCGAAATGCGCCACTTCGTCGAATGCGTGCGCGACGGCCGGACGCCGCGTGAAACCTACGAAGACGGCTTCGTGGTGAACTGCATCCTGGAGGCGGGCTACCGCGCCATGTGCGAGGGCAAGTGGACCCGTGTGGACTACAGCCTGGAGTGATCGTGGCCGGACGTTTACAGGACAAGGTCTGCCTGATTACCGGATCGGACGGGATCGCCGCGGCCACCGCGCGAGTGGCCTCGAACGAGGGCGCGCGAGTCTTCATCGCGGGCAAGGATCGGGAGACGGTGGAGCCGCTGGCCTGTGAGCTGTCGGCCGCAGCGGAAGTGGCGGACCTTACCCGGGCGGGCGCCGCTGAGCGCGTGGTGGAGGCCTGCTGCGCCGCATACGGCCGCCTGGACGCCCTGTTCAATGTCGCTGGCGCTAGCGGCCGATCCTTTGGTGACGGGCCCGTTCACGAATGCACCGACGAGGGCTGGAGCATGACCCTGGAGGTGAACCTCGGCACGGCCTTCCGCATGTGCCGCGCCGCGCTGCGGGTGATGCTCCGGCAGGAGCCGGGAGCCGGCGGAGTGCGCGGCGCCGTACTGAACATGGCCAGCGTGCTCGCCTTCTCGCCCGAGAGGCGGTTTTTCGCTACCCACGCCTACGCCGCCGCCAAGGCCGGCGTCATCGGGCTTACGCGCTCCATGGCCGCCTACTATGCCTCGCATGGCATTCGGGTGAATGCCATCGCCCCGGCGCTGGTCCGCACGCGCATGAGCCTGCGCGCGCAGTCCGATGAACGGCTGCTGGCGTTTCTGGCGAAAAAGCAGCCACTTTCGGGCGGCATGCTCGAACCGTTGGACATCGCCCATACGGCCGTGTTCCTCATGAGCGACGAAGCCCGCGCGACCACCGGGCTGGTCTACACCGCCGACGGCGGCTGGACCACCGCCTGAGCCGCACCGTTATCGTCACGTAATCGGAAAGCGGTTGACCTCATCCAGTCGATGCGGTACGATGACAGTGCGGGGTGGAGCAGTCTGGTAGCTCGTTGGGCTCATAACCCAAAGGTCGAGGGTTCAAATCCCTCCCCCGCAACCAACCCTCCCTTCCAATCCCCATCACAGGCAGCGGCTCTACGCCATTAATGGGGGCAGACCCCATGCCCGACCACCTCAAGAACACATAATCCTAACGCGTAATCGGTAGTTGTTGAAGTTGCGAAAGCCG
>JAWLGN010000083.1:0-19160 GCA_041685075.1 Bryobacteraceae bacterium
CGCCTGCCGGCCCGCTAAAAATCCAGCTTTCGCAGATACTCGAAGCTTTGGCGGAGGCTCTCGATGGGGTCGCCCGGGGTCTGGTCCTGCTCCACGATGTAATGCCGGACGCCGGCGGCGTGCGCGGCTCGCAGTACCGGCTCCATGGGGATTGTTCCCGCGCCCACTTCCTTGAATGCGTCCGGCGGCACCTTTTCGTGGGTCTGGACGGGTGTGCCCTCGGCTTTGTCCTTCAGGTGCACCAGGGGGACGCGGCCTTCATAGCGCTCCAGCAGCGCTACCGGGTCGTGACCCGCCACGCTGGCCCAGAAAATATCCAGCTCCAACCCGATGATCTCGCGGCCGGTCAAGTCCATGAGGGTGTCCAGCAGCGTCTTGCCTTCCATGAGCGTGAACTCGAAGGCATGGTTGTGATAACAGAGCATCATGCCGGCGTCGCGGCAGGCCAGGCCGGCGTGGTTCAGGCGCGCGGCGAAAGTGCGCAGTTCCGCCAGGCCGGCCCGCTCCTCCTGCGGCAGGTAAGGGTAGACTACGTAATCGAATTTGCGCTTGCGGGCGTCCTGGATGGCGGCTTCCAGTTCGTCGTGCCTGCCGGGCGCCAGCAGTCCCGCGTCGATGTGCACCGCCACGGGTTTCAGCCGCGTCTTGCGCAGGCTGGGCCAGATCTTATCGATCCCGTTCTGGACTACCTCCACTTCGCGGTAGCCGATTTCCTCCACCGCCTGGAGCGTCTCCAGCGGTTTCTCCGGAAGTACGTTGCGCAGCGTGTACAACTGAGCCCCGACGGTCCTCAAGGTGCGGGCCCACACCGGCGCGAGTGCACCCGCGGCGGCCGTTCCGATAAAGGTGCGTCTTGAAAGTGGCATGGACCCATTATGCACGTCTCCGCCCGGCTGCGGGCCCTGATACATTTGAAATTTGGCTGCCCCGCAACACTCCTTGCCGCGACCCCCGGGCCGCACGCTGGTGCCCCTGCTCGCCCTGCTGGCGGTCCTGGCCTACCTGCCCGCCCTGAGTTTCCCCTTCATCGAAGACGACTATCCAAACATCGCCCAGGCGCTCGAATACGGGCCGCCCTCCGGCTGGGCCGGGATGGCTGGCGACGCCATCAACCGCCCCCGCGCCACCAGCTTCCTCTACCTCTACTGGCTCCACGCGCTGGCCGGCATGAACCCGCTGCCGTTCTACGCGGCAGGCATCGCGCTGCACGCCGTGAACACCTGGCTGGTTTTTGCCCTGGGACGCTGGCGCCTGCTGGGCTACGGTGTTTCCGCCTGGGCCGCCGCCTTTTTCGCCATCTACGAGGGGCACCAGGAGGCGGTGATGTGGATTTCGGCCTGCAATGAGCTGCTGCTGTTCTTCTTCGGCGCGCTGTCGCTCTACTGCTGGCTGCGTTTTCTCGAGCCGCCGGGTGGCCGCCGCTGGTACTGGGCGGCGCTGGCGGCCTTCGCCCTGGCGCTCCTGTCGAAAGAATCGGCCGTCATTCTGCTGGTGCTGCTGGCGGTGGCGGCCGCTACCACGACGCCGCGGAAGATGCCGCTGCTTGCCCCCTTCGCAGTGCTCGGCGCCGCCGCGGTGCTCTCCATCCTGGGCACCCAATCCTATTCCGGGCGCTTTCAGGACGGCAGCTTCGTCCTCGCGGCCCCGTTCTGGCGGACCTGGGCCAACAGCTTCCCCCGCCTGTTCTGGATCTGGGGACTCGTGGCCGTGGTCGCGCTGCTCGCCTGGAAGCCGCCGCACTACCGGCGGATTCTCGCGCTGGGAGGGTTTTGGGCCGCCGCCGCGCTGGTGCCCTACATCTTCCCGGTTTACATCAACCGGGTCCCCAGCCGCCAGACCTACCTGGCGAGCGCGGGCGCCGCCTTCATCGTAGGCGCCGCGCTGGACGCCCTCTGGAAACGCCGCCGCAGGGCGGCGCCCCTGGTGCTGGCTCTCCTGCTGGTCCAGAACATCGGCTGGCTGTGGGTCCGCAAGCGCGCGCAGTTTCTGGAGCGCGCCCGGCCCACCGAGCAATTGCTCGAACTCGCCCGCCGCAGCGAAGGACCCATCTACGTCCGCTGCTTCCCGCGGCAGCGCATCATCGCCGAGCAGGCCGTCCGGCTGATGGCGCCCACCCGGACTCCGGCCCTGCTCTGGGAGCCGACCGGCCGGGCGGCCGCGGAATTCTGCTACGATCCGAACCGCTAGCGGCTCCTACAGCCCCGCCTGCTTCCACAACTCATCCACGCGGCGCTTCACGTCCTCGTCCATCCGGATCACCTCCGGCCAGGGCCGCGTGAAGCCCTCCCCGGGCCACTTGCGCGTGGCGTCCACCCCCATCTTAGAGCCGTAATTCGGCAGGCGGCTGGCGTGGTCGAGCGAATCCACAGGCCCCAGGGTGAACTGGATGTCGCGCTCCGGGTCGATGTTGTTCAGGGCGCGCCAGGCCACTTCGCTTACGTTCTGCACGTCCACGTCCTCGTCCACCACCACGATGCACTTGCTGAACATGGCCTGTCCCAACCCCCAGATGGCCGACATCACCTTGCGGGCGTGCCCGGGGTAGGACTTCCGGATGGAGACCAGGATCAGGTTGTGGACCACGCCCTCGGCGGGCATGGCGATATCCCGCACCTCGGGAAGCTGCAGGCGCAGCAGCGGCAAGAAGATGCGCTCGATGGCCTTGGCCATATAGTAGTCCTCCATGGGCGGAGGCCCCACGATGGTGGCGGCATAGATCGGATCGCGGCGCTGGGTGATGCAGGTGACGTGGAAAACCGGGTAGTCGTCCTCCAGGGAGTAGAAGCCGGTGTGGTCGCCGAAGGGCCCTTCGGTGCGCAGTTCGCCCAGCTCGACGTAGCCTTCCAGCACGATCTCGGCCTGCGCCGGCACCTCCAGGTCGCAGGTGCGGCACTTCACCATCTCGACGGGGCTGTCGCGCAGGAAGCCCGCGATTATCATCTCGTCCAGGTCCGGCGGCAGCGGCAGGATGGAGGAGTACATGGTCACGGGGTCGGCCCCGATGGCCACTGCCACGTCCATACGCCCGGAGCCGCCCGCCGCCGCCATGCGCCGGTAGTGCTCGGCGCCCTGCTTGTGGGTCTGCCAATGCATACCGGCGGTGCGATCGTCGTAGAGCTGCATGCGGTACATGCCGCAGTTGCGCTTGCCCGTCTCGGGATTGCGGGAGAAGACCATGGGAAGGGTGATGAAGCGCCCGCCGTCCTGCGGCCAGCACTTCAACACGGGGTAGTCGAACAGCGAGAAGCCCTCGGTGCGGACCACCTCCTGGCACGGCGCGCGGGAGACCATGCGCGGGAAGAACCGCCCCATCTCGGCCAGCTTGGGGAGCATTTTGAGCTTGCCGATCAGCCCCTCCGGCATGCGCATCTCCAGGAACTCGGAGATGCGTCCCGCCACGGTGTCGAGCGAATCCACCTCCAGCGCCAGTTCCATCCGCCGCAGGCTGGCAAAGGCGTTGATCAGCACCGGGACACCGTATCCGGAGGGCCGCTCGAACAAGAGCGCCGGGCCGCCGCTCTTCACCGAGCGGTCTGCGAATTCCGTGATCTCCAGGACGGGGTCCACCTCCACCCCGATGCGCTTCAGCTCGCCGTGGCGCTCCAGCGCGGCGATGAACTCCCGCAAGTCCGTATAAGCCATGCTCCTTCCGTTGTACCGTGGAATGGAGCCCGCTGCATGCGGCGCGAGGACGTGGAACCGCGGCCCGTCGCGCGGGTATCATAAGAACTTATGGCTCAACGAACCGCATTGGTCACCGGGTCCAGCCGTGGCATCGGCAGGGCCACCGCGCTGGCGCTCGCTCAAGACGGCAAGGACATCGTGGTCGCTTCGCCCGAACTGGAACTCAACGAGCAGGTGGCCGCTGAAATCCGCGCCCTCGGCCGCAAGGCGCTGACCGTCAACCTGGACCTCTGCTCGCAGCTCTCCATCAAGGAAGCCTTCGCCGCGGCGCTCCAGGAGTTCGGCCGGATCGACATCCTGGTGAACAACGCCGGCATCACGCGCGACGGGCTGGCGGTCCGGATGAAGCCCGAAGACTGGAACCTGGTGCTCCAGATCAACCTCTCCGGCGCCTTCTTCGCCGCCCAGCAGGCGCTGCCCGGCATGATGCGAGAGCGCTGGGGCCGCATCGTCAATATCTCGTCGGTGGTGGGCAGGGCAGGGAACCCGGGACAGGCGAACTACGTGTCCTCCAAGGCCGGAATCATCGGGCTCACCAAGGCCTTGGCCCAGGAGATGGGAAGCCGCAACATCACGGTCAACGCAGTGGCGCCAGGCTTCATCGCTACGGATATGACCGCCGGGCTGCCCGAGGATGTCAAGAGCCGCATGCTCGCCGCCGTCCCCCTGAAGCGGATGGGAACACCGGAAGACATCGCCGCGGCGGTCAAGTTCCTGGTGAGCGACGAGGCCGGCTACATCACCGGCCACGTGCTGGACGTCAACGGCGGGATGTACATGTCGTAGGGCCGCGGCGCGGCCCTTACACCACCAGCCCGTCGCCCTTTTTGAGGGTCTCCCGCAGGAACCACTCCTGTTTCTCGTGGATCTGGACGAAGTTGGAGAAGATCTCGGTGGTTCCGGGATCGTTGTGCTCATCGGCCACGCTGGCCCCCTCGCGCATGCCGCGGATCACCACCATGGCGTTGGCATTGGCCTCTTCCACCATGGCGCGCATGTCCTGGGTCCCGGAGGTGGACTGCACGCTGGCGTGCTGGGCGAATTCGGCCAGCCCGGAGATGGGATCCTGGCCGATCATGCGAATGCGTTCCGCCAGCTCATCGGTGGTCTCCAGGACCTCCTTCGCGAACTCGTCGAACATCTTGTGCAGCTCGCGGAACAGCGGCCCGTAGGTCTGCCAGTGGTAGTGTTTGTAGTTTGCGTAGAGCACCATGGCATTGCACAGCTCCCGCTGGAGGTGCTCGACTACCGGGTTGCCCGGCTGGTTCAGATGGCTGATCTCCCGCTCGACCGTGGTTTTATCGACAGGCATAGTTATCCCCCATTCCCGGGAAAGCAATCGCCCGGCCAATGAGAGGATTCCGACTTCCGGGGCGGCTCAGAGTTCCAGCACGACCGGCATAATGAGCGGCCGCCGGGAAGTTTCCTTGTTGATGAACCGCTTCAGGTCGGCGCGGACTTTCTCTTTCACCACGCCCCAGTCGGTCTTCTCGTCCTCGTTGGAAGACTCGATGGTGCGGGCCACTACCTGCTGCGCCAGGGACATGAACTCCGATCCACCGTCGGCGACGAACCCGCGGCTGACGATCTCGGGCAGGTGCTCCACGCGGCCGGTGTGGCTGTTGATGGCGATGATGGGCACCACGATGCCGTCCTCGGAGAGGCTCCGGCGGTCGCGGATAATGACGTCCTCCACCACCTCGTCCACGGAGCCGGAATCGATGCACACCCGCCCCACGGTAACGCGGCCGGCTTTGCGCGCGCCGGCTTCGTCCAACTCCAGCACGTCGCCGGAGTCCATGATGAAGATCTCCTCCAGACCGGCGGAGCGCAGGTGCTGCGCCAGCCGGGCGTGCTTGGCCAGTTGCCGGAACTCTCCGTGGACGGGCATGAAGAAGCGGGGCCGCACCAGGTTCAGCATGAGCTTGAGTTCCTCGGCGCTGCCGTGCCCGGAGACGTGCAGCGGCGGGTTCATGCTGCCGTAGTACACGTCTGCGCCGCGGCGCTCCATGTGGTCGATCATGCGGTAGATGGATTTCTCGTTCCCCGGGATGATGCGGGAACTGAGCGCCACCGTGTCTCCCGGCTCGATGGAGATCTGCCGGTGGTTGTCCACCGCCACCCGTGAGAGCGCCGACATGGGCTCCCCCTGGGTGCCGGAGATGATCACCGTTACCTTGTGCCGCGGGGCATCGGGAACGTCCTGCGGCCGGATCAGGATGCCGTCGGGGATCTCCAGCAGCCCCAGCGAGTGGGCGATCTCCGTGACCGTCACCATGCTGCGGCCCACGATCGCCACCTTCCGCCCGAACTGCTGCGAGACTTCAAGCAGAAGTTGAATTCTATGAATGGAAGAGCTGAAACAGGAGACGATGACGCGCTGATCCGCGTGCGCGAACAGGTCCTCGACGCGGGGCCGCACGGCGCGCTCGGACTCGGTATACCCGGGCCGGTCCGAGTTGGTGGAGTCGGAAAGCAGCAGCAGCACGCCTCGCTTGCCGTAGTCGGCAAGGGTGTGGAGATCGAACAATTCGTTGTCGGTGGGGGTGGGATCCACCTTGAAATCGCCGGTGTGGATGATCACCCCCAGCGGCGTTGTGATGGCCAGCGCCACGGCGTTGACGATCGAGTGGGTGACGTGGATCGGCTCCACTTGAAAGGGGCCGATCACGACCAGTTGCCGCGGCTTGATGGTATGGAAGACGGGTTCTCGTTCCAGGTCGTACTCTTCCATGCGGCGCTCCACCAACGCTATGGTGAAGGCAGTTCCGTAAACGGGGATGGAGATTTCCGACAGGAGGTAGGGTACGGCGCCGATGTGGTCTTCGTGCCCGTGCGTCAGGACCAGCCCCTTGATGTGCTCACGGTTCTCTTTCAGGAACGTGAGGTCGGGCATGACCACGTCTACACCCAGCAGTTCGCTGCTGGGAAACATCATTCCGGAATCGACGATGAGGATGTCGTCGCCGTACCGGATGGCGGTCATGTTCATGCCGAACTCCCCAAGACCGCCTAATGGGATTACCTGCAGTTTCTTTTGTTTCATCAGTTGACTTCTTAACGGTAACCTGCTGCTTGAAGTGCGAACAGCTCGGCGTACCGCCCGCCGAGCGCAACCAGTTGATCGTGTGTGCCGCGTTCCCGGACCTGCCCGCCGGCGAGCACCAGAATGCTGTCGGCCATCCGAACGGTGGAGAACCGGTGCGAGATGAGCACCGCCATGCGTCCCCGGGTGAGATCGGAGAAGCGCTGGAAGACTTCGTACTCGGCTCGGGCGTCCAGCGTAGCGGTGGGTTCGTCCAGGATCAGCAACTGCGCATCTCTCATATAGGCCCGCGCCAGGGCGAACTTTTGCCACTCGCCCCCCGACAGATCCACCCCGCCTTCAAAACGCCGGCCGAGCATCTGCTCATAGCCGCGTGGCAGCCGGCCGATGACTTCGCTGGCCAGGCTCTGGCGGCCCGCGCGCTCGATGCGGTCTCGTTCGTGAATTCTGTCGATTTCGCCAAACGCAATGTTTTCTTTGGCCAGCATCTCATATCGCATGTAATCCTGGAAGATCACGCCGATTTCTTTTCGAAGATCTTCCACGCGATAGTCGCGCAGATCCACTCCGTCCAGCAACACTTGTCCGGCGGTGGGATCGTAGAGCCGCGCCAGTAGCTTCACCAGGGTGGTCTTGCCGGCGCCGTTTTCGCCGATCAGGGCCAGCTTCTCCCCGGGTTCGAGGCGGAAGCTCACCCGGCATAGCACCGGACGCGTGGAGCCTGGATAGGCAAAGCTCACCTCCCGGAACTCGAAGCCGCTCTCGATGGGGCGTGGCGCAGGGAGCGCCTGCTCCTTCGATACGATACGCGGCTCCATGGCGAAGAAGTCGAACAGGTCGCTCAGAAACAGGGCCTGTTCGGAGACGTCGTTGAAGCCTTGCAGCAGCCTTTCGATGTAAGTTCTTGACCGGTAAAAGGATCCGGTCAGGAAGGTGAAGGTGCCGATGGAGAGCGTACCGGCCAGCGCGCTGGCCAGCACCACCGCGTATCCGCCATAGTATCCGCCGGTGGCGAGAAGGTTCAGCAGCGACCCGGTGGCCGCCCGCTTAACCGCAATCTCTTTATTTTCCTTATATATGCGAGTAGATATCTGATCGTATCGTTGAGACAGATAGGGCCCCAGCCCGAAGATTTTGACTTCTTTGGCGCTCTCGAGGCTGGCCCCCAGCATGCGCAGGTAGTCGAGCTCGCGCCGCTCCGGCGTCCAGCGGTAGAGCACCGAGTAGGCCAGGGAGGAGAAATGGGTCTCTCCCAGGAAGGCCGGGATCACCGCCGCCACCAGCAGCACCATCAGCCACGGGGAGAAAATCATGAGGCCGGCCGAAAGCGAGGCCAGGCTTACGGCGTCCTGGCAAAGGTTCAGCAGCCCCGCCAGCATGCCCAGCCGGCCGGTGGTCTGTCGCCGTGCCCGCTCCAGCTTGTCGTAGAACACCGGGTCCTCGAAGGAAGCCAGGTCCAGGCGGGTGGCATGCTCCATCAACCGGACGCTGACCCGGTTGGTGAACCGGTCGCCGAGCAGGCTGTCCACCAGGGTGTTGGCCCGGCCGAGGACGTCGCTGAGAACCGCCAGCGCCAGTTCCAGCCCCACCAGCTTCCAGATCGTCCCTGGATCCCCCGTTCCCGCAGTCGTAAGGGCCACCAGGGCGTCCAGAATGAGCTTTCCGACCCACAGCATCCCCAAGGGGATCAGCGCCCGGAAAAGGCGCAGCGCCACGGTCGAGGATGTCAGCGCGGGACTGGTCTCCCAGACCATCGCCAACAGAGGGCGAACATGCCGCAAAGATGCCAGTCGGGTGCTCCAGGAGGTCTCGCCCCTCGGTCTCCTGGGCGCGGGAGGGTGCATATAGATAAGTGTAACGCGAATGTTTACTACAAAATAGGAATGCTCACCCCGAAGGGTGAGCATTCATTCCCCTGTTCTACCAGGGTGATGTTCGATGGGAGAATCAGTTTCGACGGAATCGCAACCGCCAAAACTTTGTAGTTGGATCTTATTTCCGTGCGCCGCACAAGTCAAGAGAAAAAGCCGCGTAAAATTCTCGCCCGTAAGTAAAGGGTTCCATTACTCTTACGAATTCCTCAGGTTTTCCACAGGATACCCAAAACAGCGGAAAACTACCCCTCCGGGGTCCGCTTATCCGGTCTAAGGAATTCATAAGCCGAAGCTTACCGGTTGGAACGCTACTCCCGGCGGGGCGCCCTGTCGTCGAGGTGCAGCAGAATCATGGGATCGTTGCTATCCCCCGCCACCGCCCGCCGGATGACCGCCCGGACGCCTCCCACCGCCAACCCGGCAGCCAGAGCGAACAGCAGCAACAATCCGCAAAGCTTGAAGATCGTGAGGATGAGATGCGCCACATTGTCCCGACGGGTGGGGACGTACTCGTGCATCGTCACCGAAGCCTGGTAGCGCACCTGCGAAAGGAGGTGCTCGGCGAAATCGGGGTCCGGAGGTGAGATCACCACCGCAATCATCGGCCCGCTGCGCTTCGCCACGGCTCCCGGCACCTTCAAAAACTCCTCGTACTGCTGGATGGCGATCTGGGGGGTGGGGTAGTCGAACAGGACCATTCGCATGGGGCCGCCGGGAGTCTTGAAGAGGGCGGTGCGCGCCTCGGTGCCGAAGTGGAAGGCGGCTACCGCTGGCGGGATGCGGCTCTCGAAGCGCTCGAGCGCCACCGGTCCCAGCAGGTAGCGCTCCGAGTTCGGCACCAGGGCGCGTTGGGGAAAGAAATCCGGCAGTGTGGGCAAGGGCTGACGGTAAAGCCTGGGCAGCCGCCCGGCGACGGCCGAGATCTCCTCGGCGGTCGGCCGGTAGCCCTCGAAGGAAACCACGTAGTTGCCGATGGCGGCGATGACTCCGGATTCGGTCTCGGCGGCGAGTTCGGCCGCCTCTGAAGGTTTGGCGGCCGCCGGGCGCTGCCACTCGAAGGCCCCCATGGCCGCGGTGGCGTCCTGAACGCGCCAGGCGGTGGCGGAGAACGTCTTGTCGCCGGCCTCGAACTGCGCGGTTTCGGCCTCCTGCAACCCGTACTCGTTCCAGAGGGCGCGGTCGGCGACCGGCGCCGGAGCGGTGGAGATGCGCCGCCACGTGCCGGCGTCCTCCGGCCAGATGGCCGCCGTAGCCAGGGCCGGCAGGAGCAACGCAATAAGGCTTCTCATCATGACGCGCCGCAGCATTTCTTGTACTTCTTGCCGCTTCCGCAGGGGCAGGGGTCGTTGCGGCCAACCTTCGCTCCCCGGATCACCTGCTTGGAAGCGCTCGCGGCGCCGCCGTCGCCGCCCACGAACTGCAAATCGGCCAGCTCCTTTTCTTTCTTCCGCTGGATGTTGCGGGTGAAGTCCTGGAGCTGCGACTGCGCCGCCTTCTGCCGGGCGGCCACGGCGGGCACCGGTTCCACCTCGGGTTCCTCCTCCGGCATGGGCAGTACCGGCTCGGCGCCGCCTACCTGGAGGAAGAACAGGTACCGCACGGTCTCGTCCTCGATGCGGTCGGTCAGCTCCTGGAACAGGACGAAGGACTCCTTCTTGTACTCCACCAGCGGGTCCTTCTGCCCGTAGCCGCGCAGCCCGATGCCTTCCTTCAGGTGGTCCATCGAGAGCAGGTGATCTTTCCACTGATCGTCGATCACCTGGAGCATGATCCAGCGCTCGGCCTCGCGCATGCGGTCGGCCCCCACCAGGTTTTCCTTCTCCTGGTACTTGCGCGAGAGGGCCTCGAAGATGGTGTCCTCGATCTCGATCTTGCTCATGCCCGCCAGCTCGGCGGTGTCGATCCTCAGGCCGAACTGGCTGAGCACGTCGGTACGCAGGGCGGCCAGGTCCCAGGTGTCCGGATGGGAGTCTTCGGCGCAACGCATCTCGACGAAGGCCTCCACGATACCCCGCACCATGTCCAGAATGCGCTCTTTCTGATCGATGCCTTCCAGCAACTGGCGGCGCATGCCGTAGATGGCCTTGCGCTGCTTGTCCATCACATCGTCGTACTCGAGCAGGTGTTTCCGGGCGTCGAAGTTCTGGGTTTCCACGGCCTTCTGGGCCGCCGCGATGCGCCGCGTGATCATCTTCGACTCGATGGGCACGTCTTCTTCCATGCCCAGCCGCAGCATCAGGTTCTGCATGCGCTGGCCGCCGAAAATGCGCAGCAGGTCGTCCTGGAGCGAGAGATAGAAGCGCGAGCTGCCGGGGTCCCCCTGGCGGCCGGCGCGCCCGCGGAGCTGGTTGTCGATGCGCCGCGCGTCGTGCCGCTCGGTGCCCAGGATGTGCAGTCCCCCGAGGGCCACCACCTCGTCGTGCTCCCGGTCGGTCTGCTCCTTATATTTGGCGAGGAATTCCTGCCACTCCTCGCGCGGCATGTTGTCGGGGTCTTTGCCCTGCTTGCGCGCGGCCTCCCGGGCCATGGATTCCGCGTTGCCGCCCAGCAGAATGTCGGTCCCGCGTCCGGCCATGTTGGTGGAGACCGTCACCGCGCCCTTACGCCCGGCCTGCGCCACAATGTAGGCCTCGCGCTCGTGATTCTTGGCGTTCAGCACCTCGTGCCGCACGCCCATACGCTTCAGAATGCCGGAGAGCCGCTCGGATTTCTCCACCGAGATGGTGCCCACCAGCACCGGCTGCCCTTTTTGATGCAGCTCCTTGATCTCCTTGGCGGCGTTGCGGAATTTCTCCTCTTCGGTGCGGTAGACGATGTCGGGGTGCTCGATACGGATCAACTCGCGGTTGGTGGGGATGACGGTAACGTCCAGGTTGTAGGTCTTCTGGAACTCGGCCGCCTCGGTTTCGGCCGTGCCGGTCATGCCCGCCAGCTTCTTGTACATGCGGAAGTAATTCTGGAAGGTGACGGTGGCCAGGGTCTGGTTCTCCCGCTCCACTTTGACGCCTTCCTTCGCTTCCACCGCCTGGTGCAGCCCGTCGCTCCAGCGCCGCCCGGGCATCAGCCGCCCGGTGAACTCGTCCACGATAATCACTTCCCCGTCCTTGACCACGTAATCGCGGTCGCGGTGGAAGATCACGTGGGCCTTGAGCGCCTGCTGGACGTGGTGGTTGATCTCGATGTTCGCGGGATCGTACAGGTTGGGGATGTTGAGCAGCTTCTCTACTTTGGCCACTCCCTCCTCGGTGAGCGCCACGGAACGGTGCTTCTCGTCCACCGTGTAATCGCCGGTGGTATAGCGGACCCCGGGTTCTTTGCCCTCGATCACCTCGCCACGCACGAGCCGGGGGATGATCTTATTGATTTTGTAGTACTTATCGGTGGACTCCTCGCTCGGCCCGGAGATGATCAGGGGGGTGCGGGCTTCGTCGATCAGAATCGAGTCCACCTCGTCGACGATGGCGTAGTGGTGTCCCCGCTGGACGCAGTCCTCCAGCCGGAACTTCATGTTGTCGCGCAGGTAGTCGAAGCCGAACTCGTTGTTGGTGCCGTAAGTGATGTCGCAGGCGTAGTTCTGCCGGCGTTCGTCGTCGTCGAGTTCGTGGACGATGTTCCCCACGGTCATCCCGAGGAACCTGTAGAGCTTGCCCATCCACTCGGCGTCGCGCTTGGCCAGGTAGTCGTTCACCGTAACCACGTGCACGCCCTTGCCCTCGAGCGCATTCAGGTAGCTGGGCAGGGTGGCGACCAGGGTCTTACCTTCACCGGTCTTCATCTCCGCGATCTTGCCGCGGTGCAGAACGATACCGCCGATCAACTGCACGTCGAAATGGCGCATGTTGAGGATGCGGCGGCCGGCCTCGCGAACGACGGCGAAGGCCTCGATGAGCAGATCGTCCAGGCTGGCGCCCTGGGCCAGTTTCTCCCGGAACTCAACGGTTTTGGCGGCGAGTTCGGTGTCGGAAAGCTTTTGGAGAGCCGGCTCGAGCGCATTGATGGCCGACACGATGGGCTGCATCGCCTTGACTTCGCGCTCGGTTTTGGTGCCGAAAATCTTTGCCAGGATGGCGTCAATCATAGCTATAGAGGGAGGGCCCGCATCCTTCATTTTAGCGCGATGCCGGGCAATTCAGGCCCGTCCGGGCGATATTATCTCAAGCGATGCCATCGCGCATACGTACGTCGGCGGTTTTGCTGTTTCCGCCGCATCGGTGTGCGGGCGCCCCCCGGAAACCGGAGCCGGGATGGCCCCCCGGCAGGGCATCAGTTCCGGGCCGAGGCGCGCTCGCTGACGCTCTCGCCGGTTCCCTCGACCTCGGCCCGCATGCGCGGCAGGCTGCCGGGATAGTTCTTCTGGAGGAACCCGATCAGCTTCTCTCGCACCAGGCAGCGCAGATCCCAGGCTTGTCCGGAATTGCGCGCGCTTACCAGGGCACGGATCTCCACGGTGCGCTCGGTGGCGTTGGTTATCTGCACGACGCAGACGTTTCCGTCCCACAGGGGGGTGTCTTCGAGAATGCGCCGCAGTTCCGCACGCAAGGGCTCCACCGGCACGCTGTAATCGGCGTAGAGAAAGACCGTGCCGAGGATGTCGGAAGACTGCCGGGTCCAGTTCTGAAAAGGCTTCTCGATGAAATAGGTCAGGGGCACCACAAGGCGCCGCAGGTCCCAGATCCGCACGACCACATAGGTGGTGGTGATCTCCTCGATGCGTCCCCACTCGCCCTCCACGATCACCACGTCGTCCAGCCGCAGGGGCTCAGTGAGGGCAAGCTGGAGGCCGGCCAGGATGTTGGCGATCACCGGGCGCGCCGCCAGACCTACGACCAGGCCGGCCAACCCGGCCGAGGCCAGCAGGCTGGTGCCGATCTGCCGGATGCTGGGGAAGGTCATCAGCCCGATGGAGATCGAAAAGATGACGACCACTACCGTGAGGATGCGGTGGAGCACGTGCATCTGGGTGCGCACGCGCCTGGCCGCCAGGTTATCGTCCACGTCCATGCGGTATCGCGAGGCGATGTAATCTTCCAGCACGTGCAGCAGTGCGATCAGCAACCACGCCACCGCGGCGATCAGGACCAGGCCGAGCGCGCGGCGCAGTCCTCCGCTGGTTGCCGCCGTTACGGGCAGCGCCGAAACCGAACCGATGGCCGCCAGGACGGGCAGGATGAGCTGCGTGGGACCGCGCAGGTGCCGCAGGAAGGAGTCGTCCAGCACACTGGAGGTGGCCCGGGCAAACCGCCGGGCCACACGGAAGAAGATACGATGCACAACCCAGGCAAGCAGCGGCGCGCCCAGAAACACCGCCAGGGCACGCGCCCACACCTGCCAGTCGTCGAATAACTGCTCCATGCATCAAGGTTACTGGATTGTGCGTTCTAAGCGCCAGCAGAGCTATGCGGCGTGCCGGCGGTTGACGGCTGCTGGATTGTGCACTCTGAGCGGCGGCGGAGCGAATACGGCGTGCCGGCGGTGGGCGGCTAGAACACCTGGATGGTGTAGCTGAAGCGCACGCCGCGGCCGATCTCCGGGGCGTATTCCTTGATGAAGGAGAGGTGGTTGCGGTAGAGCCGGTCGCCCAAATTGAAAGCGTTCACGCCGAAGATATGGACGGCCCGGCGGCTCGCCACCGTGTAGGAAGCATCCAGGTTGAAGACCGAGTAGCCGGCGGTGGGGGTTTCGGTGGGGAAGAGGCGATCCTGGCGGCCGGCCAGCACCACGCCGGGCCGCAGGCTGAAGCCACCCAGCCGCGCGTCCAGGCCGATGCGCCCGCGTAGCGGCGGGATGCGCGGCAGCGGCATCTCCGAATCCGCCAGTTCGGCCCGTACCCAATCCAGCCCCAGGTTGAGCCACAGGTTGCCGTGCAATCCGGCATCCAGGCGCGCCTCGGCGCCCTGATAACGGGCGCTGCCCTGGCGGTAGCGGGCTTCGATCAGCCCGTCGACGAGCTGCCCCGTGGGCGCCAGGTAAACGTAATCGGTCAACCGATAGTGGAACAGGTTCACCTCGCCGCGCAGGCGCGAGGCGGCGTGCCGCACCGCGAGATCGAAGCCCCGGGCGCGCTCGCGGCCGAGGCCCGCGTCCCCGATCTCCCAGGTCAGGTTGCCGGCGTGCGGCCCCATGGCGTACAGCTCTTCCAGCGCCGGGGCGCGGTAGGAGTGGTTGTATCCGGCCACCAGAACGCCGCCCTCCCAGAGCGGCATCCGCGCTCCGGCGGCGCCGGAAAAACCGGTGAAGGCGCGCGGCCGCAGGCCCGCGGGATCGTAGGCGGTGCGCTCCAGCCGGCCTCCGAACTGTAACTGCACGTGTTCCAGGTCCACTTCCTCCAGTCCGTAGAGCGCCAGCGCATCCTGCGCCACCGGCGGGGTGGTTACTTCGTGACCCCGGGCGGAGTAGTCGCGCCGCGCGCCCATGAAGCCGAAACGGCCGGTCAGCCCACGCCACCTGCGCTGGTCGAAAACGCCGCGCCAGACCAGTTGCCGGTTGTGGTAGCGGTTGTGCGCTTCGAGGCCTTCGAGTTCCGTATGGCGCCAGTCGCTGTAGCCCAGGTGCAGGGTGAACTGTTCGAGCGCGGAGTTCAGGTTCTTCACGCCGCCGCTGAAGCGCAGGTTGTGGCGGCGGAAATCCAGGTGCACGGGTTCGCCGTCGCCGTGCCCGTGGGCGTGGCCGTCGTGGCGGTGGTCTTCCAAAAGCGGAATGCCGTAGCGGCCCTGGTGCATGCCGTAGCCGATGCTGCCGAAGAACTTGTCGCCGAAGCGGCCGGCGCCGGCGGAGGCCTGGTCCACGCGGGTGCCCGAATTGAGCACCGTGCCGAGCGGCGTGGAGTAATCGCCGGTACGGTGCGCGCCGCCGCCGCCCCAGAGTGTCCAGTGCCCGCGGCCGAACTCGAAACTGCCGCTGCCGCCGCCCATGCCGTTGGCGCTTCCGCCCAGGCCCGTGATGCGCCCGCGCAACCCGGCATGGGGATGCTGGTGGATCTGGTGGTGCGAGCTGATGGCGTTCACCACGCCGCCGATGGCGTTGCTGCCGTAGAGCAGGGTAGCGGGGCCGCGCACCACCTCGACGCGCTCCATGGCGGTGGCATCCAGCGGCTCGCCGTGATCGCCCGACTGGTAGGACAGGGTGCCGGTGGGCATGCCGTCCAGCATCACCAGCACGCGGTCGCCGTCGAAGCCGCGTACCACCGGGCGCGTGGTGCCGGGGCCGGAACTGCGCTTGGCCACCCCGGGTGCGTTCTCCAGCACCTCGCCCAGCGACGGCGCGCTGCGCGCGGTCAACTCCAGGTGATCGAGCGAGGTCACCGCCTGGAACGATTCGAGCGTGGTCTCCTCGCGGCCGGATGCCGTCACGGTGATCTGTTCCTGAACGGCTGCGATTCGAAGGGCAAAGTCCAGGGTGGCGGGCCCGTTTTCTGCGATCTCCACCCGGCGCCGCTCATCGGCCAGGGGATGGAGGTGCGCCGTCACCTCGTAGGTTCCCGGCGGCAGGTTGAGGAACTCGTAGGCGCCCTCGGCATCGGTTTGGGTGCTGAGGCCGAGTGGCCGGATGAGCACCGTCGCGTTGGCGACCGGGCCGCCGTTGGCGTCCAGGGTGATGCGTCCTCGCAGTTCGCCCGCGTAAGCGGCGGCCGAGGCAAGCACGGAAATCACCAGGAGCATCCAGCCCTTCGGGAGTGTCACATCCAATAGGATGCTCGGTGCTGCGGCCAGGGCATATGGAAAATACACCGGCGGGCCGCCTGCCGCCGTGAGCGGGACCGAAAGCGCCGCCGGCGGGCCGCATTGCGCCGCGCCGCGGTACACGTGACAATACGACCATACAAGCAGGCATGCCGAACGCCCATGAACCCGTGTTGTTGAACACCGTGGGTCACGCCGCCGGTGCGCTGATCTTCGCCATCTTCATCGCGCTGCTGCTGCGCCAGTATGGCTGGAGCACGCTGCGGCGCGGCGGGCTCTCGGTGGCGGCGGCCAGCCTGGCGGTTGTATGGAATACCGGCTCGGTGCTGGCCCTGACGCTGCCGGCGCCCTTGCCCTGGCAGGCCGCCGTAATCTCCGCCGTTAGTTTTTCGGCGCTCAGCCTGCTTCCGGCGGTGTTGTTTCACCTTTCACTGGAGAGCCGCTACCGGAGGCTGGTGGCTGCCGGCTACCTGCTGGGGGCGGCCGCGGTCATAATGCACTGGTGGGAGGTCCTCCAGCCCTTGCCCGCGCTGCACAAAACCGGGCTGGGCGTCATCACCGGCGGCTTCCTGGCGCTCACTCTGGCGGCCGCCGCCGCCATGATGCTGGGCGGCCGGAGCGGGCGCGTGGCTCCCTCGCACCTGCTGGCCACCATGTGCCTGGCGCTGTTCTCCCTCTCCTTCGCCCACTTCCACACCGCCGCCGAGCACGTGGGATCTTCGGGCGAAGTGTTCTTTCACCACGCCGGAATCCCGCTGGCGCTGTTCGTTCTGTTGCAGGACTACCGCTTCGTTCTGCTGGATGCCTTCGTGCGTTTCCTGGCCAATGCGCTGCTCGCCGCGCTGGTGACCGTAGTGGTGTTTCAGGCGGCCTTGCGGCTGGGACCGGTTTACGGGGAGGGCGCCAATCCGCTGCCGCAGGCATTGTTGCTGGTGGCGCTCTGCGCGGTTCTGGTGGGCTTCGCGGTGCTGCGGAACGGCGTGCAGGCGTGGCTCGGACGCGTGGTCTTCCGCCGTCCCGATCCCGGCCAACTGCTGGCGCTCCTTTATGCGCACACCGGCATCGCGGACGAAGAGGAGTATCTGCCCTGGGCAGCCGCTCAAGTGGCCCGCGCGATGGAGTGCGAGCGGCACGAACTGGATGCCGGAGTAGCTACCGCGCCGCGTCCCGAGTGGGCGGAAGCGGAGGCGCCGCTGCGGCTGGGCGAAGGCGGGCCGAGGCGCCTGCTGCTCGGCCGCCGCCGCGGGGGGCGCCGCTACCTCAGCGAAGACTTCGAGTTGCTGAACCGCGCCGCCGGGGCGATCGCGGAGGTCGCCGAAAAGTTCCGCGCCGGTGAGATGCGGGAACTGGTCCACCAGGCCGAGCTGCGCGCCTTGCAGGCGCAGATCAACCCGCACTTCCTGTTCAATGCCCTGAATACCATCTACGGCGCCATCCCGCGGGAAGCCTCCGGCGCGCGGGCCACGGTGCTGAACCTGGCGGAGATCTTCCGCTACCTGCTGCGGGCCGACGGCTCCCTGATCCCCCTGGCCGAAGAGGTCCGGATTATCCGGCGCTACCTGGAGATCGAGAAGCTGCGGCTGGGCGCGAGGCTGGAGAGCGAGATCGAGGTGGAGGAAGCCGCCGGCCGCGCCCTGATCCCCATTCTCTCGGTACAGCCCCTGGTGGAGAATGCCGTGAAGCACGGGGTGGCGGCGCAGGCGGGTCCGGGGCGCGTGCGGCTGGAGGCCCGTGCGGCCGCAGGCGCCGCCATCGTGCGGGTCGAAAACTCGCCCGGCGGGCGCCCGGCCGGCGGGGCGGCAAGCACCGGCTTCGGCCTGGGGCTGGCCAACGTACGCCGGCGGCTCGAGTTGTGCTACGGGGAGCGAGCCGCCGTCGCTGTGCGGCACGAGGAGGCGCGCACCGTGGTGGAGTTCTCGGTGCCGCTCGAACCGCGCGCCGTGGAGGCGGCCGGATGAGCATCCGTACCCTCATCGTGGACGACGAGCCGATCGCCCGCCAGGTGCTGCGCGAGGAACTAGAAACCCGGCCCGATATCGAGGTCGTGGGGGAGGCCGCCAGCGGCGAGGAGGCGCTCAGCGAGATCGCCGCTCTTCGCCCGCAGCTCGTCTTCCTGGATCTCCGCATGCCCGGCATGGACGGTCTGGAGGTGGTGCGCCGGCTCCACGACGCACCCTTGCCCGCCATCGTCATCGTGACCGCCTACGACCGTTACGCCATCGAGGCCTTTGAAGCCGGAGCGCTCGATTACCTGCTCAAGCCCGTCGATCCCGAACGGCTGGAGAAGACGCTGGCGCGCGTCCGCGCATGGCAGGGCAGCCCGGCCGAGGTGGCGAACTCGGTAGCGAGGCTGGCCGAAGTGGCCGAGGCCCCTGGCCTGCCCGTGCCGCGCAGGATCGTGGCTCGCTCGGGCGGCTCTTACTACTTACTCGATGCCGACGAGGTGTTCGCATTCCAGGCCGAGCGCGAGACGGTCTGGATTCACACGGCGCGCCAGCGCTATCTTGCCACCCAGCCGCTGCACACCATCGAAGAGAAGCTGCGCGGCGCCGGTTTCCGGCGCATTCACCGCAACGCCATCGTGAATGTGAAACACGTCCGCAAGATGAGCGCGCTGAGCAGCCGGCGGTGGCTGCTGACCCTGAGCAACGGGCTGGAGTTCGCCGCCAGCAAACGGCTGGCGCAGAACGTACGGCTCATGCTGGAGTGGTAGCACCGTCCGGCGCAAGGCGCGGCTATCCTGTCGGCCGATATCCATGTTGGGGCGAGTTATTCCCTCTAGGAGCCTGTCTGAGTATTCAACTCGTGGGCACAAATAGAACATAATCGATATATAATGTTCTATGCCCAAGGGCTACCGCCCCTACGTTCCTGAAC
>JAWLGN010000424.1:0-3393 GCA_041685075.1 Bryobacteraceae bacterium
GAACGGACCCACGCGCAACTGTGCGTCCACCCGGCGCGCCAGCCGCAGGTACTCCGCGGCAACCAGCAGCAACGCCGCCCCCGTGGCCGCCAGTAGCATGAAAGCGGCCACCCGCCGCCGCCCGGTTCTCCGCCGTACCTGCACAACCTGGGAGCCGCACGCGGATTGCAAACGTCCCCTCCCGCACACTCCGGGTGGCAGACGAGCAGTTCATCGTTATCCGCGTGTAGCGCCGGCGTTAGTACGTCCGGGTTCCCATGACCCCGGTCGGCACATGATAGACCGACGTGCGCGCCGTGATATACAGGCCCCGGAAGCCCGCGCCCCAGCCGCAGTTGCTGGGCCTCTCCGGGACGTGGATGGTGCCCAGGTGCTCCCCCTGGGACGAGTAGACCGCGATGCCGCCCTCCGAGGCCATCCACAGGTTGCCCCGTTCGTCGGTCTTCAGCCCGTCCACTCGCAGCGGAACGAGATCGGCGCCGCCGCGCAAACGGCCGTCCGGCTCGATGTCGTAGACCCGCACCATCCCGATCTTCGCTCCCGCGACATAAAGCTTCTGCTGGTTGGGCGAGAGGGCCACGCCGTTAGCGCCGGGACACTCCGCCGCCACCCGCACCTCGCCCCGCGGGGGCGCTCCGCCCACGCCGCTCCTCTCGCGCGTGATCTGGTAGACCCGCGAGCCCGGCAGGTCCGAAAAATAGACGCTGCCGTCGATGGCATAGACCAGGTCGTTGGGCGCCTGTAATCCTTCCTCGGCCAGCGCCGTAATGGCGCCGTTCTTCTCCGTGCGGGTCACGCGCCCGCCTCCCTCGGCGGCGAGCAGCCTGCCCTGGTGGTCGAAGGTCAGCCCGTTGGCCCGGTTGCTGTTCTCGCGGAAGACCGAGACCTCGCCCCGCTCCCACTTGAAAATCTTCCGGCTGGACAGGTCGCTGAACAGGAGGTACCCGCGGCGGCTGAACAGCGGGCCTTCTGTGAAACCAAAACCCGTGGCGACGCGGCTGACCCGCGCCTCCTCGGGCACCAGTTCGCGGAACGCTTTGGATATCGCTTCCAGCATCTCAGGACCCGGCTCCCGGCGCGTACCACGACTGTCGCGGCGCCCGGTAGGCAATCTTCAGCTCCGGCGTCTCGATGCGCTGTCCCTTCCGGTAGCCCGACTCCATGAGGCTCGCCAGGGCGCCCGTGACCAGCAGGGTGCGCTCCACCGGGTAAGGCGGCTTGCCGCGCGAGATCATGCCGGCTATACCGTGCACCAGCATGGAGAAGTTATTCGAGTTCTCAATGGGGATGTAGCATAGGGTCGCCCGCGGGGGCTGGTCCTGCGGCTTGACCGCCACGATGTACTCCGAAAGGCCGTCCAGCGCCAGGGTGGCGGCACGGAAGCCGTCGCGATACTCCACCAGGCCGAGCACGGCGCGTTTTTCTTCCGGTTGCCCTGTGGTCCAGGGCTTCTCGCTGCGCGCCAGCGCGGGGTCCAGCAGGTCGCGCCGCCACAGCCCCTCTTGGGCGGCCCTCCAGACCTCCGCCCCCTCGATCATTCGCACCGCGCGCACGCCGGTTTCGCCGCCCCTGCGGCGTTCGACGAAGGCCTGCAGCATCTCGAGAATATGGAAGATGCCGCCGTCGGCGGTCCATCCCCCGCCCACGCCCAGCGCCGTCTCCATGCGCCCATCGAGTGGCGGATCGTACGCCGGCCGCCGGAACGTCACCGGAACGCTGGAACCGGCCATGAGAGGGAAGCGCAGCTCGCGCGACCAGTCGTACATCCGCCGCGCCTTCTTCCACTCGTAGGAGAGCTGCTTATCGACGAACACCGGACACGCACGGCCGCTTGCCTGAAACACCCGCACCACCTGCTCGAAGTACTCGTAGCGCGGATAGAGCTGCTGGTTCTTCTCGTTGGTCGGATAGTTGCCGTGCTCGCAGATGAGGAGAACGCCGTCAACAGCCAGTTCGCCGGAACCCAGGGTGAGGGCCTCGGCGATAGTGTCCGCTTCGCGAACGCCATAGGCGCGCGCCAGGCGCCGCCCTATGTCCGCCGGGTGAAGCTGGTCCATCCACAGCGACGCCACCTCGAACGGAGGCGCGTGATACTCTTCGTCGATCCAGTACCCTTCCAGGAAGCGGGTGATGAAATTATCCGAGTGCGACCGGACATGATAGGTCGAAGAGAGGCAGGCAATGCGCTTTCTTCCGGCCAGCGCGCGCGCCAGGGGCGCCGCCGCCGCACCGGCCAGGAACTCCCGCCGCTTCATGGCTCCCGCGCCTCCTCGTTCTCCCGCAGCACCCGCAGGATGTTCAGCCCCATGATCTTGCGGATGTCCTGGTCGGAGTAACCCATCTCGATCATGCCCTTGACCAGCACGGGGTACTTCGAGACGTCCTCCATGCCTTCCGGCGCCATACCGGAGATGCCGTCGAAATCCGACCCCAGCCCCACGTGGTCGGCTCCGGCGATCCGCACAACGTGATCGATGTGCTTCAAAATCGCCTTGTAGGAGACCTTGGGCATCTCCAGAAAATAACGGCGCTGGATGGCGCGCACCAGCTCCCATTTCCGCGGGTTGTTGGCGTGCAGGGAGAGCACGTCTTTGATTTCCCGGTCGCGCTGGGGCCGGTTCTTGATGTAAACGTGGTAGGCGGCCTCGTCCAGGTATCCCGCGTGGAAATTGATGCAGACCACCCCGCCCCTGGCGGCGATGGCGCGGATGATTTCGTCCGGCATGTTGCGCACCACCGGCGAGACCGCCTTCACCGAGGAGTGCGAGGCCAGCACCGGAGCCCTGCTCACCGCCAGGGTATCGAGCACGGCCTTATCGGAGATGTGGGAGACGTCCGCGATCATGCCCAGCCGGTTCATCTCCCGGACGAGTTCGCGGCCCGCGGGGGAAAGGCCGTTGTGCACCACTTCGCCGGTCATCGAGTCGGCATAGGCGTTCGAGGCGAAGTGGGCCAGGGTCAGGTACCGGACACCCAGCTTATAGAACAGCCGCAGGATCCCCAGGCTCTCGCCGAACAGGTGCCCGCCCTCCAGGCCCGCGAGCGCCGCTGTTTTCCCCGACGTGTGGATGCGCTCGACATCGGCGGCGCTATAGGCGAACTCGATCTGTTCCGGATTCGCGGCCACCTGCTCGTGCAGCGCGTCGAGGCACTCCAGGGCGCGGGGCAGCCAGAGATGGGGCGGATAATCCTGCGGTTGGGCGTAGATCCCGAAGAAAACGGCGCCCAGTCTCCCCTGCTTCATCCGCGGCAGGTCGAATTCGTAGTAGTCGTGCCGGTCCGCCAGCCGGTATCCCTCGTCCACGGTGTAGCGCGGGGTATCGATGTGGGCGTCGAAGATCAGGATGTCGCGCATCAGCCGCTCGTAGCGGTCCTGCCCCCGGGCCCCGAGCG
>JAWLGN010000084.1:0-19004 GCA_041685075.1 Bryobacteraceae bacterium
TTCGACGCCGCGGGCATCATGGCCACCCCGGCCAACAGCGCCTTCAACGAACTGGTGCTCGAAGCCGGGCGTACCTCCATCATGGAGAACGGCAGGATGGTCGAGATCGATTACGGCGACCAGGCCAAGACCACGACACCGTGAATTTTTTAACCATTCCGCCGATAAGAGCGGGTAAAAATCGCACGGTGGCCCGGGCTGCGGGCCGCGCGAGGAAACCGCGGAAATGATGACTGACCTCGAACTGGAGCACTACCTCCGCGAGAACGGATACCCGGAGCACATCTGCCGCGCCGGCCGCCGCGGTCTGGTGGAGTTGTGGAAGCGGTTCGTCAACGACGTCGAGAAGGGCTACCGGCTGGGGCTGGAAGCCTATCGCAACGACCTCGACGTGCGCGCCCTGATCGAGCAGGAGGACCTCGAGGAGGACGTCCGGGAAGCGGACGCCCGCTTCGAGGCCATGCTCATCAACCGCGACGTGCGCGTCTGGGAAAGCTCTCCGGGCAACCACTTCTGGGACTTCGGGTATCCGAAGAACGCCTCCGGCGAGCTGTTAAGCGATCTGAAGGACGAGGGGCTGGCAGAGTAGCGCTTTATTCGCGAATCTGCTGGGCCAGATAGTTTTCCAGCCCGATTTCGCTGATGATGTGGAGTTGGGCCTCGAGGTAGTCGATGTGCTCCTCCTCGTCAAGCAGGATTTTCTCGAACAGGTCGCGCGAGCCGTTGTCACCCGCTTCCCGGGCCGCCTGAATAAACCGGTTGAGGCGCGCCACGGCCTCCACCTCCAGCGCCAGGTCGTTCTCCAACTGGGCTTTCACGTTCTGGCCCACCCGGATGGGGAAGAGTTCGCTCATGTTCGGCATGCCCTCCAGGTAGAGGATCCGTTCCATCAGCTTTTCGGCGTGCCGCATCTCTTCGATGGATTCCTTCCGGGTGTGTTCGGAAAGGGCCTTGTAGCCCCAGTTTTCGCACATTTCGGCGTGAAGGAAATACTGGTTGATGGCGGTTAACTCGGCCTTGAGCACCTCGTTCAACATGTTCACGATTTCAGCGTTGCCTTGCATACTGGTGTAGATTCCGCCACTGGCATGTTGGTTGCTGGATGAATGAAAGTGTACAAGTGGGCGCTACTCCTGGTGTTGATCCCGGCCGCGGCGGCAGCCGCCGATGATGCCGCTGTGGCGATGAGGGTCCGGGCCCAGACGGACTTCGATCGGGTGACGAGCGCGGCCTTTCCGGAACTGCCCGATACCACCCGCTGCGTGCAGTCGCAGGCCGTGCTGCTGCCGGTGGTGGGCCCGGCCGGGGAGGCGGTGGTGCGCTTCCGGATGGGCTGGTGCCAACTGTTGGGCGCGTCCCTGACCGATAGCCGGGCCGCGTACGGGCAGGCGGCGCGGGAGTTCGCGCGCGCCATGGCGGCATGGCCGGCCCGCAGCCTGGAACCTATACCGGCGCCGCTCCAGGTGCTTTCGGGAATTTCGCGGTTGCAGCAGGGCGCCGAGCCCCATAGCCTGCCGGACATCCGGGCGGGCTTCGAGGCGGCGCTCGCCACCCGGTCCTGCCCCGACGAACTGCTCTCCCCGCGGGTGTGCCAGGAGGTGATTGCGCTGGCGCGCCTGTGGCTGGGCTGGACCTTGCTGGAAGAGGGCAAGCTGGCCGATGCGACCGTGCACCTCCTGCGGTTTCCCGAGCTGGGCTGGGCCGACTGGAGCGCCGGCCGGCAGGCGTTGGAATGGGGGCGCGCGCGCGATGCCGCGGACCGCATCGGCCAAGCCGTCGAACGCTGGACTGCGGCCCGCAAGTATCCGCGCGGCGGCACGCTGCGGCTGCTGGCGCCCAAGCCGGATCTGCCCAGGGCTCTGGCGGAACTGGGGATGGCGCGCTACTTGGCTGGGGATTTCGCAGGCGCTGTCCAGAGCCTGGACGCGGCCGTGAAGCAACGGCCCTGGGACGCCCGCTCCATCTTTACGCGCGGCCTGGCCCGGGATGCCTTGGGGCAGACCGAAGCGGCGCTGGCGGACTACCAGCTTGCCAGCCGCACCGCCTTCGCCAACCCGGGGTTGTCCTCGGCTTCCGCGCAGGCGCACCTTTATCGTGGGGTGTGGCACTTCCGCCGTGGCGCCTGGACGCGCGCGGAAGACGAGTTCGCGGGCGCGCTTAACGCCAAGCCTGAACCCGCGCTGCGTGCCGATATCGCCGCCTGGCGCCACCTCTCGGCCGTAGCCGGAGGGGCCTGCGAGTCCTCCGCCGCGGAACTCGGCCGGGCCCTCTCCGACGTCTCCGGTCTCTTCCCGCGCCAGGAGGCCCACGCGCGCCTGGCCGCCTGCGCCGGCCCGCCGGCCACCATCAGCAGCCGCGAATAGCGCCGGATGTGTTACAGTTGCAGGGTACTATGGCATCGCGCAGTGTCAACAAAGTCATCCTGATCGGCCATCTCGGCAAGGACGCGGAGACGAAGTTCACCCAGTCGGGCACATCGGTCACCAACTTCAGTGTCGCCACCAATCGCCGCTGGAAGGACCAGCAGTCGGGCGAGTGGCGGGAAGAGACCGACTGGCACCGCGTAGTCTACTGGCGGTCTGAGAACATCGCCAACTACCTGCTGAAGGGGAAGCAGGTCTACGTGGAAGGCCGCCTCCAGACGCGCAGCTACGACGACCGGGACGGCCGCAAGGTCTACGTCACCGAGGTAGTTGCCGACGATATCATCCTGCTCAGCGGAAGCCGGGAGAGCGGCGGCGATTTCAACCAGCAGCCCCAGCCGGTTTCTATGCCGCGCAGCGCCCGCGGTCCGCAACCCATGCCGTCCCCCGCCGAAGATCCTGGCATGAACCAGGCCATCTCCGACGACGACGTGCCGTTCTAACGGGCGGGCCGCCCGCCCACAACCTACAGCAGGTCCAGCGCCGCCTGCAGTTCGCTACGAGTGTGCAGGTCGCCGGTTTGCGTGGTTACGGCGATGCCCTCCTCGTAGAGGCGGCGCGCTTCCTCCAGCCGCCCCAGTTTTTCAAGTGCCCGGCCGCCGTGGAAGTAGGCCGCGGCGTAATTCGGGTTGACGGCCAGCAGCGCGCGGAAGGCCTCCACGGCCTTTTCCCATTGCCCCGCGCCGGCGTACTCCATAGCCAGTCCGTAACGGGCGAAGGTATCGGTGGGATTTTGTGCCACCATGTTCTGCAGCGTTTCCAGGCGAGTGCTCCCCATCCCCCTGTGATACCATAGCCGGCGGATGGGGTGTCCCTGGTTCTATCCGCGGGAGCGGCTGGGCTCCGCGGAGTCGCCTCTGCCGCTGGGCGATGTTTGGGCGGGGGAATGCCGCGCACCGGGTCATCAGGGCGACGTCCCGGATCGCGCCGCGCTGGTACGTTACTGCAACCTCGGCTACGCGCGCCCAGCCTGTCCCCGCGTGCCCGCTGGCGGGGCCGACGCCGTGCGCTGGGCCGTTTCGCGCCACCAGGGCGAGACCATCGGGATCTGCTGCGTTCTGGAGCGGGACCACCTCCCGTTCGAACGCGCCGAACTGGAGTACGACACGGCCGCCGGGCGCTTCACCGTTCCCCATCCCAACCGTAACGTGGCGCAACAGGCGCGCGCGTATCTCGAAAGTTACCTGCTACGCAAACAACGTTCATGATGGAAGGAAAGCCGGTACGGGAATCGCAATCCGAATACGCCGAGTTCGCCCTGCCCAACGATGCCAACGGCCTGGGCCATATGCTGGGCGGCAAGGTCATGCACCTGGTGGATATTGCCGGCGCCCTGGCGGCCATGCGGCATTCGCGCCGCCCGGTGGTGACCGCCTCCATCGATCACATGAACTTCCTGCACCCGGCGCGCATCGGGCAGTTGGTGATGCTGAAGTCCTCGGTGAACCGCGTGTTCCGCACCTCCATGGAGGTGGGGGTGAAGGTGATGGTGGAGGATCTGAGCACGGGGGAGATGCGCCATACCTCGTCCGCTTATCTGACGTTCGTGGCGCTGGATGATGCGGGCAATCGCGTGCCGGTGCCTCCGGTGATTCCGGAGAGCGAAGAAGAAATCCGGCGATACAATGAGGCCGGAAGGCGTAGAGAGTATCGCCTGGCTCTAAGAGGACGTCGGACCAAGTGACCGGTGCTTCCAAACTTTGGACAGCTACTGGTTCTCCTTGTACATATACTTGATGCTGGGTTTGTACAGCAGCAAGTTCGGCTCACCGTCGCGGTTCACCTTAAGGCAGCATTTGTCGTACCACTCGATTACGCCGTGAAGTGTTTCACCGTCTTTCAGGACGAAAACCATGGGCGTTTTCGCCTGCATCTGCTTCACATAGTAGAAGTTCTCGGCGTTGGTCTGGTCCGGCGGAATGGGCCTCTTCTGCTGGCGGCGCGGAGGTGTAATCTGCTCTTTGATCTCGTTCAAAGACGGACGGATTAGTTTTCGGTTCACAGATTCCACGGAAGCCTTCCTATGATTGGTTGCTCTGATTATAGCCCGTTCTCAAGGCTCAATGCATGAGCTGTGAGGTTCTGGCTGGGTCAAGTTGTCCGGCTTGCTCTCATTCATAACATAATAAGAGGGTACCTGCAAGCGAATCCTGGTACCCCGCGCGGACATCAGACCTCGGAAGTGAGGACGAGGTAGATGGCCATGGCGGCCCCGATGGCGGTGAGGGCCACCGCGAGGAAGATCGCCAGGCGGGAGGCCGGGTAGCAGTCCGCACCGGCGCGCCGGTTCAGACGCTCGATCTCCCGCAGGTAGGACCAACCGGCCCCGGCGCTGGCCAGAATACCCACCACCACCATGGCGGTGCCGAACCAGGCTGTGAAGGCCGGCTGCGCTCCCACCGCCGCCGGATCCTGTGCTTCGAGCACCCGCAGCAGCAAGCGGAAGCGCGCCACCACGAAGCCGAAACCCATCATCGCCAGGCTGGTGCGGACGTAGGCCAGCAGGGTGCGCTCCGCCGCCAGGTGCTCTCGGACGTCGAGTTCGGGGTCCAGCTTACCAGGCACGGGGTTTATCCGCGCGCGGCGGTCTGGGCCTGGGTGCCTCGCAGTTCCGCAACGGCCTCGCGGGCGCGTTCGAACAGCAGCCCGTGCTCGGCGCCGGCACCCACGAAACGCATGCCGCGCTCGGCCCACCGCCGGGCCTGCGCCACCGAGCGGTTCTGGATGCCCGGCGCCACCCCGTGCCGCGCGCACTGCTCCATGAACCGCAGCACGGTGTCGACCAGCACAGGGCTGTCGAACTCTCCCGGTACGCCGAGCGAGATGGAGAGGTCGGCCGGCCCCACCATGGCTACGTCGATGCCCGGTACCGCCAGCAGTTCATCGGCGCGCTCCATGGCGGCGCGGGTTTCAAACTGGACGACCGTCATGGTGTTGGCGTTGAGATGCTCGACGATGCCGGCAAAACCCGCGGGTTGGTAGTCCACCATGCACGCCATCACGCCGTAGCCGCGCTTGCCGGCCGGGGGAAACTTCGTCCAGGTGAGGGCTTCCTGGAGCGCCTCCGGGGACTCGACGCGCGGGAAGATGATGCCCTGGGCGCCGGCGTCGAGCACCCGCGCCACCAGCGAGTAGAGCAGCTCCCCCACCCGCACGATGGGGGTGATGCCGGCAGCGGCCGAGGCGGCGTTCATGTCCTGCACGGTCTCCAGGTCGAAGGGGCCGTGCTCCATGTCGATGAACACGTAATCGAAGCCCGCGGCGGCGAACAGGCGCGGGATCTCGGCCGAACGGTACTGCTGCAGCGCGCATCCGAAGACCGTCTTGCCCTCCCCCAGCCGCGCCAGAGTGTGATTGGTCCGCATAGGGCAATTCTAGCCCCCCTTGCCTCCGGCGACCACAGCCATCAGGCATTGGCAGTGGCGCCGCGCACGCCGGCCTGAAGCGCGGGCGCGGCCACCGTTCAGCAGCCCTTGCGCCGTGCACGACGGACCGAAGCGCGCGGGCGGCCACGGTTCAGCAGCCCTTGCGCCGTGCACGCCGAGCTGAAGCGGCGAGCGGTTACCGTTCAGCGCCCATTGCGCCGCGCAGGCCGATCGAAGCGCGCAGGCGGCCACCGTTCGGCACCCGTTGCGCCGCGCACGCCGGGCTGAAGCGCACAGACGGTTACCGTTCAGCGCCGGTTGCGCTGCGCAGGCCCGGCTGAAGCGGAGGTGCCACCATTCAGCGCACCTTGCGCCGCGCACGCCGGGCTGAAGCGGCGAGCGGTTACCGTTCAGCGCCCATTGCGCCGCGCAGGCCGATCGAAGCGCGCAGGCGGCCACCGTTCGGCACCCGTTGCGCCGTGCACGCCGAGCTGAAACGCGCAGGCGGCCGCCGTTCAGCGCCGGTTGCGCTGCGCAGGCCGATCGAAGCGCGCAGGCGGCCACCGTTCGGCACCCGTTGCGCCGCGCACGCCGGGCTGAAGCGCACAGGCGGTTACCGTTCAGCGCCCATTGCGCAGCGCATGCCGGTCGAAACGCGCAGGTGGCCACGGTTCAGCACTCGTTGCGCCGCGCAGGCCGGATGAAAACGCGCGATGGGTTTAAGATCGGGGTATGGACGTGCTCGCGCTGGCCGATGATCTTACCGGTGCGATCGAGGCCGGGGCACAATTCGCCGCGGCGGGCGCCCAGGCGGTGGTCACCATCGCCAGCGCGGAGTGCGGCTCGAACGCGGCCCCGCAGGTGTTGGTCATCGATACCGAGTCGCGCCACCTGCCACCGGAAGAGGCCGCCGCGCGGGTCTACGAGCCGGCACACACGGCCCTGCTGGATGGAATTCGGATGGTCTACAAGAAGACCGATTCCACGCTGCGCGGCAATATAGGAGCGGAACTCGGGGCGCTGGTGCGCGCGGGCAGCGGCGCTCCCCTGGTATACGCGCCTGCCTATCCGCGAATGGGCCGCACGGTGCGGGGCGGGCGGCTCTACGTCGAGGGCATGCCTGTCGAATGCACCGCCTTCGCGCGCGACCCGCTCGATCCCGTGCGGGAGAGCCGCATCGCCCGCGTGCTGGCGGCGCAAACCGACGCGCCTATCGACGTGTGGGACGGCGAAACCGAGGGCGAAATAGAAGCCGCGGCGCAAGCGGCGCTCCCGCGGCGCATGGCGGCCGGTCCGGCGGCGCTCGCCGGAGCGCTGGCGCGGCTGCTCTACGGCTACCAATCCCCGGACGGCATCCGGTGGCCGCGCCTTCGCAGTGCCCTGGTGGTGAACGGCAGCCTGCACCCCGCTTCCAGCCGGCAGGTGGCGCACGCCGTATCGCACAGCCGGCCGGGCGACGGCTGGACCATCCTGCCAACTCCCGCCCCCTCCGCGGTCTGCGCGGCCCTCGAGCGTAGCCGCCCCGACGCCCTCATCATCTTCGGCGGCGACACGGCCTTCGGCATCCTCGGCGCCCTCGGCCACCCCTCGATTCACCCCATCGGCGAGTTGCTTCCCGGGGTGCCGCTCTCGCGCATCGCCCATGCCGGCCGCGAACTGTGGCTCATCACCAAGGCCGGAGGTTTCGGCCCTCCCGACGTGCTCACCCGAATTCGGGAGATGATAGGGTTAATAGCACCATGAGGATCTACGGCATTACCGCTGGAGACGCCAGCGGCATCGGGCCGGAAGTGCTGCTGAAGGCCTTTGCCGCCGGCGAACTGAAGCTGCCGGTCGTGGTCTACGGGGACCTGGCCGCCCTGGCTTACTACAACTGCCGGCTGGGCTATAAGGTGGATCTGTGCCGCATCGCCTCACCGGCGGACTACACGGAGGGGCCGCTGAACGTGATCGATCGAGGGCTGCTCACCGAGTGCGACATCACGCCGGGTGCGCTCAGCCTTCGTGCCGGCCAGGCCGCACGCGAGTACGTCGCCGCCGCCACCCATGCCGCGCTCGCGGGCGAGATCGCGGCCCTGGTGACCCTGCCGATGAACAAAGAGGCCACCCGCCTCACCGACCCCGCCTTCACGGGCCACACGGAGCTGATCGCCGGCTTATGCGGCGCCGCCAACGTGGCGATGATGCTGGTTTCGCCCCGCCTGATCGTAACCCACGTGAGCTCGCACTGCTCGCTGGCGACGGCCATCGCGCGCGTGCGGCGCGAGCGCATCCAGACCGTGCTGCGGCTCACCTGGGAAGCGGTGGTCCGGCTGCGCGAACATCCGCGCATCGCGGTGGCGGGGCTCAATCCGCACGCCGGTGAAAACGGCCTCTTCGGCGACGAGGAGATGCGCGAGATCCGACCCGCCATCGAGTGGGCCCTGGCGCGCGGCATTCCCGCCGAAGGCCCCCTACCGGCCGATACGGTCTTCCATCTCGCGGTCGAGCGCCGGCGCTTCGAAGCCGTGGTCGCGATGTATCACGACCAGGGCCACATCCCCATCAAGCTGCTCGATTTCGAAGGCGCGGTGAACGTCACCCTGGGGTTGCCGGTGGTACGCACCTCGGTGGACCACGGCACGGCGTTCGACATAGCCGGTACCGGCACCGCGTCGACCGCCAGCCTGGTGAACGCCGTGGAACTCGCCGCCGCGCTCAACTGAGCGTGACGCGCCGCAGATCGATCTTTCTCTCGTCGCCTTCGCCCAGCCCGATGAGCGCGGCGATATCGACGTGCTCGGGCTGCATGCGCACAAAGCGGCTGTCATCGTCGGCGGGCGCCAGCGCCAGCGGCTGCATCCCCATCTCCAGGCGCTTGCTGTCCAGCACGTTCCAGCCCACCCGGTCCATCGCCACGGGGTCGGTGGCGAAGTACATGGTCTTGTGCTCCCAGAGATACTTGGCCACGCGCCGCCCGGGCCCACCGTGATAGGCGCCCAGCACGCCGTCGATGATGTTGAGCACCACCTTCTGGCGAATCACCGGAATATCCACCACCGTGGGGATGAACATCCCGCAGGAGTTGGCCGTACTGGTCACGTGGCTGCGCGAAACGTTGTTGACCAGCCCGTGGGAGAGGTTCTTCAGCGCGATGGTGATTCCGGCCGACTGGTGGTGCTTCAGCACCCCCAGGTTGATCATCTTGTTCACTTCCCGGGTGAGGAATTTGGCGACGTAGGAGCGGCGGTGGTGCGCATCGGCAGGGTTGCCGCCGCGCGCCACCAGGGCCATTTCCATGTAATGGTCGGGGTCGTAGCCCTCCATGTCGAGTTGGAGGCGGTTGCGGGTGGAGAACTCGCCCGTCCCGCAGGTCCACCGCACGCCCTCCGGCAGCCATTTATTGAATCCGCCGGAAAGGAACTCGCGGCCGTAGCGGTCGTAGGCCACGATCTCCTTATTCGAGATGCCGCATTCATGGAGCGCGGCGACGATCTCCTGGAAGACCTCCGCCGAAGAGATGATATAGGGCTGGCCCACGGGGTTGACCTTAATCCCCACCACGTCGCCTTTTTCGAAGAACATCCGCCAGGCTTCGGTGGCCGAGGGAGCGCCGGTCAGCTCCATCATGCCGCGGCGGAGCATCTCCCGCACGGGCTCCCGCTGATACTTGCCGGAGACGATGCAGCCGGGGTGCTCAACGGCTACCACCCGGCCACGGAAAGGTCCCGGAATCCCAAGTTTTGCCGGTGCGGCCTGAGACTGCCGGCGCAGCGCGCCGAATCCCATCGCCGCCAGGCTACCGCTGAGCAACTGCCTGCGCTTCGCGTCCATGAAACATCCTTAAACGCCAGGCGCCGGGTTAACAGCCGGCGCCCCGTGATCTTCGAAAGAGTATACCGCAGGGGCGCCGGCCGGATGGTCTGTCAGGCTACGAATTGCCGCAGGTAAGCGAGGGACTGGGTGAGGGAGGCCTTGCGACGCTCGAGCGAGCCTTCAAAGGCGCGGTCCTCCACCTCCACGCACACCGGACCCTGGTAGCCCACGTCGCCGAGCACGGAGAAGTAGGCGCCCCAGTCGACGTCGCCCAGCCCCGGGATTTTCGGCGTGTGGTATTCGAGCGGGTGCGCCAGAATGCCGCAGGAGGCCAGTTTGTGATGGTCCATGCGGACATCCTTGGCGTGCGCATGGAAAATACGCGGCGCAAATTCGCGCAGCGCGGCCAGGTAGTCCATCTGCTGCCAGATGAAGTGCGACGGGTCGAAGTTCAGCCCGAAGTTGGGGCTGGGGATCTCCTCGAACATGCGCCGCCACACCGCGGGGCTCTGGGCCAGGTTCTTGCCGCCGGGCCATTCGTCCTTGCTGAAGAGCATGGGGCAGTTTTCGATCCCCACTTTCACACCGCGCTCTTCGGCGTAGCGGATGAGCGGCGGCCACACTTCCTTGAAGCGCGGCCAGTTGTCGTCCACCGAGCGCGTCCAGTCGCGGCCGATGAAGGTGTTGACCACCGGCACGCCCAGCAGCGGGGCGGCGTCGATCACCTTGCGGATATGCGCGATGGCGGTTTCGGCCTCGGCGGCGTCGGGGCTGAGCGGGTTGGGATAGTAGCCCAGGCCGCTGATGAACAGCCCCGAGGTGGATACCTTCTCCTTGATGCGCTCCGCCTCGGCGGCGTCGAGGCTGGTTACGTCGATGTGGGTCACCCCGGCGTAACGCCGTTCGGCCTTGCCCACCGGCCAGCACATCAGTTCCACGCACTCGTAGCCCGAGGATGAGGCGAAGGCCAGCACCTCTTCGAGCGAGAGGTCCGGCAAAATAGCGCTGACGAATCCGAGTTGCACAAGCGTTCTCCTTTTGGACGTCGATAATTCGCGGGTAGCGCCGCTGCGGTACGCGCGATGCGTGCGGCTCCGAGAGCTTAGCGGCACCCCTCCAGCATACAGCCGCACCGGCGCTTGCGCAGCCCGCTATTGCGCCGCCGCCGCCGATGCCCGGAACCGGCGGCCCAGCAGCACCACCACCAGCAACGCGGCCAGCGGGTGCATCAACCCCGCCACCACGAAGATGGGCTTATAGGAGAAGGCCCCGACGACGTAGCCGGTGGTGAGGTTGGCGAGCATGCCACCCACCGCGCCTCCCATGCCGGAAAGGCCGGTGGCGGTCCCCACCCTGGGGCCGGGGAACAGGTCCGTGGGCAGAGTCAGGAGGTTGGAGATCCACAGCGCGTGCCCGAAGGTAATGACGCAGGTCAGCCCGATGGCCATCCAGGCCTGGGAGACGAACGGCGCCATGATGGAGATGGGCATCATCGCCGCCGCGGCCAGGAGCACCAGGCGCCGCGCGCTCGCCAGCGGCCAGCCGCGCCGCATCAGGTAGCCCGAAAACCATCCGCCCAGGATGTAGCCGATGTCGCCGAAGATGAACGGCACCCAGGCGTACTTCCCGATCATGGCCAGGTCGAAGCCCCGCTCGCGCCGCAGATACTCGGGCAGCCAGAAGATCACGAAGTAGATCACGGGGTCGGTGAAGAAACGCGCCAGCACCAGGGAGTAGCACTCGCGCATGCGCAGCACGCGCAGCCAGTCGCCCGCGGGCGCGCGCGCCGGAGCGGTCTCTTCCGGCGGCCGCACCTTATCCTTCAGGTAACTCCACTCTTTATCGGTGATGAAGCGCGAGCGGTGCGGCGGCTGGTAGAGCACCAGCCACAGAAGCAGCCAGATTATGCCCAGCGCGCCGGTGAAGAGGAACGCGGTGCGCCAGCCGAAGGCGAGGGTCAGGAAGACCACTACCGGGGGCGCCAGCGCCGAGCCCATCGAAGAGCCGGCATTGAAGATCCCCACTCCCAGCGCGCGCTGGTCGGCGGGAAACCACTCCGCCACCGCCTTGGCCGCCGCGGGCCAGTTGCCGGGTTCTCCCAGTCCCAAGAGAAAACGCCAGAAGGTGAGGCTCCATTTCCCCACCGCCAGCGCGTGCCCCATGGCGGCAACAGACCAGATGGAGATAAATACCGCGAAACCGCGCCGCGTCCCCAGGCGGTCCACGATGGGGCCCGAGGCCGCGTACATCACCGCGTACGCCGCCATGAACCAGAACAGGATCTGCCCGTAATCCTGCTCGGACATCGCCAACTCGGCACGCACGTGCGGCGAGACCACCGAAAGCATCAACCGGTCGGCGTAGTTGATGGTGGTGGCGAGAAACAGCATTCCCGCCACAACGTAGCGGAAGCCGCGGATTCGAGGCGCTCCCATCTAAGGGAGCATATCATCGTGATGCTACGGCAGTCGGGCCTCCCCGGAGAAACGGATCACCGATTCGCCGGAGTATTGCCGGCAGCCCTCGAAGCAGATGCGGTTGCGACTCTCGGCGCCGCTCGCATGGCGCACGATCAACTCCGCCGAGCGCGGCAGCAGAAACGTCGCCGTGCCGATCTTCACCCGGCCGTACTCCATGGTTTCTCCGGTGCGCGCGATGGGCAGGCTGCTCGGGATATCGTCGGTCTCTACCTGCAGGCGGATGAGGTCGAGGGTTTCGGCATCCACCCGGAAGGAGCCGCGGTAACCCACCACGGCCGGCTCGCCCCCGGCGCGCAGCACGTAGCGGCTGCCGGCCCGCGGCACCCGGAAATCGTATTGCACCCCGCTGCGTCCCTGGGGCTCGGTGGTCTTGCCGACATAGGTGAAGCGAGTGGCCTCCCCTAGGAAAACAGACTTGGCGTGCAGGGCGAAGCTGCCGGTCCCGATGGTGCCGCCCCGCACCATCTCTTCGATGCCCTTCTCCTCGAAACCGCCCGCGCCGGGAAAAGCGAACATTTCCTTGCCGCCTACGTAAGATACTTCGAGCCGTACCGTATCCAACGTCTGGAACGGCTCATCGGGGCTGCGGCGCGCGGAACGTTCGATGGTCATCCGGCAGGTGTAGTCGGGGAGGTGCTCGAGGTTCTCCGCCATCTTGCCGCGAATGCGCTGGAGAAGCTCGACGGGGTCCGAAGCCGGCTGCGTCATTGCCAGCCAGGCAAGCACTGCGGCCAACATGCTATTACCATGGGAGCAAAATGGGCGCGCCGGAAACAACCACCTCGCGCCGGCTGCTGATCGTGGCAGTGGGCGCCTTCATACTGCTGGGGGCGGCCATCGACCTGTGGCGGCGCCGCGCCGCGCCGGCCGAGAGCGGCCCCGTACGGCTCACCCGCGATGCGGGTCTCACCACACATCCCGCGCTCTCGCCCGACGGCAAGCTGCTGGCCTATGCCGCCGACCGCGGCGGCAGCGTGTTGAACATCTGGGTGCAGCCCGTGGCGGGCGGTACGCCGGTGCGTCTCACCACAGGAGATGCCGACAGCCACTCGCCCGCCTTCTCGCACGATGGCGCGCGCATCGCCTTCCGCTCCGAAGCCGGCGAGGGCGGCATCTTCATCGTGCCGGCCAGGGGCGGAGAACCGGTACCGATCGCCGCCGCCGGGCACAACCCGCGTTTCTCTCCGGACGGCAAGTGGCTGGCCTGGTGGGCGCCGCTCGACCGCGACCGCGCAGAGCTGCGGGTGGCGCCCGCCGCCGGGGGCCCATCCCGCCGGCTGTGCGAGAAATTCCGCGCCGCGCGCCATCCCGTATGGTCGCCCGACGGCCGCCACCTGCTGTTTGCCGGAGTGGACGAAAACGGGCGCCGCGACTGGTACGTTGTCCCGGCCGAGGGCGGAGAGGCCCTGCGCACCGGCGCCCGGTTGGTGCTGCAGGCAGGCAATCGAAGCTGGAACGTGATTCCCAGCGCCTGGGTGGGAGACGACGTGTACCTGCTGGGCGGCCGGGAACGCTCCGGCGTGTGGCGCGCCGCCATCGCGCCGCCGGTGATGCAGTTCACCACCGCGGCCGCGCAGGTCACCGCCGATGGGACCGTGGCGAACCACGCCTCCGTCTCCGCCGCGGGCGATGTGGCCTATGCCACTGCCGCTGTGGCCACCGGTGTCTGGATGCTGCGGCTCGACCGAACCGGAGCCGCCCAGGGGGAACCGGTGAAGATCGCGGATGCCGGCGAAGGCGCTTCCCCGCGTCCCTCCATCTCCGCCGACGGCCGCCGCCTGCTCTACCAGCGCGGCGAGCGCCATGGGATCAAAGACCTCGAAGGCGGGCAGGAGAAGGCGTTGGACGTTGAGACGTGGCGCGGCACTCCGGCGGTCATCTCGCCCGACGGCGCCCGGGTGGCCTACGTCCGCGGCGGCCACCTCTACAGCGCGCCCCTCGAAGGCGGGGAGCCGCAGCTCATCTGCCGCAGGTGCCGGGTGATGAACGGCTGGTCCGCCGACGGCGCGCGCGTGCTGTTCGAACAGAACGGGAGAATTGGTCTCGCCTACCCCGGCAATGCCGAACGGCAACGGCGAGAGTTCGTGCGGCACCCGAGCGCCGCGCTCCGGGAGGCGCGCTTCTCGCCCGACAACCGCTGGATCGCCGTCCAGATGGAGCGCCGCGGCGGCTCCAACCGGCAGATCTGGATCGTCCCCTTCCGCGAAGGCCCGGCTCCCGCCGAAGACACGTGGATTGCCGTAACCGAAGAGGACAGCGACGCCCGCTACCCCTGCTGGTCCGCCGCGGGCGACGTGCTCTACTACCTCTCCGGGCGGGACGGCTTCCGCTGCATCTGGGGCCGCCGGCTCGACCGCACAACCGGCCGCCCGCGCGGCGAGCCGTTCGCCGTACGGCACTTCCACCAGGCGCGCTACTCCCTGTCCGGCCCGCGCGGTCCCGCGGAGATGTCCCTGGCTTCCGCGCGCGGCCGCCTGGTCTTCACCCTGCACGAGACCACAGGCGACCTCTGGCTACTCCGCACCCGGTGAGGAGCGCCGAAACGGCGTGGTAACGTGGTGTTATCCCCGTGACACCAGACGAACAGATCAGTTACCTGAAGAAGGGCCTTGTCGAGTTGATCCGCGAGGACGAACTGCGCGCGCGGCTGGCCGCCGGCCGCCCCCTGCGCGTCAAGGTCGGCTTCGATCCCACCGCCCCCGACCTGCACCTGGGCCATACCGTGCTCGTCCGCAAGATGAAGCACTTCCAGGACCTCGGCCACAAGGTCTACTTCGTCATCGGCGACGGCACCGCCATGATCGGCGACCCCACAGGCCGCAACATCACCCGCCCGCCGCTGCCCCGCGAGGTCATCCTGGAGAATGCCGAAACCTACAAACAGCAGGTCTTCAAGATCCTCGACCCGGATAAGACGGAGGTCCGCTTCAACACCGACTGGCTGCTGCCGCTCAACTTCCAGGACCTCATCCGGCTGGCGGCCAAGTACACGGTGGCGCGCATGCTCGAGCGCGACGATTTCGCCAAGCGCTACAAGGAAGGCGCCCCCATCTCCCTGCACGAGTTGCTCTACCCGCTGGCCCAGGCCTACGATTCGGTAGTGCTCCACGCCGATGTCGAACTCGGCGGCACGGACCAGAAGTTCAACCTGCTGGTAGGCCGGGAGATCCAGAAGGACTACGGGCAGGCGCCCCAGATCGTCGGCACCACCCCGCTGCTCGAGGGCATCGACGGCGTCAACAAAATGTCCAAGTCGCTGGGCAACTACATCGGGATCACCGAGCCGCCCGAGGTGATCTTCCGCAAGGTAATGCAGATCAGCGACGATCTCATGTACCGCTACTACGAACTCCTGACGGATCGGACGGTGCCGGAGATCGACGCCATGAAGCAGCGCATCGCCGACGGCCGGCAGCACCCCATGGAGGCCAAGATCGATCTGGCCCGCATGATCGTCACGGACTTCCACTCGGCGGCCGACGCAGCCCGCGCCGCCGAGGAGTTCAATCGCGTGGTGCGCCGCCGCGAGGTGCCCTCCGATATCCAGTCGGTGCCGCTGCCCGAAGGCGTGCGCACCCCGGCGGGCATGCGGGTGGACAAGCTGCTCGCCCGCACGGGCCTGGTGCCGTCGGTGAGCGAAGCTGTACGCAAGATCAAGGCCGGCGCCGTCGAGATCAACGGAGAGCGCGTGCATGAGCTGGTCTGGATGGGCGGCGACGGCGAATTGGTCGTTCAGGTGGGCAAGCACTGGCGCAAAATTGTGGTGAACTGAATCTATGCCCGCGGTAAGGGTCATCACTCATGACGACATCGCCGCTGCCATGCGGTTGAAAGAAGCGGCCGGTTGGAACCAGACCGAAGAAGACTGGCGCAACGTGATGCGCCTCGAGCCGGAGGGCTGCTTCGGCATCGATTGCGACGGCACGCTGGCGGCCACCACCACGGCCGTATGCTACGGGCGCGATCTGGCATGGATTGGGATGGTGCTGACCGGCCCCGAATTCCGCGGCAGGGGCTTCGCCCGCCGCCTGATGTGCCACGCGCTCGACTATCTCGCCGCGCGCGGGGTGGAGTGGATCAAGCTGGACGCCACCGACATGGGCAAGCCGCTCTACTGCTCCCTGGGGTTCGAGGACGAATGCGTCGTGGAGCGGTGGGGACGGGAGCCGGCGCCCTGCGACGGTCCGGAGTTGCCGGCGCTCGAGGAGATTCCCGCGGCACTCGACCGAGAAGCCTTCGGCGCCGACCGCCTGGCGCTGCTGCGGCTGCTCGCCCCCATGGGCAGCGCCCGCGGTCCGGAAGGCGGATATGCCCTGTGCCGCCCGGGCACCAAGGCCGCCTACTTCGGCCCCTGCGTCAGCCGCTCGCCCGAAGAGGCGCGCGCGCTGCTGCGCTGGTTCCTTTCCCGGCACGCCGGCCAGATGGTGTACTGGGACCTGCTCGACTGCAACCCCGAGGCCATGGAACTGGCGCGCGAGTTCGGCTTCCGGCCGCTCCGCAGGCTGTGGCGGCAGGCGGTGCGCCGCCCCGATGCAAAGACCTCCACGCTGCCGCGTAACGACCGCCTGGTCTTCGCCATCGGCGGCTTCGAGTGCGGATAGACTATGCGCAAGCGGTTCTACTGGAAACTCCGGCATCGCGAAATTTACCTGGGCGAACGCACCGTGATCCTGGGGGTGCTTAACGTCACTCCGGATTCTTTCTCCGACGGCGGCCGCTTCCAGGACCCGGACCGCGCCTTCGCGCGCGCCGTGGAGATGGAGGAGCAGGGGGCCGACATCATCGACGTCGGCGCCGAGTCCACGCGGCCCGGCTCGGCGCGCATCTCCGCGGCCGAAGAGTTGCGCCGCCTGATTCCCGTTCTGAAGCGGTTGAAGGGCCGCCTGGGGGTGCCCATCTCGGTGGATACCTACAAGGCGGAGGTGGCGGAGCGCGCCCTGGACCACGGCGCGGAGATCATCAACGATCCCACCGGCCTCACCTTCGAACCGCAACTGGCGCGCGTGGTCTCCAACCACGACGCCGGCCTGATCCTGAACCACATGCGCGGCCGCCCGGAGACCTGGGCCAAGCTGCCGCCACTGCCCGACGTCATGGGCGCCATCGTGCGCGACCTGGAAGCCACGGCGAACCGGGCGCGCCACAGCGGCGTCGACCGGTCCCGCATGGTCGTCGATCCCGGGATCGGCTTCGGCAAACGCAAGGAACAGAACTCCGAGATCCTGGCCCGGCTGCGCGAACTCACACGGCTGGATTTGCCCATCATGGTAGGACCTTCGCGCAAACGGTTTCTCGCGCAGAAAGAGCAGGATCTGACCACCTTCGCCACCGCCGCCGCCGTCGCCGCCGCGGTGCTCGCCGGCGCCCACATGGTTCGGGTGCACGACGTGCGCGAGATGCGCGCCGCCTGCGACGTTGCCGACGAAATTCTGGGCGCCGCCCCCCAACCGCGCATCGCGCCATGATCGCGCCAGCCGCGGCCAGCCTGCTGCTGGCACTCTCCATGGCCGCACCCACCGCCCTGGTGCGCAAGGGCTTCGACCATTTCTACAACCTGGAGTACCCCCAGGCGCTGGCCTTCTTCGAGCGCGCGCTGGAAGCCGACCCCGACTCGCCGGACCTGCACAACCACGTCGCCATGACCCTGGTCTTTCAGGAGATGCTGCGCGGCGGCGCGCTCGAAAGCGAACTGGTGAGCGGGAACAATCCCTTCCTCCGCCGCCCGAAGCTCGAGCCGTCGCCCGAAACGGAAGCGCGCTTTTTTGAGACCCTCGACCGCGCCGCCGCACTCGCCAACCGGCGCCTGCGCACCGACCCCCGAGACACCGAAGCGCTGTTTGCCCTCGGGATCACCCACGGGCTGCGGGCCAACTGGAACTTCCTGGTGCGCAAAGCCTGGCGCGACGCGCTGCGCGAGGCCACCACGGGACGCAAGCTCCACAACAAAATTACCGATATCGATCCGGAGAACCTGGACGCCCGGCTCATGCAGGGGTTGCACGATTACGTGGTCGGCAGCCTGCCCTGGACCTGGCGCATGCTCGGGTTCCTGGTGGGAATCCGGGGCGACCGCGAGAGAGGCATCCAAACCATCGAGGAGGTGGCCGCCCACGGCGACCGCAACCGCGTGGATGCGGAGATTTTCCTGTGCGCTCTCTACCGCCGCGAGCGGAAGCCGCGGCTGGCCCTGCCGCTGCTCGAAGACCTCATCGCGCGCTTCCCCCGCAACTACCTGCTGCGATTCGAACAGTCCGAGATGTACTCGGCCATCGGGGACAAGCAGCACGCCATCGGCGCCATCCGGACCATCGCGCGGCTGAAGAAGCGCGGTTCACCCGGCTTCGTCCACGTACCCTGGGAAAAGATCGACTATCACCTGGGCAATATCGAGTTCTGGTACAGGGATTACGCCGCCGCGCTCGAGCACCTGGCGAAAGTGACGGCTTCGGAAGAGGAGGTGGATCTCAATACCGGGGTGCTGGCGTGGCTGCGAACCGGCCAGTGCCACGATATGCTGGGTGAGCGCGCGGAAGCCGTGGAGGCCTACAAGAAGGCCCTGGAGTTCGCCCCACAGGCCGATGCGGCACGCGAGGCGAGGCGTTACCTTTCCTCCCCCTACCGCCGGGGGAAAAACTGACCCGGCGCTACTACTGATCGACCGTCAGTTTCACGGGCTGTTCGATCAGCTTGGGTTCCTTTCCCGTGGTCAGCAGCATGAGGGCGAAGCGTCCGGTTTTGCACTTCTCCGGAATCTTGAACTTGATGCTGGTTGCGGCCTGCTCGGTGATCTCCACCGCCAGGTCTTCCTTGCCATCGGTAAGGAACACTTTATCGACGTGGGACTTCTCGAGGTTCTCGCCGGCTACCGTGATAATATCCCCGGTTTTGCCGTTGGCAGGCTCCACGGTAGTCATTCGCGGCATGGATTGCTGCGCGTAGGC
>JAWLGN010000425.1:0-3380 GCA_041685075.1 Bryobacteraceae bacterium
GGACAATCCCGTGCTGCCGCCGGTGATCTCAGGTGTGGCGGTTTCCGGCATCAGCGCCACCGGCGCCACCATCACCTGGAGCACCGACAAGCCGGCTGACTCGCAGGTGGCCTACGGCACCACGACGGCCTATGGTTCGTTGAGCGATCTGGACGCGAACCTCGTCACGGCGCATTCGGTGACGCTCTCCAACCTGATGCCTTCCACCACCTACCACTTCCAGGCGCTCTCGCGGGATGCGCAGGGCAACCTGGTTACATCGGCGGGCTCTGTGTTCACCACCAGCGCCCCACCCGTTGTGCTGCCCACGCTGCTGCACCTGCGCGGCGACGCCTCAGAACTGAACGACGCAACCGTTACTCCCACGATTGCGCCGGCCGGCTTCACCGGTTCCCTGATGCTGAAATCCGGTGGCGCGGTAAACTTCACCCCCGCGCAGAGCGGCGACGGCGTCTACTTCCAGGGCTGCTGCTCGAACTCGGCCAACGCCTACTACAAGTTCACGGGCCCAACGGTGGGCAGCATCTTCAACGTGCACCAGGGCGAGGTTTCCTTCTATCTGAAGTCCCGCTACAGTTTCGCCGAGCGACAGTCGGGCGCCGCTGCCGCCCGCTATGCCTTCGACGTTCGGGATGACAATCCCTCGAACCACGTCTTCTACTTCCTCACCCGTATCGCCTCCGGGCGGCTACTGTTCACCTACGCCGCAGGGGGTAACGTCAGCCACTACTACGTTCCGCAAGGCAGTGAAGAGGCGCTGTTCGGCGCGGGCGTGATCTTGGAGGTGAAGATCACCTGGGACGGCGCCACCAGCCGGCTGTACCTGAACGACACCCTCGTGCAGTCGTCGGCCTATAACAAGCCATCGCCGAACTGGGGCGCCGCCTCGCTGTTCAACCTGGGCGGCTACGAATACATGAACGCCGGCGGATATAACGTATCGGACGACATCATCGACGAGTTCCGGGTCGCGGGGCCGGCGATCGCTCCCTGATACGCTGCCCCTTACCGCACGACGTCCCGCAGCAGCCGCAGCACGTTGCCGCCGTAGATCTTGCCGATCTCTTCGGCGCTGTAGCCCTCCTGCTCGAGGGCGCGCGTGAGGTTGGGAAATTTCGAAACGTCATCCAGGCCGGCGGGCGTGCACCCGATGCCGTCGAAGTCGCTGCCGATGGCCACGTGGTCGATGCCCGCCACCTTCACCACGCGGTTGATGTGTGCCACCACGTCAGCCAGGGTTGCACGGGGCATCTTCGCCAGATACTCCTCGCGCAGCGCCTGGGTAGCGGCGCGCAGGCCTTCGGGATTGCCTTGGTAGCGCCGGGCCAGTTCGGCGCGGCGCTCGCCCAGGCGGAACGCGGCCGCCGCATCGGCCGCCTGCTGGGAGAGGTAGTCACAGGCGAAGTTGATCGCCACCACGCCGCCCCGCGCGGCCATGGCGGCGATCATTTCATCGGTGAGGTTGCGCGGCACGTTGCACAACGCGCGGCAGGAGGAGTGCGAAGCGATCACCGGCGCGCTGCTCACCTCCAGCACATCCCGGAAGGTGTCATCGGAGACGTGCGAGACGTCTACCAGCATGCCCAGGCGGTTCATCTCCCGCACCACGTCGCGTCCGAAATCGGTCAACCCGCCGTGGCGCGCCACGTCGTTCGCGGAATCCGCCCAGTCGTTGGTGTTGAGGTGCGTGAGGGTCATGTAGCGCGCGCCCAGGCGGTAGAAGGTCCGGAGCACCCGCAGGCTGTTCTCGATGGCGTGGCCGCCCTCGACGCCGACGAGCGCCGCGATCTTGCCCTGGCGCCGGGCGGCCTCGACCTCGTCCGCGGAGGTGGCCGGCAGGAAGGCGTCCGGATAGCGCAGCACAATGTCCTGCCGGATGGTATCGAGCATCTCCAGCGCGCGGCGCGCGGCCTGCCGCTCTTTGACGAATCCGGGCGCTACGTAAGCGGCGAAAAAGACCGCGCCCACCCCGCCTTCGCGCAGGCGCACCAGGTCTGTGTGGCCGCCGGCGGCGCGCGGGCCGATGTCGAAGCCCGCCACTGTGCGCAGCGGCACGTCGTTGTGGCAATCGATCAGGAGCATGGGGCGGTCGGGCTCAGCGGCCGTCAGCGCGCCGAGCGTAATCAACAGTACGGCGACTGTGCGGTTCACGGGCGCATCATAGCACAGCCCTTGTAACCTTACAGGCATGGGGCGGGTGGTTCGTGCGCCGCGCGGTAACACCCTGCGCTGCCGCGGTTGGCGGCAGGAGGCGGCCCTGCGCATGCTGATGAACAACCTGGACCCGGAGGTGGCCGAGCGCCCCGCCGACCTGGTGGTCTACGGCGGGGCGGGGAAGGCCGCGCGCGATTGGCCCTCCTTCGACGCCATCGTGCGCGAACTCGAACGGCTCGCCGATGACGAGACGCTGCTGGTGCAGTCCGGCCGCCCGGTGGGCGTTTTCCGTACTCACGAGGAAGCGCCGCGCGTGCTCATTGCCAACTCCAACCTGGTGGGCCGCTGGTCCACCTGGGACGAGTTTCACCGCCTGGAGCGCCTGGGCCTCACGATGTACGGCCAGATGACCGCCGGTAGCTGGATCTACATCGGCACCCAGGGCATTCTCCAGGGCACCTATGAAACCTTCGCGGCGGCTGCCGCGCGCCACTTCGGCGGATCGCTGGCCGGACGCCTGCTGGTCACCGGCGGGCTGGGCGGGATGGGCGGTGCGCAACCGCTCGCCGCCACCATGAACGGCGCCGCGTTTCTGGGCGTTGAAGTGGACCCCGCGCGCATTCGCCGCCGCATCGAGACAGGCTACTGCGACCGCATGACCGGGGATCTCGACGAGGCGATGGAAGCGCTCGAGGCGGCGCGGCGCCAAGGACGCCCGCTCTCGGTGGGACTGGTGGGCAACTGCGCCGACGTGCTGCCGGAACTGGTGCGCCGCGGCGTGGTCCCCGACCTCCTTACCGACCAGACCAGCGCCCACGACCCGCTCAACGGCTACATCCCGCGCGGCTGCACGGTGGAAGAGGCCGCCCGGCGGCGCGCCGCCGATCCCCGCGGCTACGTCGAGGCGGCACTTGATTCCATCGCCGCGCACGTCAGCGCCATGCTGGAACTCCAGCGCCGCGGCGCCGTGACGTTCGACTACGGCAACAACATCCGGCGCGCCGCATTCGACCGCGGGGTGGCGGATGCCTTCCGCATCCCGGGCTTCGTCCCGGAGTACATCCGCCCGCTTTTCTGCGAGGGCCGCGGCCCCTTCCGCTGGGTGGCGCTTTCGGGCGATCCGGCGGATATCGCCGCTACCGACGCCGCCGTCTGCCGCATGTTCCCGGAGAACGCCGCGCTCCAGCGCTGGATTTCGCTGGCGCGGGAGAAGGTGCGTTTCCAGG
>JAWLGN010000085.1:0-18925 GCA_041685075.1 Bryobacteraceae bacterium
CGCGTTCTCGACGCCGCTCACCGGCACCGGCTCCCAGCTCTGCACCACGCCCAGCCGCTGACGGCGCTGGCGGATTTCGGTTTCCGGCGTTCCGGTGAGTCCGGCCAGGTAGCGGTCGGCGAAGCCGTCGCGCTTGGCGCGCACCAGCAACTCGTCGGGCAGCGTCCCGCCGCGGTATCGCAGGATCTCCTCTTCCAGCGCCACCAGCTCTTTCATCTGCTGGATGAACCACGGCTTCACGTACGTGATGGCGCTCAGCAACTCGATGCTCGCGCCCTTGCGCAGCGCCTCGTACATGATGAACTGGCGCTCGCTGGTGGCGTGGCGCAGCATCTCGGTTAACTGTTCGAGCGTGCGGGTGTGGTAGTCCCTGGCGAAGCCCAGCCCGTAACGCCCCGTCTCCAGAGAGCGGATGGCCTTCTGCAGCGCCTCCTTGTAGGTACGGCCGATGCTCATCACCTCGCCCACGGCGCGCATCTGGGTTCCCAACCGGTCCACCGAGCCGCGGAATTTTTCGAAGGCCCAGCGGGCGAACTTCACCACCACGTAATCGCCCGAAGGCGAGTAGCGGTCCAGTGTACCCTCGCGCCAGTAGGGGATCTCATCCAGCGTCATCCCGGCGGCCAGCATGGAGGAAACCAGCGCGATGGGAAAACCGGTGGCCTTCGAGGCCAGCGCCGAGGAGCGCGAGGTGCGCGGGTTGATTTCGATCACCACGATGCGCCCGCTGCGCGGATCGTGGGCGAACTGCACGTTGGTGCCGCCGATCACCTGGATGGCTTCCACAATCTTGTAGGCCATCTCCTGAAGCCGCGCCTGCACCTCCGGCGCGATGGTCAGCATGGGCGCCACGCAGAACGAGTCGCCGGTGTGCACCCCCATGGCATCCACGTTCTCGATGAAGCACGCCGTGATCATCCGATTCTTGGCGTCGCGCACCACCTCCAGTTCCAGCTCTTCCCAGCCCACCACGGATTCCTCGACCAGCACCTGCCCCACCATGCTGGCGGCGATCCCGCGGCTGACCACCAGCCGCAACTCCTCGACGTTGTAGACCAGGCCGCCGCCGGTGCCGCCCAGCGTATAAGCCGGCCGGATGACCACCGGGTATCCCAACTCCGCGGCGATCCGTTCCGCCTCGGCTACCGAATAGGCCGGCGCGCTCTTGGGGATGGGGACACCCAGCCGGCTCATGGTTTCCTTGAAGGCGATGCGGTCCTCGCCGCGCTCGATGGCGTCCGCCTGCACCCCGATCACCTCGACCCCGTACTTCTCCAGCACGCCCGCGCGGTGCAGTTCCGCGCACAGGTTCAGGCCGGACTGGCCGCCCAGGTTCGGCAACAGGGCGTCCGGGCGCTCCTGGGCGATGATCTGCGTCAGGCTTGGGAGCGTCAGCGGCTCGATGTAGGTCACATCGGCCATCCCCGGGTCGGTCATGATGGTGGCCGGGTTCGAGTTCACCAGCACGATCTTGTAGCCCAGCTTGCGGAGGGCTTTGCAGGCCTGCGTCCCGGAGTAGTCGAATTCGCAGGCCTGGCCGATGATGATCGGCCCAGATCCGATGATCAGGATTTTATCGATGTCGGTTCTCTTGGGCATGGAAAAGGGGTCCGTGCAGCACTGTCACGTAAACAAAATTATGTCAGGTTTCAGACCCGATTTCCGAGGTGCGCCTCTGCGATCTTTGGACGGGCTTCAGCGCGGCCGGCAGGCGGCGGCCGGGCGGCCTAGTACAGCAGGTACTTGGACCGTTTTTCGAGGAAAGGCCGCAGCTCCTCGTCCACGCGTTGCTGGATGACGCGCGGATCGTCGCCGGCCTTAATGGCATCCATCACGGCGCTGTTGCCGATCAGCCGGGCATTGGCCGCCAGGTCGATGGACCCCGGGGAAAGGTGCTCCAGGGCCGCGGCGATCTCGATGCCCAGGCGCGAGGGACTGAAGGCCTCCCGGTTGGTCACCACGAAGCGCACCCCCTGGATCTCTTTGCCCGCCAGCCTGGACGACGCGGGCTTGAAGACCGTGGGGTAGAGCCGCACCCCGGGGATGAGGCGCTTGTTCAGGTACTCCGCCAGGTCGCGCCCCGAGACGAACTCGGCTCCCGCCTGCTCGAAGGGGGCGTCGGTGCCCCGCCCCACCGAGTAGTTCGGGGAGTACTCCAGCATCGCCACTCCCGGGTAGAGCAGTGTGGCGTTCAAGCCGCGCAGGTTGGGCGAGGGGTTCACCCAGGGCAGCCGCGTGGCGTCGAACCAGTCGCCCCGGTGCCAGTCCTTCATCTGCACCACCTCGAGCCGGGCGCCGATGCCGTTCTCCGCGTTGAACATGCGGGCCAACTCCCCCAGGGTCATGCCATGCCGCAGCGGAATGGGGTAGTAGCCCACGAAGGAGGTCTTGTCCGCGTCGAGCATGGGGCCTTCCACGTCCACGCCGTTGATGGGGTTGGGCCGGTCGAGCACGTAAAGGCGGATGCCGGCCTTGGCCGCGGCTTCCATCGCATAGGCCATGGTGGTGATGTAGGTGTAGAAGCGCGCTCCCACGTCCTGGATGTCGAAGACCAGGGCGTCGATGCCCTTCAGCATCTCCGGCGTGGGCCGCCGCGTCTTGCCGTAGAGGCTGAACACCCGGATGCCGGTGGCGGGATCGACGGTGTCCTCCAGGTTGTCCCGGTCTTCCACGCCCGCAAAGCCGTGCTCGGGAGCGAACAGCGCGGCGAGCTTGACGCCCGCCTGGAGCATCAGATCCACGTTGCGCTTGCCGAGGCGGTTGATGCCGGTGTGATTGGTAATCAGCCCCACGCGCTGGTCCTGGAGCCGCTGGAAGCCTTCGGCCTCCAGCACGTCGAGGCCGGTCAGGGTTTCGCCGTTGCGCGCCACGTCGCGGCGCCGCCCCGCCCCGACGATCGTCTCGCTATAGCCGGTGAGGGCCACATCCTGCACGTCGATTCCCAGCGCCGCGGCGGTCACGGTGGCCACCTTGCCGCGCAACTCGGTGACGGCCTGCCCGCGCTTGGGATGCACCGCGTTGGTCAGCAGGATGACGTAGGACTGGGTCACCGGGTCGATCCACATCGAGGTGCCGGTGAAGCCCGTGTGGCCGTAGGAACCGACCGGGAACAGCTCCCCGCGCGTGCTGGAGTAGGGAGAGTCGATGTCCCAGGCCAGTCCCCTCAGGATGTGCTGGTCCGGCGGGGATTGCGGGGTGGTGAACTTCTCGATGGTCAGGGGGCTGACCAGTTTCGTCTTCCCCAGCTTGCCGCGATTGAGAATCATCTGGGCGAAGCGCGCCAGGTCGTCGGCCGTGGAGAACAGCCCCGCGTGGCCCGCCACCCCGCCCATGAAGCGCGTGGTCTCGTCATGCACGGTGCCGCGCAGCACCGGGCCGTTGCGGCCCGTGCGCTCCGTGGGAGCGATGCGCCGCAGCAGCGACTTGGGCGGCTGAAACATGCTGTCCTTCATCCCCAGCGGCAGGAAAATGCGTTTGCGCGAGTACTCCGAGACGCGCTCCCCGCTCAGCCGCTCCACCAGCTCGCCCAGCACCAGAAAGTTGATGTCGCTGTAGATGAAGCGCTCGCCCGGCCCCGCCACCGGCTTATCGATCAAGGCCAGCTTGATACCGGTCTCGTAGCCGCTCCAGGGTGGCGAGAGATCCACGTCCGGCCGCAGCCCGGAAAAGTGCGTCAACAGGTGCCGGATGGTGATCTGGCTGTGGCCGCCCTGGAATTCCGGGATGTACTCGGTAACCCGGTCGTTCAGCCGGAACCGGCCCTCTTCGAACAGCGTCATCAACGAGGCCGACGTAGCGACTACTTTTGTCAGCGAAGCGCAATCGAAGATGGTGTCCCGTGTCATCGGCTCGCGGCGCGGCACCAGGGCGCGGTTGCCGTACGCCTTACGGTGCACGATCTGCCCCTGGTGGCCGACCACCAGCACGGCCCCGGGAATGCGGCCTTTTTCGATGGCCTCCTCCACGGCCGCATCGAGAGCTTCGGACCCGGCGAAACTCCCGGCGTACATGGCGGACGCCGCCAGTGTGAAGAGCGCGACAAGTTTCATGAGAAATATAATAGACGAGCCCCGCACGCGTATGATTTCACGCAGTGCCGTTTCGCCCGCTGGAGCTGGCGACCGCGCGGGACGCCATCCGGCCGTCCGGCGCGCGGTTATCAGCCGCCCACTGGCCGGTTCCTTGCACGCCTGCCCATGTGGCAGCACTTTAGGAGGGAACATGGGCATGCAACGAACTCTCATCGGCGGCGCTACGCTGGGCGCCGGCCTGATGTACTTCCTCGACCCCGGCCGCGGCCGGCGCCGCCGCGCGCTGGTGCGCGACAAGGCGGTCCATTACTGGAAGCGCTCGGGCGACGCGCTGGATACCACGGGCCGCAACCTTCGCGATCGCGTGGTGGGGCTCACCGCGGAGGCGCGCGGCGCCTTCCGGAAGCACGAGGAGGAGGCGGCGATCGATGACCGGCAACTCGCCGATCGCGTGCGCTCCCGGATGGGCCGCATCGTCTCGCATCCCCGCGCCATCGACGTGACGGTGCACAACGGCCACGTCATCCTGAGCGGTCCCATTCTGCACGACGAGGTGGAGCGGCTGATCGCCGAGGTGGGCGGAATCAGCGGCGTTAAAGGCGTGGAGAATCGCCTGGAGGTGCACCGCGAGCGAGATATTTCGTCGCTCCAGGGCGGCGGAAAGCGCCCCGGCCACCGCTGGGAGGTGATGCAGAGCAACTGGTCGCCATCGCTGCGCTTCCTGATGTCCTGCCTGGGCGGCGGCCTGGCCATCGGCGGCGTGGTGCGGCGCGACACCCTGGGCCACGTCCTGACCGGCATCGGCTCGGCGGCCCTGCTGCGCGCCATCACCAATCTCGAATTCAAGCGCCTGTTCGGCGTCGGCGCCGGCCGCCGCGCGGTGGAAATTCGCAAGACCCTGAACATCGACGCCCCGGTCGAGGAGGTGTACACCTTCTGGTCTCACTTCGAGAACTTCCCGCGCTTCATGCCGCACATCCGCGAGGTGCGCGACCTGGGCAACGGCCGTTCCCACTGGATAGCCTCCGGCCCGGCGGGGCTCTCCGTGCAGTGGAACGCCGTCATCACCCGCCAGGAACCCAACAGCCTGATCGCATGGAAGAGCGAGCCGGGATCCCTGGTGGAGAGCGCCGGCAGGGTGCATTTCCGGCCCAACGCGCAGGGCGGCACGCAGCTCGATATTCAGATGTCCTACAACCCGCCCGCGGGAGCCCTGGGGCACGCCACGGCCGCCATCTTCGGCTCTGACCCCCGGCACTTGATGGACGAGGACATGATCCGCTTCAAGTCCCTGATCGAAAACGAGAAGACCAGGGTGGGGGGCGAAACCGTAACGCGCGACGACGTCATATCGCGGCCGTAAGGCGCACGCTGGAGAGCATCGCATGCAACTCATCGCCCTGATCTGGGGAATCCTGGCGATTCTGGCGGCGTTGGTGGCGTTTTTTCCCTGCCTGGGTGCGCTCAACTGGCTGGTGGTGCCCTTTGCCGTAGTCGGGCTGATCCTCGCCATCGTGGTGTTTGCGAGCGCGCCGGCGGGTTCGCGGGGGAATGCCAAGGCCGCGCTGGCGCTGACCGGCATCGCCACCGTGATGGGGGTTGTGCGGCTGGCCATCGGCGGCGGGGTGCTGTGAGGTGGTCCGCCGCGCCTTCGCGGCCGTGGCGGTGGTCCTGGCGTGCGTGGCGGCGGTGCTGTTGACGGCGGCCGCCACGCTGGATGAGGGGTCGCTCGATTCCGGCATGCTCAGCCGGCTGCCCGCCTGTCCGGCGCGCCTCTCCGGCGGCGCCTGCGCCCTCTGCGGCATGTCCCACAGCCTGGTGGCCATGGCGCACGGCGACTGGCGCGAGGCGCGCCGCTACAACGCCGCCGGGCCGTGGCTCTTCGGGGCGCTGGTCTTCCAGACCGCCCTCGGGGTGGCCATCGTAAGCACCCGGCGCCGCGTCTCTCGGCTATAATCAAACACCACATGAGGATTCTCCCTGCCGTTTGCATTGCCGCGCTGCTGGTGTTGCCCGCCGCCGGCGATTCCACACGCCTGAACCAACACAAGGTCACCTCCAGCCGCAGTCCGGCGCCCGAACCCGGGGCCGAGAAGGAGATCATCCCCTCGCTCGTCGAGGGCCTCGAGGGTCCCCGCGACTGGTGGGAGAAACGCCGCCCCGAGATCCTCTCTCTGTGGACCAGGATCCTGGGCAAGCTCGAACCGGCGCCCGAGGACCGCAAGTGGTTCGGCGACATCCGCCGCGCCCGGGTCGTCTCCACCCAACAGCTCGAGCGCTACACCCGCATGGAGATCGACCTCCCCATCGAACGGGATTTCTGGCAGCACCACGTCCTGCTGCTGCCGCGCGGGCAGGGCGACGGTCCCTTCCCCGCGGTGGTCTGCTGGAGTTCCAGCACCCCGGACTACCGGCGGCCGGAGGACTGGTGGGGCAAGTGGCTGGCGGAGCGCGGTTACGTCGTGCTCACGAGCTGGTCGTTCATCCGCCATTACCGCGACAGCGCCTCCAGATCGCCCGCCAGCGAGCTGCTCTACGAACGCTTCGGCCACTGGCTGCCGATGGGGAAGATGGTGCACGACGCCAGGCGCCAGGCCGAGTACCTGCGCTCTCTGAAGCAGGTGGACGGCAAGCGTCTGGGCTTCATCGGCTTCTCCCTGGGCGCCAAGGCCGCGGTCTACGTGGCCGCCTTCGCCCCCGAATTCCAGGCCACCGTGGCGCTCGACCCTCACATCGCCGTGAACGGCGGCACCAACTGGTACGCGCCCTGGTACCTCGACTGGCTGCGCCCCTTCCCTGATATCCCCACCAAGGAGCGCACCGTGCTGAGCCTGCTCAACCCCGACCCGGAGCGTCCCGGCTTCGAGCACGATCACCACGAGTTGATGGCCCTCACCGCCCCGCGCGCCTTCCTGCTCATCGGCGGCAGCCAATCGGAAGACCGCGGCGGCGACTCCGACGACCTGCAGAGCTGGGGCTACTTCAACCGCGCCCGCGAAGTCTACCAACTGCTCGGCATTCCCGAGCGCATTCAATTCGCCTCCACCGCCGACGGCCACCGCGCCAACGGTCCCAACATCGATCCGGCGTGGCAGGGCTTCTTCGAGCGGTGGCTCAAGGGCCCGCAGCCATGAATGCCGCACGCATCCTCGAGGAACTGGAGATCGAGCCGCTCAACCAGGGCGCATCCCACGGGGAGTTCATCGCCTGCTCCGGCGATGAACTCCCCTCGGTGAATCCCGCCACGGGCGCGCCCATCGCCGCCGTCCGGCAGGCCGGGCCGGAGGAATACGCGCGCGTGATGGCGATGGCGCTTGATGCGTTCCGCTCCTGGCGTATGGTGCCCGCCCCCCTGCGCGGCCGGGTGGTGCGCGAAATCGGCGACGAGTTGCGCGCCCGCAAGGCCGCGCTGGGCACGCTGGTCAGCATGGAGATGGGGAAGATCCTGGCTGAAGGTCTGGGCGAAGTGCAGGAAATGATCGACATCGCCGATTTCGCCGTGGGCCTTTCTCGCCAGCTCTACGGATTCACCATGGCGAGCGAGCGCCCCGGCCACCGCATGTACGAGCAGTGGCACCCGCTGGGGGTGGCGGGCGTGATCACGGCGTTCAACTTCCCGGTGGCGGTGTGGTCGTGGAACGCCCTGATCGCGGCCGTGTGCGGCGACTGCGTGCTGTGGCGCCCATCGTCGGAAACACCGCTCGCCGCCGTGGCGGTGCAGAAGATCTGCCATCGCGTGCTGGCGCGCCACGGCTTTGAGGGCGTGTTCAACCTGGTGATCGGCCCCAGCGGCACGGCGGGAGAGGCCATCCTCAACGACCCGCGCGTCCCGCTGGTCAGCTTCACCGGCTCGACCGCCGTGGGCCGGCACGTGGCCGAAACCGTGGCCCGCCGCCTGGGCCGGACTATTCTGGAACTCGGCGGCAACAACGGCATCATCGTGATGGACGACGCCGATCTCGATCTCACGCTGCGCGCCGTCGTGTTCGGCGCGGTGGGGACCGCGGGGCAGCGCTGCACCACCACGCGGCGCCTGTTCATGCAGAGGGGCATCGCCGGGCGCCTGACCGAAGCCCTGGTGAAGGCTTACAAACAGGTGCGCATCGGCGATCCGCTGGAGCCCGAAACGCTCATGGGCCCGCTCATCAACTCCCGCGCGGTCGAGGAGATGATGCGGGGCCTCGAAACCATCCGGCAGCAGGGTGGCGAGATCGTCTACGGCGGCCGTCACCTCCGGGGCTGTTTCGTCGAACCCGCGCTGGTACGCTCCCGCCACTACATGCCCGTGGTCCGGGAGGAGATCTTCGCCCCCATCCTCCACCTGATGGAGTTCGACGAGTTGGAACAGGCCATCACCTGGCACAACGACGTGCCGCAGGGCCTGGCTTCGGCCATGTTCACCCGCAGCCTGACGGCGGCCGAAACCTTCCTGAGCCATCGCGGCAGCGATTGCGGCATCGCCAACATCAACATCGGCACCAGCGGCGCGGAGATCGGCGGCGCCTTCGGCGGTGAAAAGGAAACCGGCGGCGGGCGTGAAGCCGGCAGCGACTCCTGGAAGGCCTACATGCGCCGCCAGACCACGACCATCAACTGGTCGTCGGAGCTGCCGCTCGCCCAGGGGATCGAGTTCGGGCTGTAGAGGCCGCGCGGCGCTTGCGAACATCCCACAGCGCCATTCCCAGCACTGCCAGCGCGCTCAACGTGGATAGGGCGCGTCCGGCAATGTTCTCGAGCGGCAGTTCGAACACCATCCGGATCTCCTGCTCGCCCGGAGGAGCCTCCACCAGCATGAAATCCAGCGGGTCGCGCCGGATGGCCAGCCGCCGGCCGGCGGCATAGGCGCGCCACGCCGCGTCGTGCGTCACCTGCACCAGCACCGCCTGCCCGGGCTCCAGTTTCGCGCGCACCGAGAATGCGTCGCTGCCGTGCCAGGCGATGGCGGCGGGAGCTGCGGGGCCCTGCTCCACCGCGGCCAGGTAGGCTTGCAGGGCAGCGAGATCGTCGCCCGAGCGCGGAGACCGGAGCGCCTCCACCTGCTTCCGGTCCACTACCCGCGCCGGCGCCGGGAAACGCCGCGGCACCCGGTAGATGGTGTTCCCCTCGCCATCGTCGTAGAGCACCTCGAGCGCGCCCGCGAACTTCTTCGGGTCAGGGAAGTCGTGGTAGATCTCCTGGGACTGCCGGTCGTGCACGATGACGGCATCGGCCCCCAGGCTCGCCAGCCAGGCGGCGGCGGTTTCGGGGTCCGTCCCCTGAATGATCTCCCATTGCGCCATGGGGAGGTAGGCGTGGCTGATCCCCTGTTCGGAGCCGCCGCCAACCTGCGCCAGGTTGTTCCAGGCGTTATACCAGAAGCGCACCGACCCGCAGACCAGCGCGCGCGCTTCGGGCATGTGGCGCGCCATCCATTGCTGCATGCGGTACTCGACGCGCTGCTCGTAATCGCGCTCGGGCGGGTAAAGTTCCCAGGCATGCCGCAGGAAGCCGCCGGCGGTGGCAAACGACAATACCGTCACCGCCGAGATCGCCGTCCGCGCGGCAAGGCGGCGCAGTCCTGGCGGCCGGTTCCACCATCGCCGCATGACTTCCAGGGCGCTGACGATCAGCAGCATATCCAGCTCCGGCACGAGGCGGTGCGGCTCCCCCATCACCCGGAAATTGAAAGCGAAACGGCCCAGCACCGTGAGTGCGAACAGCGCCGCGCCGCCCGCGAGGAACACGGGCCAGGCGAGTTCGGCCTTGCCCCGCGCCCAGCGGTTCGTCGCCAGGGCGAACAGTACCGATGCGGCGGCCAGCAGCGCTACGGAAGGAGCATTGCCCGGCTGGGCAACCAGCCGCATGTTGCGCAGCGTGACCTCCACGTAGGAGGGCACCAGCCAGAAGGCGGTCAGCCCGTAGGCCAACCCCGCCACCAGCGCCGCGCGCAGCCAGACGCGCCGCTCCCGCAGGGTGACCCACAGGCTCCAGACCAGCACGGGGTAGAGCATCGCCAGGGCCGTGGCGCCGTAGAAGTTGTGCGACACCACCAGGGCGGCGGCTACGGCCGCTCCTGCCAGGGCGAGCGGCCGGCCCCGGCGCAGCCCTATCCAGGCCAGCACCAGGGCCAGGGGCAGCCACGCCAGCGAGGCGATGTGCGGCCCTTCGCCGTACTGCACCAGCACCCACAGCCGCGGCGGCACCATCCACGGGGAGTCCTCGCGGAAGGAGCGCAGGAACAGGAACGTGGGCGAGAGCAGCGCCGCAGCCACCGCGCTGAACCAGCCCACGGCGCGCGAACCGCTGCCCACCCTCGCCAGCAGGTAGACCGCCGCAATCCCCATGCAGAACAACAGCGCCGCGTAGGTGTGGTAGGCCTCCACCGGCCGGAGGGAAAGCAGCAGCGCGATCCCCGCGGCGCCGTAGCGCAGCGCCGGAGGATAGATGTAATCGAAGCGCGTGCCGCAGTACCACAGGGGCTGCCAGCGCGGATGCGGCCAGTGCTCGGCGAGGAACCGCGCGTCGGCGATGAAGGTGCTCTCGATGGATCCCCAGTTCCGCAGGTACCCTGCCTGAAACAGGGGCCAGACGAGCGCGGCGGCCAGGATCAGAATCAGCGCGCAGTCCAGGGCCATGGTGGGCCCACGCCCGCGCGGGTGTCTCACGCCGCGCCCCGGTAGCGCCGCTCCAGGCTGTCGAACTGCCGCGACCGCGCGATGCCGTGCCGGTGCGCCAGATATCGCGCCAGCAGCCACAGAATCGACAGCCCGTAGACGCTGCTCTGGATGAAACTCGCCGATGATGCCGCCGGGAAGTACCGCGTGGGCACCGGAACTTCGGTGATCCGCATCTTCAGCTCCACGATCTGCGCCAGGATCTCCTGGTCGAAGATGAAACCGTCCGAGTTCATCTCCAGGTTCACCGATTCCAGCACGCGCCGCCGGAAGGCGCGGTAGCCGGTGTGGTATTCGGAAAGCCGCAGGCCGAAGACCCGGTTCTCGAGCGCGGTAAGGAAGCGGTTGGCGGCGTACTTCCACCACGGCATCCCCTGCTTCACCGGGCTGGTGCCCATCAGTCGCGACCCCAGCACCACGTCGGCCTCGCCCTCCCGGATGGGTCGGATGAGCTCGGGCAGCAGCTTCGGGTCGTACTGGTAGTCCGGGTGCACCATGACCACGATATCGGCGCCCGCCTTGAGCGCCTCGCGGTAACAGGTCTTCTGGTTGGCGCCGTAGCCGTAGTTGCGGTCGTGCACGAACAACTCCAGCCCGAGTTCGCGCGCGATGCGGGCGGTCTCATCCTTGCTGCCGTCGTCCACCAGGATGACCAGGTCCACCATCTCGTGCGGGAGATCCGCGTAGGTCATGTGGAGGGTTCGGGCGGCATTGTAAGCCGGCATCACCACCACGACCTTCGGCTTGGCGATCTTCACGGATCGCCCTCCGGCCGCGCCACCACGACGAACTGGTAGGCCAGCATGGTCTTCCACATCCGGGCCGTGAGGAAGGAGAGGCGTTCCAGCGCGCGTACGGCCAGGCTGCCGTTCCAGCGCGGCAGGGCCAGCCCCACGGGTACGCCCGAGCAGCGCACCTCCTCGATAACGAAGCCCGCCCGGCGGAACAGGTCCACCCAGCCGCTCCACGTATAGAAGTGCAGGTGCGTGCGGTCGAAGAGGCCGCGGTCGTCCTGCGGGAAGCGGCCCAGCACCACGTTCCAGCGAAACCAGGCATGGCCGCTGTTGGGCAGGGAGGCCAGCAGCCGCCCGCCGGGGGCCAGCATGGCGCGCAACTCGGCGAGCCTGCGGCCGGGCTGGCGCAGGTGCTCCAGCACGTCGGCGCAGACGATGTAGTGGAACCGGCCGGCATCCGGGACGCCCGCGTCGAGATCGGCTTCGATCAGCCGCACCGAACCGGGGAAGTTCGTGCGCCCGGGGCGCGGCAGGTCGATGCCGGTCACCTGGTAGCCGCGGCGCGCCAGGATTTCCCCCAGGTACCCCTCGGCGCAACCCACGTCCAGCAGCGCCCGCCCCTGGCCTTCGGCCGGCAAGGCCTCCAGCAGGAGGGTGTGGCTGGTGTAGGGGCCCGAGTTGAGCCGATAGGATACGGCCGCGGGAAACATGATCCTCTATGATAGCGTCGCCGCGCCGAATCCAAGCACCTGAACCGCCGGCCGCCGCTCCGAATCTAATAACCATGTCGTTAGCCGGCCTCCGGGTATTCGCGTTTGAAAGCCGCCGCGCGGTGGAGATGGAGCGATTGATCCGCAACCAGGAAGGCGAGCCGTTCCTGGCCCCGGCGATGCGGGAGGTGCCGCTCGAACCCGACGAAGCGATCTTCGCTTTCGCCGAACGCCTCTTCGCCGGCGGTTTCGAGATGATGATTCTGCTGACGGGCGTCGGCACGCGCCTGCTGCACAAGATGCTGGCCACGCGCTATCCGGCCGAGCGCTTTGCCGAGGCCCTGCGGCGCCTCACCGTGGTGGCGCGCGGCCCCAAGCCCGTGGCGGCGCTGCGGGAAATGGGGCTGCAGCCGCAGATCACCGCGCCGGAACCGAACACCTGGAGGGAACTCGTGGCCGCCATCGAGGGCCGCCCCGAGCGCCGTATCGCGGTGCAGGAGTATGGGCGGTCAAACCTGGAACTGCTCGATGCCCTGCGCGCGCCCGGCGCCGAGGTGACCCCCGTACGGATCTACGGCTGGGACCTGCCGGAGGACACCGCGCCGCTGCGCGAAGCCGCCGCCCGCATTGCCCGCGGGGAAGCCGATGTAGTCCTGTTTACCACCGCCGTTCACGCGGTGAACCTGTTCCGGGTGGCGGAAGGGTGCGGCATCGGCGGCGATACCCTCCGGGCGGGCTTGTCGCGCGCCGTCGCGGCCTCCATCGGACCCACCACCACCGAAGCGCTCGAGGAGCACGGCGTGCGGCCGGACCTGGAACCCTCGCGCCCGCGGATGGGCTTTCTCGTCCAGGAGACCGCCGCCCGCGCGCGCGAAATCCTGGCCGGCAGGTCCGTGCGAAGATGAGGATGTGGCACGCCGCAAACGCAACTTCATGGTGCAGGTGGGGGAGTACACCTCGCTGGCATTTCTGCTCCCCGCGGCGACCTTTGTCGGCTACCTGATCGGCTACCTGCTGGACCGGGCTTTCGGCACCGACTTCCTCTACATTCCCTTCCTGATCCTGGGGATCGCGGCGGGCTTCATCCAGCTCATCCGCCAGGTTCAGCGGGACACGCGCGATGACGGATGAGGCCATTTACATCCAGGCGGTAGACCGCATCCGGCGCACCACCCTGGTGCTGGGCGGCGCGGGGACCGCGGCGGCGGCGGTGGCCGGCGGGCTGCCCGCCGGGGGCGGATTTCTGCTGGGCGCCGGGGCGTCGTATCTGAACTTCATCTGGCTGAAGCGGCTGGTGGAGGCGCTGGGCAACTCGGCCGCCTCGGGCAAGCCCCCCCGCGCGCGGATGGCCGTCTTCCTGGGGCTGCGATACCTCCTGCTGGGCGCGGGAGCCTATGTTATAGTAATCAGTTCCACGCTAAGTCTTGCGGCCGCGCTGGCGGGTCTGTTCGTCGCCGCCGCGGCCGTCGTGCTGGAAATCCTGTTCGAGCTGGTCTATGGCAGGCACTGAAGCGTTTTGGCTGACAACCGTGTTGAACGACCACCTGGCCGGGGTGGGCAACACCTTTCTGGGCCTGGTAGGGATGCCGCCCGAGCCGCGCCCCTGGGCGGATTTCGTCACCCTGCAGATCGCCGTGGTGGCGGTCATCGTGGTGGTTTTCGCGCTGTTGAAACCACGCCTTTCGGCCGACCGGCCGGGCGTCTTCCAGCATCTGTTCGAGGTCGTCTACACCTTCCTGCGCGGAGAATCGCAAGGCCAGGTGGGGGAACACGGTCCCAATTACCTGCCCTACTTCGGGACCATCTTCTTTTTCATCCTGTTCGCCAACCTGATCGGGACCTTCCCCACCTTCGAGTCCCCCACCATGTTCCCCTCGGTGCCGCTGGGCTGCGCGCTGGCCACTTTCGGCTACTACAACCTGATGGGCTTGAAGGCGCAGGGCGGATGGTCGTACATGAAGCACTTTGCCGGCCCCATGCCTCTGCTGGCGCCCCTGATGATCCCCATCGAAATCATCAGCCATCTGGCGCGGCCGCTCTCCCTCACCATCCGTCTTTTCGCCAACATGTATGCGGGCGAGCAGGTGTTCCTGGTTTTCCTGAGCCTGACGTATTTCCTGGTGCCGGCCATGTTCATGGGCCTGCACGTCTTCGTGGCATTCTTGCAAGCTTATATCTTCACCCTCCTGACCATGATGTACGTGGGCGGAGCGGTGGCGAACGACCATTAATCGCCCAAGGCTTCATGCCGCCCGTTCAGTGTGAGCCCGGCTGCAAGAGGATGACGGGAACCACCTCCTGCGGGCGATCTTAAAACGTAGGAGAAACAGATGAACGCAAAGCTGATGTTGTTGTGCCTGGTGCTGTTCGTATTCGCCAGCCCCATGTTCGCGCAGGAAGCCGGCGGGGGCGTAAACTGGGTGGCCATTACTTCGGGCTTCTCGATGGCTATCGCTTCGGCGGTATGCGGCATCGCCCAGGCCAAGGCCGTGGCGGCCTCCGCCGAAGGTATGGCGCGCAATCCCGGAGCCGCCGGTGCGATCCGCTTCGCCCTGCTGCTGGGCCTGGTGCTGATCGAGTCCCTGGCGCTCTACACCCTGGTTATCATTTTCGTCAAAGTCGTGTAGTCCCGCGGCGCGCTGCCCGCAGCGGGCAGCGCGCCCATCCTGCCATGGGATACTCTGAGGGTTAGTATCCGGTACACCATGGTCCCGCCTTCCACGAAAGCCGCGTCCGCCGGCAGGAAACCTGTACTTGTCCCTCGGGGAATTCTCTGGCCCTTCGTACTGCTCACCAGTTGCTTCGCCTGGTGGGGGCTGGCCAACAATATGACCGATACGCTGCTGGCCGCTTTCAAGCGCATCCAGAGCATGTCGGACTTTGAAACCTCCCTGATCCAGATCGCTTTCTACGGTTCCTACTTCTGCTTTGCACTCCCGGCGGCCATCTTCATCAAGCGCTTTTCCTATAAATCCGGCGTGCTGCTGGGACTGGCGCTATTCATCGCCGGCGGGCTGCTGTTCTACCCTTCCAGCAAGACGATGGAGTACTGGCACTTCCTGGTTTCGCTGTACATCCTGGCGGGCGGGCTGTCGATACTGGAGACCAGCGCCAACCCCTACATCATCGTGCTGGGCCCGGAGGAAACCGGCACCCAGCGACTCAACCTGGCGCAATCGTTCAACCCCATTGGTTCCATCCTGGGAGTCGTCCTGAGCAAGCTGTTCATTTTATCGAACCTGAACCAGCTTTCGGCCGAGGAGCGCGCGGCGCTGCCCGCGGAGGAACTGGTGCGCATTCAAAGCGGCGAGCTGGCGGCGGTAATGGGGCCTTACGTGACGGTCTCGTTCATTCTGGTGGCGATCTGGATTCTGATTGCCCTGTGCCGCATGCCGCACGGCTCGGACCAGCCGGCGGGCGGAAGCCGCCACATGCACCTGGGGCCGGCGCTCAAGCGCTTGCTTCGCAACCGGACCTATCTATGGGGCGTGGTGGCGCAGTTCTTCTACGTGGGAGCGCAGATTGGGGTGTGGTCGTTCACCATCCGCTACGTCATGTTCGAGCTGGGGGTCAACGAGGAGCAGGCATCCAGCTACTACATCGCCGCGCTGGTGTTGTTCGCCGCCTCGCGGTTCGTCTGCACCGGGCTGATGAGCTTCTTCACACCGCGGCAGATCCTGTGCACGCTATCGTTGCTGGCGGTGCTGTGTTGCCTGGTGGTGGCCTTCGCGGGCGGGTATCCCGGGGTGGTGGCGCTGGTGTGCATCTCCGGCTGCATGTCCCTGATGTTCCCCACCATCTACGGCCTGGCGGTCCGGGGGCTGGGGGAGGACACCAAGCTGGCTGGTTCGGGCCTGATTATGGCGATTCTGGGCGGAGCCGTACTGACCGCCGTTCAAGGAGCGGTCTCCGACGCTGCCGGGAGCATCGCGATCTCCTACCTGGTGCCGATGGGTTGCTTTGCGGTGGTGGCCTACTACGCCGTGGCAGCCAGCCGCGAGACGGGCCGGCCGGCTCCGGCTTAGCGGACGTCCCACTCGAAGCCGGTCACGATGAGGTGGGAGCCGGGGCCGCGGGCGGCATCGCGGAACTCGTAGCCGGTGGCCAGGGTGACGCTCTTGTGGAGCTTCCATTCCAGCCCGGCGCGGTAGCGGCCGAAGAAGGAGCCGCGCGCGCGCAGCGCTTCACCGCTGGCGTAGAGGTCGGCAATCGGGGTGCTGCGGATTACCTCGGTGCGCACGCGCCAACGCCAGAAGTCCTCCCCGACATTGGGAAAAAACCGCTCCGCCAGGAGCCGTTCGACCACCTCCCAGCCGCCGGCTTCGTACAGGCTGTACTCGCCCCCGCCCCAGGCGCGTTGCTCTTCGAAAAATTTCCCCGCCGGACGGTCCCTCCTCTCCGTGATGTAGTACCCCACCAGTGACGTGAGGCGCGGAGCGGCCTCCCACTCGAGAATCGGACCGGCCTGAAACTGGTGGAACGTGCTCAAGTCGTCGAAAGTCCGGGCATAGGTGTGGAGCACCAGGCTCCAGCCGGGGCGGAGCGAAAAGTTGAAATCGAAGGCATGCAGCGATTCGACGTCCGCGGCACGTAGAGGATCGAGGGAGAGCGCCAGCAGCAGGGCACACCGGAGCGGCCAATGTTTCATTCGGGTGAAGAGTTCATTAGAGCACAGATACAGTTGCGCCGGAGTGTATGAACTCTCTCATCGGATGCGGGGAGACGCGGCAGCGGAGTGTGCTACAATTGCAAGCTATGTCATAGCGTACTCCACCCAACGGGTCATCGCACCCATACCTTCGTCTGCTTTTTCCGGGCCGCAACCGCAACAACAGCCGGCTCTTTGATAAATAAAACAGGTCGAGGACAGATGCCATGAGGAAATTTTCGGCCAGTTCGCTGGCATTGTTCGCTGTGCTCCTGGCGCTGCCTTCCCCGGTAGCCGATCAGCATGCCGCAGCCAGCACGCCGGAGCTATCCCCGGACGATCCGCGGCTGGAGCGGCTGGAGGAGTTCTTTGCCGCACGAGACTGCCCCGCAGTCGAGGTGGCGGACGTTTTCGTACAGGCAGCCGACGCCTACGGGCTGGACTGGCGCCTGCTGCCCAGTATCTCGTTTGTCGAGTCCACCGGCGGTAAAGCCATGAATAATAACAACCTGTTTGGCTGGAAGAACGGGGAGGCAGAATTCGCCTCTCTCAGCGAAGCCATTCACAAGGTGGGCTTTTCGCTGGCCAACTCGCGGCTTTACAGAAACAAGGATGTGGACGCGATCCTTGAAACGTACAACCCCAACAACGAATATCCGGCGAAGGTGAAATCCGTCATGTACCGGATTTCACCTTCGCGGTAGTGTGTGCGGTCCGGCGGCGCTACTCAAGCAGCCGCACTCCAAAATAAAGACCGCCAAAGAGAAACACGGCCAGGACGAGCACCACGGCCCAACGGACTAAACGCTCGGTGCTGCTCACTGCCTGGTGCTCGTCCGCTTTAATGCGATCGGAGAGGCTGTCAAACATAAACGACCTCCTATGAAGCCGAGCCGTGCAACCGGGCTAGCTGTATTCTAATCCGTGAGGGCGCAAAGGAGAAGAAGAATCGGCTGCTGCCCGGCGCTGGACTGCCCGCCCGATCACCGAGAGCCTCGGCGCAGATCACGGGCAGCGGCATTGACATTTCCGTTTGGATCGGCGTATAGTTGCTAACATACTGTTTTGTCAGTGGTTTGCTGGTGATTAGGCGCTTTGGTTTCGGTTGGGAAGGTGCTAAGGGTACTCTTGCCGCGCCTGCTTCACACGTTGCTGTGCCTCCCCGCAGAAGGCCTTGCCACCATCGGTAAATCATCAACCGCGGAGGCGTTGGAATGACCATCGAGAATAAGAACGTGCAACCGGATGCGATTCAGCCGGGTGCCGAGGAATACGAATACCTCCTCGATGATTACACTCACTTTGCCCCGCCCGCGGAAGGCGAGATGCTTCAGGGCACCGTCCTGAAGATTACTCCCAAGGAAGTCATCGTCGATTTTGGCTACAAGTCCGAAGGCTTGGTGCCGATTGAGCAATTTCAGAGTCCCAGCGGCGAAGTTGCCGTGCAAGAAGGCGACGTCGTCGACGTCATGATCGATAAGGGCGAATCGCAGGAGGGCTATGTGCTCCTCTCGCACGCCAAGGCCGCCCGCCTAAAGGTCTGGGACACTCTGGAGAAGGCCTTTCAGGAGCAGTTGATCGTCTCGGGCCACGTGCTGGGGCGCGTGAAGGGCGGGCTATCGGTGGACGTCGGAGTGAAAGCCTTTATGCCCGGCTCGCAGGCCGATCCGCGGCCGGTGCACAACCTGGAAGTTTTCGTCGGCCAGGACATCCCCGTCAAGGTGATCAAGCTCAATCGGCGCAGGGGCAACGTGGTGGTCTCCCGCAAGCTGGCGGTGGAACAGGAACTGAACGAGCGCAAATCCGCCACTCTGGACCAGATCGAAGAAGGCGCCGTGGTGACGGGTGTGGTCAAGAACCTGACCGATTACGGCGCGTTTGTGGAACTGGGGGGCATCGACGGCCTGCTGCACGTAACCGATATGTCCTACGGGCGCGTGGGCCATCCCTCCGAGATCGTGCACGTGGGCGACGAAGTCACCGTCAAGGTGTTGAAGTTCGACCGGCAGAAGGAGCGGGTGTCCCTGGGCCTCAAGCAGCTTGCGCCGGACCCGTGGGAAACCGTGGAGCAGCGCTACACGGTCGACTCGCGCGTCATCGGCCGCGTGGTGAACGTGACCGATTACGGCGCCTTCGTGGAACTGGAGCC
>JAWLGN010000086.1:0-18897 GCA_041685075.1 Bryobacteraceae bacterium
CGCGCTCACCGGCGAGTCCGCCTCCGTACCAAAGTCCCCGCGGCCGGTGGATGAGGAAGCCCTGCTGGGCGATCGCGCTTCCATGCTGTTTTCCGGCACCATCGTCACTTCCGGGCGCGCGAAGGCCGTAGTGGTGGCCACGGGGCAACAGACCGAGATCGGCCGCATCGGCGTCATGCTCTCGGAGGTCACCGAGCTGAAGACACCGCTGCTCCGAAGCGTGGACCGCTTCGGCCGCACGCTCTCCGCGGCCATCGTGGCGCTCACCGCGGCGGTCTTCGCCTTCGGCTATTTCACCAGCAGCCTGCCGCTGAGCGAATTATTCCTGGCGGTGGTGAGCCTGGCGGTCGCGGCCATTCCGGAGGGACTGCCGGCCATCATGACCATCACGTTGGCGCTGGGGGTGCAGCGCATGGCGCGCCACAATGCCATCGTCAGGCGGCTGCCCTCGGTCGAGACCCTGGGATCGGTAACGGTGATCTGCACCGACAAGACCGGCACCCTCACGCGCAACGAGATGACGGTACGGCGGGTGGCCGCCGGCGGCCGCATCTACTCGGTCACCGGGAGCGGATATCGCCCCGAGGGCCGGTTTCTCCTGGAAGATCGTCCGGTCTCTCCCGCCGAGCATCCGGCCCTGATGGAACTGCTGCGCGGCGCGCTGCCGGCGGCCAATGCGCGGCTCCACCAGGACCGCGAATCCGGCGAGTGGAGGCTCCAGGGCGAACCCACCGAGGGCGCCCTGATAGTGCTGGCGGCCAAGGCGGGGCTGTGGGCGCCGGAGGCAGCAAAAGAGCGCCCGCGCCTGGACGAGATGCCTTTTGAATCCGAGCGCCGTTTCGCCGCCAGCCTGAACCGCGAGCCCGCCGGCGGCGCCCGCATTTACGTGAATGGCGCACCGGAAAAGATCCTGTCGCTCTCCCAACGCCAGTCGAGCGACGACGGCGAGGCGGAACTCGACCGCCCGTACTGGCAGCGCGTCGAGCAGGAACTGGCCGCCGGCGGTCACCGCGTGCTGGCCGTGGCGGCCAGGCGCGCCCCTCGGGACGGCCGGCTCCACCCCGGCGACCTCGAGGGCGGCTTCACCCTGCTCGGCCTGGTGGGGGTGATGGACCCGCCCCGCGAAGAGGCCAAGGCCGCCATTCGGGAGTGCGTCAGCGCCGGCATCAACGTGAAGATGATCACCGGAGATCACGCTCTCACCGCCGCCAGCATCGGCGAACAGATGGGGATCGGCAACGGCCGGAGAGCCGTCACCGGCCGCGAACTCGAAGCCGCCGGCGACGAGCAACTGGTCTCGCTGGTCCGCGACCACGACATCTTCGCGCGCACCAGCCCGGAGCACAAGCTGCGCATTGTCGAGGCGCTCCAGCGCTCCGGGCAGGTGGTGGCCATGACCGGCGACGGCGTCAACGACGCGCCCGCGCTCAAACGCGCCAATATCGGGGTGGCCATGGGAATCAAGGGAACCGAGGCCACCAAGGAAGCCGCCGCGATGGTGCTGGCCGACGACAACTTCGCCACCATCGAGCGGGCCGTCCGGGAAGGTCGCACCATCTACGACAACCTGAAGAAGACCATCATGTTCCTGCTGCCCACCAACATCGGGGAGGCGCTGGTCATCATCGTGGCCATTCTGTTTCTCTTCGACGTGCTGCCCCTCACGCCCGTCCAGGTGCTATGGATCAACATGGTTACGGCCGTGACCCTGGCGCTGGCGCTGCCTTTCGAACCCGCCGAGGCGGGCATTATGGACCGGCCGCCCCGGCCCGTGGACGAGCCCATCATCACGCGCCGGATGCTCTGGCGCATCCTCTCGATTACGGTGGTGCTGGCGGCCGGGGCGCTGTTTCAGTTCGGCCGCCTCTACTCGGCAGGTGAGTCCGTCGAACTGGCCCGCACCGTGGCTGTGAACACGCTGGCGGCGGGCGAGGCCTTCTACCTGTTCAACTGCCGTTCGATGCGGTCGTCCTCGCTCTCTCTTTCCGGACTGGCAGGCAACCGGTACGCCCTGCTGGCCTTCGGTCTGCTGGCGCTCTTCCAGTTGGCATTCACGTACCTGCCGGTCTTCCATACCCTGTTCGGCACCCAGCCGCTGGAGTCAGGCCATTGGCTCAGCGTGGTGGCCTTCGGCGCTGGTCTGTACCTGCTGGTGGAGTTCGATAAGTACATCCTCCGCCGCCGCTCGAGGGCGGCTGCCGCGGAGGCCGAAGCGGACCTATAATTCGAAAGGAGCTCACAACGATGACTATGCGTCCACTACACGATCGCGTTCTGGTGAAGCGCTTGGAAGACGAAGAGACCTCTGCCGGCGGCATCGTGATCCCGGACACGGCCAAGGAGAAACCCCAGAAGGCCGAGGTCATGGCCGTAGGCAGCGGAAAGCTGCTGGAATCGGGCGAGCGCGTGCCCCTGGATGTGAAGCAGGGGGACCGCATCCTTTTCGGCAAATACTCCGGATCGGAAGTCAAGATCGACGGGCAGGAATACCTGATTCTCCGGGAAGACGAAATCCTGGCCGTACTGGAGTAAGCGCCGCCTCAGCGCCGGGGGGGAGACCCCCGGCGCGCCGGCGTCCCGTTCCCGAGGGCCGCAACTGGCTCCGTTTCGCCGGAACAGGCGCGCCGGTATCCCGTCCCCGAGGGCCGCAACTGGTCCCGTTTCCCCGGAACAGGCGCGCCGGCATCCCGTTCCCGAGGGCCGCAACTTCCCCCGTTTCTCCGGATCAGGCGCGCCGGCATCCCGTTCCCGAGGGCCGCAACTGGCCCCGTTTCCCCGGAACAGACGCGCCTTTTCCTGTGTTAACCTGAGATTTAGAAACCCTACTATCAGGAGTATTGCATGTTTGTACCTGCCGGGCTTCGGCTTCCGGTCGCCTGCTTCGCGTTGTTTGCCTTGGCCCAGGTGGCTTCCGCGCAGAGCAAGATAGCGGTCATCAACTTGCAGCGCGCCGTCCTGGAATCCGCGGAGATTAAGAAGGCTTCGGCCGAAATGGAAGCCAAGTACAAGCCGAGACAGGCGGAGATCGAGAAGCTGCAGAAAGAACTGCAGGCCCTGGATCAGAGACTGCAAACGGAGGCCGGCAAGCTGACTCCTCAGGCCGAAATCGACATTCGCGCCCAGGGCCAGCAGAAGCAGCGCGATTTGCAGCGCTTGACCGAAGACCTGCAGAGCGAAGTTCAGTACGAGCGGAACCAGATTCTTTCCACCAGCACCCAAAAAATGCAGGAGGTCGTGCGGAAGCTGGCCGAGGAAAAGGCGCTGGACGTAGTGGTGGACATCTCCAACACCGTTTTCTTCAAACCCGCGCTGGACATCACCGACGAGGCCCTGGCGGCCTACGATAAGGCCTATCCGCCCAAGTAGAAGTAGACGATGGCCGGTTATCTCGATCACTACGGCGAGAAAGACGCGCGCCGCGAGAAACTCATCCGGTACACCCTGATCACCCTGGCGGTGGTCCTGGTGGTAGGTGGGAGCCTGTTGTTCTGGTTCTGGAACATCCGCCAGGAGCGCCAGGTCGAGCGTTTCTTCGACCTGCTGGCCGCCAAGGACTACACTGCCGCCTACGCCCTATGGGGCTGCACCGAGGCAACCCCCTGCCAGGCTTACCCCATGCGCAGTTTCCTGGAGGACTGGGCCGCCGAGGGCCGCGACGCCAGTACCTTTCGGGTGGTCAAGAGCCGCTCCTGCGGTTCCGGCGTCATCCTCACGGTGGACACCGGCAAAGAAGAGCCCGAGAGGCTCTGGGTGGAGCGCAATTCCCTGGTGATCGGCTTTTCGCCCTGGCCGGGCTGCCCGGCGCTATAGTTCCGGCCCGTACCGGCGGCATCGCCGTATCCCCTCCCCCCTTGCGCGCATCTCGTAGAATGGAGGGGGGAATAAGCTATGGGAACTGTGGCCGCGGGCCTGGAAGGCGTTATCGCCGGCGAATCGCAAATCTGTTTTATAGACGGCGGGAAAGGCGTCCTCAGCTATCGCGGGTATAACATCCACACGCTGGCCGATAACGCCACGTTCGAGGAAGTCATCTACCTGCTCTGGAACGGGGCGCTGCCCAACCAGGCGCAGCTCGACGAGTTGAAGCGCAGCCTGGTGGCCGAACGCCCGGTTCCCCAACGGGTGCTGGATTTTCTGGCCTCGGTTCCACAGGGAGTTCCCATGGACGTGCTGCGCACGGCCGTCTCCATGCTCGGGTTGGAGGATCCCCAAGCACAGGACATGTCCCCGGCCGCCAACGCAGCCAAGGCCGTGCGCCTGATGGCCAAGACCGCCGGCATCGTGGTGGCCTTCGATCGCCTGCGCAACGGCAAGCCGCTGGTCGAAAGCGATCCCGAACTGGGCTTTGCCGCCAATTTCCTCTACACCCTCACCGGCAAGCGCCCGGACGAATTGATGACCCGCGCCTTCGACGTGGCCCTCACGCTGCACGCGGACCACGAGTTGAACGCCTCGACCTTCGCGGCGCGCGTCACCGCCGCCACCCTCTCCGACATTTATTCGGCGGTCACCTCCGCCGTCGGAGCGCTGAAAGGTCCGCTGCACGGCGGCGCCAACCAGGACGTCATCCGCTGGCTGCTGCAGTTGACCGACGAAGACGCCGCCGCCGAGCGCGTGCGCAACACCCTGGCGCGCAAGGTCAAGATTCCCGGTTTCGGCCACCGCGTCTACCGCACCGAGGACCCGCGCGCCACGCACCTGCGCGTGCTCTCCCAGGAACTCGGCCGGCGCACCGGCCAGGAGCGCCTCTTCCGCATGTCGCGCCGCATGGAAGAGGAGGTGAAGCGGGAGAAGGGCCTCATCCCCAACGTGGATTTCTATTCCGCTTCGACCTATTACGCCCTGGGCATTCCCGTAGACCTGTTTACTCCGGTGTTCGCGGTGAGCCGCATGTCCGGCTGGACCGCGCACATTCTGGAGCAATATCGGAACAACCGCCTGATCCGCCCGCGCGCCGACTACAAAGGCAACCCCGACGGCATGCCGTGGATCCCCATCGAGAAACGCTGACGTGGACGAGCGAGCCTTTTACAACGAATCCCAGACCACCAAGCCCGCGGAGCTGAACTGCCCCTTCTGCCACACCGCGGCAACCTACCAGCTACGGTGGGTGGTGCGGAACAAGAAAGACCGCCTGCCGGGCGGCGCCGACGCGCGCGACCGGGCCCGTTTTCAGAAAGCCCAGAGCTACATGGTGCTGGCCGAAGATAAGGTAGCCTGCCAGCGCTGCCGGCGGCGCTTCGACGTCTCCGGCATCAAGACCATGGCGTTCCTGTAAGCGAGGCGCCGGCGGCCTTTAAGCAGGGCGCTCGCGGATCTTAAGCGAAGCACCCGCGGCTCTTGCGGGACGCCCGCGGCCCTCAGTGCCGGTCCGCGCGGGGGCGAATCTCGCGGGCGCGGAACTCCGCAATCACCTCCACTAGCCGGCTCACCACGGCCTCCACGATGCGCCGGCCCATCTCCGCCGAAGCCCCGGTGGGGTCGCCCAGGGTGCCGGTGCGGGAGCAGCGGCTGGGCCAATCGTCGAAAACCAGCGTGGGAGAGAGCGGCTCCCCTCCGGCCTCCGGTTCCGCTTCCTGCATTCGGACCAGGTCGCCCCGCAGGTAGAGCATCACGGAACTCTCCAGTTCACCCGCATGTGCCGCGATGCCCGCCGGGTCCCGCAGTTCTTCGGCAAGCGGCGGCGGGACGAGGTTCCAGCACATCACCGCGGCGCAGAGCGACTCGGTCCGGCGGGTCACCTCCCGCGCCGCTACATCCAACAGGGGCGCGTTGGCGCGGTCCACGTTCACCAGCAGGATCTTGCCGAAACCGTGGCGCGCCAGGCTGATGCCTAACCCGGTCAGATAGCGCACCACCGTTTCGCTCTCCACCGAAACGGCGCCGGGGAAGTCCATCTGGTGCGCGCTGGAGCCGTAGGGTACCGCGGGCAGCAGCACGGCTTCGCCGGGAATCCGCTTTACCGCCAGGCGGGCAATCTCCAGGGCCGCCAGCAGGTCGGTTGCCAGGGGCAGGTGCGGCCCATGCTGCTCCACCGTCCCCACCGGCACTACCGCGGCGCGGTTTTGTGCCGCAGCATCCCGGATTTCCGGCCAGGTGAACTCTTCATACCGAAATTTCTCCCCCACGGTAGGTAGACTCTGGACAGGAGCTTCTATGGTACAGCGCGATCCCCACGATGGCGTGCGCCCGCGCACAGCCGTCCTGACCCGTGGTTTCGATCCCCTGCTCTCGTTCGGTTCGGCACGCCCGGCGGTCTTCCGGAGTTCTACCTACGTCTTCCCGACGCCCGAAGCCGCCGAGCACGCCTTCGCGGTGATGCAGGGACGGCTGCCGCCCGAGCCTGGAGAACGCGCCGACCTGATCTACTCCCGCTTCTCCCACCCCAACGCCGAGATTCTCGAAGACCAGCTCGTGCCGCTGGAACCGGGCGCCCGGGATTCCGCGGTGTTCAACTCCGGGATGGCGGCCATCATGACCGCCTGCGTCACCTGCTCGCGCCCCGGCAGCACCATCGTCTACACCACTCCGCTCTACGGCGGCACCACCGGCCTGATCCACAACTTCCTGGAACCCATGGGGGTGAAGTGCGTCCCGGTGCGCTCGGGCGACGGCGCCGCGCTGGATGCCGCCATCGCCGCCGCGCGCGACCTGGCCATCGTTTTCATTGAGACCCCAGCCAACCCCACCCTCATCATGACCGACCTGCGCCGCGCCGCTGAAGCCGCCAAGGCGCACCCCGACCGCCCCGTCGTGATGGTGGACAACACCTTTCTGGGCCCCGTCTTCCAGCACCCGCTTCTGCTGGGTGCCGACATCGCGCTCTACTCCGCCACCAAGTACCTTTCCGGCTTCAGCGACATGGTGGCAGGGGTGGCGCTGGCCGGTGAACCGGAAATCATCGCCCGCCTGCGCAGCCGCCGCGGCATGCTGGGCAACATTCTTCAGCCCGATGAATGCTGGATGCTGGATGGCCGCCTGCCTACTGTCTCGCTGCGCATGAACCGGCAGAGCAAGAACGCGCAGCGGCTGGCCGAGGCGCTCCACGGCCACCCGCAGCTCGCCCGCGTCATCTACCCCACCCTGTTCGAAGACCCCCAGCAGAAGCGCATCTTCGAGCAGCAGTGCGACTACCCGGGCGGCATCTTCTCGCTCGATTTCAAGGGCGGCAAGCAGGCCGCCTTCAGCTTCCTGCGGCGCCTGAAAATCGCGCGCAACGCCGTCTCTCTAGGCGGAGTGGAGACGCTGGCCTGCCATCCCAAAACCACCACGCACTCCGGTATGCAGGAGCGCGAACTGGAGGCCTCCGGCGTCACCGACGGGCTGGTGCGCGTCTCGGCCGGCATTGAAGACTGGCGCGACCTGCTGGCCGATTTCCGTCAGGCTTTGGAAGCCGCCGCGGGCTGAGTCCCCGGCTTGCGCACCTCGACGCCGGCCATCTGCTCGATGAACTGCACGATGCCGGAGTGGTCGAGGTCGCCCTTGCCGCCGTTCATCAGCGCCATCAGCATCTGCTGCACCAGCGAGGTGATGGGCAGTCCCACTTTCATGGCCTCGGCGGCCTGCAGCGCATTGCGCAGGTCCTTCTGGTGCAGGCGGATGCGGAAGCCGGGCTGGAAGTTGCGGCCGATCACCATGGGGGCTTTGGCGTTGAGCACCGTGCTGCCCGCCAGCCCCCCTTTCACCGCGTTGAAGACCACCTCCGGATCGAGACCCGCGCGGGTTGCCAGCACCAGCGCCTCGCCCATGGCGGCGATGTTGGCTGCCACCATAATCTGGTTGGCCAGCTTGGTGACGTTGCCCGCGCCCACGGGCCCGGTCAGGATGACCGACGAACCCATGGCCGCCAGCAGCGGCTTGACCTGGTCGAAAACCTTCTGGCTGCCCCCGGCCATGATGGCCAGGGTGCCGTCGATGGCCTTGGGCTCGCCGCCGCTCACCGGGGCATCCAGAAACTCGACGCCGCGCTCGGCGCAGGCGGCCGCCACCTTCTGGGAGACCAGCGGGCTGACGGAACTCATGTCCACGACGATCGAGCCGGAGCGCGCGCCTTCCAGCACGCCCTCCCGGCCCAGGACCACCTGCTGGACCTCCGGACCGTCGGGCAGCATCGTGATGATGACGTCGCTCTGCGCCGCGACGTCCTTCGAAGAGGCCCCCCGCGCGGCGCCGGCCGCCACTACCTCGTCCACCGCGCCGGCAACCAGGTCGTAGACCACCAGCTTGTTCCCCGCCTTGATGAGGTTCTTCGACATGGGCTTGCCCATGATCCCCAGTCCGATGAATCCGATTGTTTGCGCCATAGCTCTTCTCTCGAAGCTCGATTATATCGCCCTGCCGCGGCCCGGCCGGGGTAGAATCATGTGCATGACCGCCAGCACACGGCGCGGTTTCCTTGCCGCCGCGGGCGCGGCCGCTGTGGGCGCGGCGCCGCGCGCCGGCCGCCCCATCCGGCTGGGCGCCCCTGTCTTCCTCAAGACCGCCGACCCGGCCGAACTGGCCCGCGAGCATCGCCGCCTGGGCTACAGCGCCGCCTACTGCCCCGCCGCCAAAGTGGAAGACACCGCGCGCATTCGCGCCATCGAGCGCGCCTTCGCCGCCGAAGACGTGGTCATCGCGGAGGTGGGAGCCTGGCGCAACATGCTCGATCCCGACGCCGCCAAACGCCGCGAAAATCTTCGCTACGTGAGTTCGCGGCTGGCCCTGGCGGAAGCCGTCGGCGCGCGCTGCTGCGTCGATATCGCCGGAAGTTTCCATCCCACCGTGTGGTACGGCCCGCACCCCAAGAATCTCTCCCGCGAGTTCTTCGATGCCACGGTGGAGAATGTCCGCCACGTGATCGACGCGGTGAAACCGAAGCGTACCAAGTTCACCCTGGAGATCATGGGCTGGGCGCTGCCCGACGGCCCGGACTCCTACCTCGAGCTCATCCAGGCCATCGACCGCCCGGCCTTCGGGGTGCACCTGGACGTTTGCAACGGCATCAATTCGCCGGCGCGCTTCTACGATAACGCCGCCTTCACCGCCCAGTGCTTCCAGAAGCTGGGCCGTTGGATCGTCTCCTGCCACGCCAAGGACCTGGAGTGGAAGGTCGAAATGAACGTGCATTTCGTGGAAGTGGTCCCCGGGCGCGGCGGTATCGATTACCGGCCCTACCTGCGGGGCCTGGCGCAGTTGCCGCGCGATGCACCGCTCATGCTGGAACATCTCAAGACCGCGGAGGAGTACACAGAGGGCGCTGCCTTCATCCGCAAGGTGGCACGGGAGGAAGGGCTGCAGTTGGCCTGACGGGAAAATGAGGAAGAAATGACCAGACGAACCTTTGTCGCCGCCGCTGCGGCGACCACGGCCGCGGCCGCTCCGGCGCGGCTGCCCATTCAAAAGGGCGTGATCATCGAGATGGTGCAGCCCAGGTCCCTGAGCTACGCCGAGCGCTTCAAAATCGCGCGCGACGCCGGTTTTGAGGTCGTGGAGTGCTACACCACCCCCGATGAGCGGACCGCCGAGGAGATCAAGAAGGCATCCGAGGCCACCGGCCTGCCCATCACCTCCGTGATGAACCAGGCGCACTGGAAATTCCCCCTCTCTTCGGCCGACCCCGCGGTGGTGGCCGAAAGCGTCAAGGGCATGGAGACCAGCCTGCGCAACGCGCATTTCTGGGGCGCCGACGCCGTGCTGCTGGTGCCCGCGGTGGTCAATGAAGAGACCCGCTACCAGGACGCCTGGACGCGTTCCATCGTGCAGGTGAACAAGCTGCTGAAGCTGGCCGAGCAGTTGAAAGTCGTGATTACGGTGGAAAACGTGGGCAACCGTTTCCTGCTCAGCCCGCTCGAGTTCGCCAACTACGTCGATCACTTCAAGAGCCCCTGGCTGCGGGCCTACTTCGATGTGGGCAACGTGACCTCGATCGGCTACCCTCAGGACTGGATCCGCACGCTGGGCAAGCGCATTATGAAGCTTCACCTGAAAGCCCTGGATCCCCCGGCGCCCGGCCAGCAGGAGGGACGGCCGCGCAGAATTCCCGTGAACTGGAAAGAGGTCTACCGCGCTCTGGCCGAAATCGGCTACCGGGGTCCGGCTACGGTGGAACTGCGCGGAGGCGATCTGGAGTACCTTCGGAAAATCAGCAGCCGGGTGGATGAGATTCTGACCGGGGTTGCATAGTCTGTATCAGTGAGCGTGACTGGAGAATGGAAATGACCAGACGAACGTTTGTCGCCGCCGCTGCGGCGAGTACGGCCGCGGCCGCTCCGGCGCGGCTGCCCATCCAGAAGGGCGTGATCATCGAAATGGTGCAGCCCAGGTCCCTGAGCTACGCCGAGCGCTTCAAGATTGCGCGCGATGCCGGTTTCGAGGTGGTGGAATGCTATACCACTCCCGATGAGCGGCGGGCCGAAGAAATCAAGAAGGCCTCCGAAGCCACCGGCCTGCGCATCACCTCCGTGATGAATCAGGCGCACTGGAAGTTCCCCCTCTCTTCCGCCGACCCCGCGGTGGTGGCCGAAAGCGTCAAAGGCATGGAGACCAGCCTGCGCAACGCGCACTTCTGGGGCGCCGATGCCGTGCTCCTGGTCCCCGCCGTGGTGAACGAGCAGACAGGCTACCGGGACGCCTGGACGCGTTCCACCGCCCAGATTAAGAAACTCATCCCATTGGCACAACAATTGAAGGTTGTGATCGCGGTGGAAAACGTCTGGAACAAGTTCCTGCTCAGCCCCATCGAGTTCGGCAACTACGTGGACCAGTTCAAGAGCCCCTGGGTGCGGGCTTACTTCGACGTGGGCAACGTGGTGCTGTTCGGCTACTCGCAGGATTGGATCCGTACGCTGGGCAAGCGCATCATGAAAGTCCACCTGAAGGACTTCAAGTTCGCAAAGCGGGTGGCCGAGTTCACCCCGCTGCGCGAGGGCGAGATCGACTGGAAGGAGGTTCACCGCGCGCTGGGCGAAATCGGCTACCGCGGGCCGGCTACCGTGGAGCTGCCCGGCGGCGATTTGGCGTACCTCCAGGAGGTCAGCCGGCGCGTCGACCTGATCCTTACCGGCGCATAAACCATTACTTAAACTTTCATGGGTAAGTTTCTCATAGGATTACTCTCAGGCGCCATTCTGGCGATCCTGGTCCTGGTCGTGGTGGCGCTTGTCGCGGTACGCATCCAGACGGCGCCGCCCTCCATCGAATCCGGCTCCACGCTGGTGCTGACGCTTCAGGGAGAGATCCCGGAGCGCCAGCCGGTGGAGTTCCCCTTTGCCTTCCTGGGCGGCCAGAGCCGGCCGACGGTACTGAACGTGTGGAACATGCTGCGCATGGCCGCCGCGGACCGCCGCATCAACGCGGTAGTGCTGGCGCCGCGCTCGGTGGAGACCGGATGGGCGAAACTCGAGGAGATCCGCTCGGCGCTGGTCGAGTTCCGCAAGTCCGGCAAGCCGCTGTGGGCCTACCTGCGCAGCCCGGGCGCCCGGGAGTACTATCTGGCGACCGCGGCCGAGCGCATCTACCTGGGCCCCCAGGACCCGGTGATGCTCAAGGGAATGCGGGCCGAACTGATGTTCTTCCGCGGCACCCTCGACAAGCTCGGAATCGATGTGCAGATCGCCGCCGCGGGCGATTACAAGGACTTTGGCGATACCTTCACCCGCACCTCCATGAGTCCCTCCACCCGGGAGGTGACCAACAGCATCCTCGACGAGCTTTACGGTAACCTGTTGGCCCGCATCGCCGAGGGCCGCGGCAAGAGCCCCGAGGAAGTGCGCGCCATCATCGACAAGGGGCCGTTCCTCGCCAAAGAGGCGCTGGATGCCGGGCTGGTGGACGCCTTGCGGTTTGAAGATCAGCTCTACGGGGAGTTGCAAGACCGGCTCAAGGCCGGGGAGATAAAGAAGCTCTCGATGCGCCGCTACATGCAGGTGCCGCCGCGCGCGGCGGGAATCCGGAGCGGCCGGCGCATCGCCTTCCTGGTGGGCCAGGGCGCCATTATGCGAGGGTCCCCCGGCGACACCGGCCTGGAGGAAGCCGGCATCACGGCCCACGGCTTCATCCGGCTGCTGCGGCGCGTGGCCGAGGATGACGATATCCGGGGCGTGGTGGTGCGGATCGATTCTCCCGGCGGCGAAGTGGGCGCTTCCGACGAGATCTGGCGCGAGATGAACCTGTTGAGCCGGAAAAAGCCGCTGGTCATCTCGATGTCGGACTCGGCGGCCTCCGGCGGCTACTACATCGCCATGACCGGCGATCCCATCGTCGCCTATCCCGGCACCTACACGGGCTCCATCGGGGTGGTCTTCGGCAAGCCCACCCTGCGCGGCTTCTACAACAAGCTGGGGATCACCAAGGATATGCTCACCCGCGGGCGCTTCGCCGATATCGACTCGGACTACACGCCGCTGGGCCCCGAGGAGCTGGCCAAGCTGCAGGAAGGCGTGGAGGCCGGCTACCGCGATTTCGTGGCCAAGGTGGCGGAGGCTCGCCGGAGGCCGGTCGAAGAGATTGGGCCGCTGGCCCAGGGGCGCGTCTGGCTCGGTTCCCAGGCGCACGCCCGGGGGCTGGTGGACGAGCTGGGCGGCATCGGCCGCGCCGTCGAACTGGTGAAGCAGAAGGCCGGCATCGACCCCGACGAGCCGGTCACCCTGGAACCTTATCCGCCCCGCCGCAACCTGCTGGACGTGCTCAGGCGCCGCGGCGCCGAGGAAGCCGTCGAAGCCGATCTCGAAGCCCGCCTGGAAGCCCGGCTGGGACCCCTGGCCAGGGCGCTCAAAAAGGCCCGGGAGCGGCTCGGACTGGAGGGCGGGCTGCTCCGCATCATGCCCTACGCCATAGACGTCCGCTGACGCCGCTCCCACTCGCGATTTTGTTGCCACCGCCATCTGGAATGCGTCATATTGGAAGAGACGTTCGGGAAACACATGTAGAGCGCAGCCATCTCTCGCGATGCCGCCAGTCCGGCGCTCAAGGTGTCCTGGCGTCTGGACGTGTTTCTCATGGCGGAAACCCTGCTTTTTTTCACCGAACTGCTGGGTATGCCGGTGCACGACCGCCGGGGACGCCGGATCGGCCGCATCAAGGACGCCGCGCTCGTGCCCCTCGTGCATCCCTCCCGGGTGGACCGCTTCATGGTCGGCGGCGCCTGGACGTGGCTCACCATCCGGTACGACCAGATCGCCTTCATCTCCCTCGAAAAAGGCATCCATCTCGGCGACGAGAAGCTGGTCCCCTACCATGAGGACGAATACACCCTGCGGTTCAGCCGCGACCTGCTGGACCAGCAGATTGTGGACGTCAACGGCCGCAAGGTGGTGCGGGTCAACGACATCACCTTTCGGCTGGAACACGAGCCGGGCGGTCCGGACTACCTCGGGGTGCTGGAAGTGGACGTGGGAATCCGCAGCATCCTTCGCCGGCTGTTGCAGGGGACCCTGCCCAAGCGCCTCATCCGCAGGCTCCAGGCCCCCATTTCCCCCAACTCCATCCGCTGGGAGTTCTGCAACATCGTCGAACCCGACCCGCAGCGCCGCCTGCGGCTGAACATCTCCCACCAGAAATTGGAGATCCTGCACCCGGCCGATTTGGCCGACATCATGGAGGAACTCGGTCCCGCCGAGCGCGAAGCCATCGTCGAAACCATCGACAGTGAAGTGGCCGCCGAGGCGCTCCAGGAGATCCACCCCAGGATGCAGGCCAGCATCCTCGAGGCGCTCGAGCCGGAGCGGGCCGCCGAAATCGTCGAGGAGATGTCCCCGGACGAGGCCGCCGACGCGCTTTCCGAACTCGAGGAGGAGACCTCCGAGGGAATCCTCGAGGAGATGGAATCCGAGCCCAAAACCGAGGTCGAGGAGCTGCTGGAGTACCGCGAGGATACCGCCGGCGGCATGATGAACACCGAATACCTGGCTCTGCACCAGAACGCCACCGTGGCCGACGCCCTGGAGGCGCTGCGCGGCAGCGAGGAGCTGCTGGACAACCTCAACACTCTGCTGCTGGTAAATGAAGACGGGCACCTGGCCGCCACGGTGCCCCTGCCCCGCCTGTTCATCGCCCCCGGAACCGCGCGGCTGCGGGACCTGGCCTCCTCGCCCCTCATCCAGGTCCCTGTAAACGAGAAACAGAAACGCATCACCGAACTCTTCGATAAATACAACCTCCTGACCCTTCCCGTTGTGGACGAGGAAGGCTGCCTCTGCGGCGTGGTGACGGCCGACGATATCATCTCCGTGCTGAGGCATAAATAGCGCATGCCCGTCGCCAGGGTCTTCAGCCGCCTCCGCTACCGGCTGGCTATCTTTTTTGCCGTGCTGGGCCCTGGCTTCATCACCGCGGTGGTGGACAACGACGCCGGCGGCATCTTCACCTACTCGGCCGCCGGCGCGCGCTTCGGCTACCTGCCGTTGTGGACCCTGATGCCCGTCGCCCTGGTCCTGATCGTGGCGCAGGAGATGTCCGCCCGCATGGGCGCGGTCACCGGTAAGGGTCTCTCCGACCTCATCCGCGAGGAGTTCGGGCTGCGGGTCACCTTCCTGGTGATGACCCTCCTGGTGCTTGTGAATCTGACCAACGTGATGGCCAACTTCGCCGGCATCGCCAGCTCGCTCGAACTCTTCCACGTCAGCCGCTACATCTCGGTGCCGCTGTGCGCGCTGGCGGTGTGGTTCCTGGTGGTGAAGGGCACCTACCACAGCGTCGAAAAGATCTTCCTGTTCGCCTGCGTTTTCTACATCACCTACGTGATCTCCGGGATCATGGTGAAGCCGGACTGGAAGGAAGCGGCCTTTTACAGCGTCAAGCCGGTACTGCTGTTCGACGCCGGCTATATCGAGATGCTCATCGGGATGGTCGGGACCACCATCGCTCCCTGGCAGCAGTTCTACCTGCAGGCGGCGGTGGTGGAGAAGGGCATCACCGCCAAGGAGTACGTGCAATCGCGCGTCGAGGTGGTGGTGGGCTGCGTCATGACGGTGGTGATCGCCTTCTTCGTGATCGTGGCCTGCGCGGGCGCTATCTGGAGCGTGCAGCCCACCACCATCACCACCGCGGCGGAGGCGGCGCTCGGGCTGCGCCCCTTCGGCGAGTACGCCTTCCTGCTGTTCAGCGCCGGGCTGTTCAACGCCTCCCTGTTCGCCGCCTGCATCCTGCCGCTTTCGACGGCCTACTCGGTGTGCGAAGGGCTGGGCTTTGAATCCGGCGTCAACCGGCGCTTCCGCGAGGCGCCCATCTTCTACTGGCTCTACACGCTGCTGATTGCGGTGGGGGCGGGGGTGATCCTCATGCCCGACTTCCCGCTGGTGCGCATGATTCTGCTCTCCCAGGTGATCAACGGCATCCTCCTGCCCATCGTCCTGATCTTCATGATTCTGCTCATCAACAAGTCGGACCTGATGGGCGAGTGGAAAAACTCCCGCTTCTACAACCTCATCTCCTGGACCACCGTGGTGGTCATGATCGGGCTCTCTCTGGCGCTGGCGGGCTTCGGACTCCGCCCGCTCGAGTAGCTCACCCGAGCGGCACCGGCTTGCCGAAGAGCCTGCCTTCGTCGCCCTGCTGCTTCATCCACTCCTCCACCCGCCGCCGCATGCGGGCGAGCCGCTCCTCGTGCTCGGGCCGCGCGGCCAGGTTGCACAGCTCGTGCGGGTCGGCCAGGGTGTCGAACAGTTCTTCCCTGGGGCGCTCATGATAGCGCCGGACGATTGCGGCGGCCCCGGGTTCGCTGGCGGCCTTCCTCACCCAGGAGTCCCAGAACGCCTTCCCGTCCAGGTCGATGCCACGGTCGATGTGGGTGGTGTACTTGTTCTGCGGGTAGAGATTCAGGATGTACTTGAAGCGGGAATCGCGCAGCGCGCGCATGGGGTAGACGTTCATATCGCCGTCGCCGGAGTGGGTGGCGAAAAGGTCATTCCGGTGAGCGCGGCGGTGGTCGCGCAGCACCGGGGCGAAGGAGCGGCCGTCCAGGCCCTCCGGCGGCCGGCCTCCCGCGAGTTCGATGATGGTGGGCAGGAAATCCGCGAAGCTCAGCAGCGCGCGCGAGCGCGCCCCCGTCTCCACCACGCCGGGCCAGACCGCGATCATGGGCATCCGGATTCCAGCATCGTAGAGATTCCATTTTGCAAACGGCCACTGGGCTCCGTTATCCGAGGTGTAGAGGAACAGGGTGTTGCGGCCGAGATGCCGCCTCACCATGCCGTACACCTCGCCCAACTGGCCGTCCATCTTGGTGACGTCGGTGTAGTAGCGCGCCCGCCACCAGCGGGTCTCGGGTGTATCGATGAAGCCCGGCGGCAACTCCACCCGGGCGGGATGGTAGCCGGCCGCGGGTTCCCAGTAGACGTGCGGGCTGTGGCAGCCGATTACCAGGCACACAGGGCGCCGGTCTCCCGGGTCGCGGCCCGCCAGCCAGCGCCCCACCGCCCCGGTATCGAGATCGCTCCACAGCCCCTTCCGGCGGATCTCGCTCGGCACGGCCTCCCAATCCTTGTAGCTGGCCGGCGGCCGGAAATGGTTCTTGCCGAAGTGCGCCGCGCGATAGCCGAGTTCGGCCATGTAGGATGGCAGCGTGCGCACGCCGGGCCGCATGTCGGTGTGGTTGGCCTCCACGCCGTTGCGGACCGACATCAGCCCCGTGGCCAGGATGGCGCGGGAAGGCACGCAGGTGGGCGACCCGCAAAAGGCGTTCTCGAAAACCATCCCCGCCGCCGCCAGCCGCTCGAGCGCCGGCGTGCGCACCACGCGGCTGCCGTAGACGCTGGAATCGAAGTAGCCGTGGTCGTCGGCCAGAAAGAGCACGATGTTCGGGCGCGTCCTTTCGGCCGCCGCCCCAGCCATCGCGGCGAGGAAGTGCCGCCGGATCATGAGTCGATTATGGCGCGGTGAGCCACCCGGGTGCCAGCGGTCTGGGCGCGCGTACCGCCGGTGCTGCTCCTCGAGCACCCTCGGGTCGTCCATCGGAGGCGAAGGCTTCGGATCGAGCGGTTCCCTCGCCTTTTCCGGCTCGAAGATGCGCGCGTCCACCGGCTGCACGACATAGCGCGTGAAGTCCGGCTCGTCGGTGAAGCAGTCGGCCAGGTCCGAAGCGGCGGCGTCGAACAGGTTGAGCGGCGGGATCCCCAGGATGCGGAAGATGGTCTTCAGCAGCCCCGGGAAACTGGTGTTCACGTGGGAGACGTAGTTGCGCTTGCACCACGGTCCCGCGGCCATCAGGATGGTGCGCTGCGCGTCGATGTGGTCGCGGCCGCCCTGGGCGTCGTCCTCGGTCACCAGCACCACCATGTTGCGCCACCAGCGCGTGCCGGAGAGAAACTCCAGGATGCGCCCCAGCGCGTAGTCGTTATCCGCCACGAAGGAGGCTTCGAAGGGATAGCCGTCCTCGGGTCGCGGCCGCGCCATGTGGTCGTTCGGCAGGTGGATGAAGATGAAGCGCGGAAACTCGCGCCCGCCCTCGATGTACAGCTCCTCGATCTCCCGGATGAACTGCGTGGCGCGGTACTGGTCCGGGATGTTCATGTTGTACTGCGGATAGTTGCGGGAGGTATTGCGGTACAGCGGATCGGGCATGGGCACGTTGGTCAGGTAGCGCGCCCCGGTGGGTTTCTGGCCCGGCCCCTCCACCACGCCCGCCAGTTCGAAGCCCTCGCCGAAGTTGCGGAAAGAGATGCCGTGGCGCTCCAGGTGGTGCCAGATGGCCCCGTCCTCCAGTTGCCCCTCCGGGTGCACCGACGAGTTGCTTTGCGGGAATGCCAGCCTGCCCGGCGCCGTGGTGGGGAACCGGAAATCCTTCTGCCCCCCGTAGGCGGCCATGCGGCTGCTCTCCACCCAGGCGTTGGGATAAGTGCCCACGATCCAATGGTGCCCGTCCACGCTGACCTCCGCGTCGGCATAGAAGTTGTCGCTGAAGGCCCAGCGCTCCGCGATGGCGTGGTGGTTGGGGGTGACGTTCACGTCCTTCACGCTCAGGCGGCGCGCGTGCCCCTCCACGTACCCTCGGGTGCCGAAGCGCGCCAGCGGCGGGAAGCCCACCACCTTGCCGTTCGAGACCTCGGTGATGTCGCCGAAGACCTCGTCGAAGGTGCGGTTCTCCTTCACGATCAAAACCACGTGCCGGATCTCCGGCGGAACGGGCGCGGGATCCTCGGCGCGCGGCACAAACCCGTTGGCCTCCATGACGAAACGCGTATGGCGGGCCAGTTCCGAAGCCACCGGCAGGGTGAAGCTCGAAACCGTGCCGCGGCGTAGCGTGCCGGAGAAGCTGCCGCCGTCGAAGGGCCTGCGCTCGATATTCGGCCCGATGCCCTGCCCGCGCGCGTTGGTCACCACCACGGTATCGCCATCCACCAGCACGCGCGTGGGGAACCAGGATACCGGAAGGTGTCCGATCACCTTCATGGCCTTCGCATCGATTACCCCCACGGCGTTGATCCCCGCTTCGGCTACCAGCAGCCAGCCGGTGGGCTCGTGCCAGGCCATCCCGATGGGCAGCACGCCCCGCAACTCCTCCAGCCCGGGAATGCGGATCGGGATCTCGCCCGACACCGTGTTGGTGGCCGCGTCGATCACCGTGATGGAGTCGTTATGGGCATTGGAGACGAATACCCGGCCGCCGGCCGCCAGCACCCCGGACGGACTGCTGCCGCCGTGCGTGCCGTTGCCGAAAGGCAGGCCGGTGCGGATGAAAGCCTCCACCACGGGCGCTTCAGGGTTCCGCACGTCCACCACGCAGACGGAATTGGACTCCCGCACGTTGGGGTCGCCCAGGCCGGGCACCTCGACTGGCCCGGCGGCCGTCTCGCGCCGCACCCCGTCGCGTGCCTCCGCCGAAGGAAACCCGAAGGCGGGAAAGGGCAGGCCGGTTTCCGCCGCTCGCTTGCGGTCGGCGCCCGGCAGCGCGCTGTACTCGAACATCCCCAGGTTGGTGAC
>JAWLGN010000087.1:0-18825 GCA_041685075.1 Bryobacteraceae bacterium
CTTCAATAACCAGGTGCAGCAGGTGCTGGCCAACGGGACCGTGCGCAATACCAGCATCACCGAGACGGTGAACTGGAACTCGCGCGCGTTCTTCCTGGGCCCCAGCGCCTTCAGCACCGATCTTTCGCTCTTCAAGAACCTGTCGATCACCGAGCGGGTGAAGCTCCGGCTGACGGCGGACTTCTTCAACGCGTTCAACCACCCGCTCAACGGCTCGCCCAACGCGAACACCGGCCTGGTTGATCTTTCCGTGCAGAGCAACGAACCCCGCGTCATCCAGTTCTCGGCACGCCTGAGCTGGTAAGCGGGCGGACGGCAGCCGGACCCGGTATCGGACGGGTCCGGCGCCGTCGCCGCGGCGCTACAGGCTACACTGGGAATTGGAGGTCCCTTGCACGCCCACGGCGCTACCCCGGCAACCGGCAGACTACTGAAGTGGTCCATCGTGATCACGGTAGTGTTCCTGGGGATCGAGCTGGCGGGCGCCCTCTACTCCGGCAGCCTGGCGCTGCTCTCCGACGCGGGGCACAACGTCACCGACGCCCTGGCCCTGATGCTGGCGTGGTTCGGCTTCTACCTGCAATCCAAGCCGCCCAACGAGGTGAAGACCTACGGCTATCACCGCGCCGGCGTGCTGGCGGCGTTTGTCAACGCCGTGTTTCTGATCGGGCTGTGCATCTGGATCTTCCACGAAAGCTGGGAGCGGCTGATGAATCCCCAGCCGGTGAACGAGACCGTCATGATCGTGGTGGCGGCGGCGGGGATGGGGGCCAACGCCCTGGTGATGTACTGGCTGCGGCCGGCCAGCCACCACGACGTGAACATCCGCAGCGCCTTCGTGCACATGATGGGGGATTTTCTGGGCTCGGTGGCCATCATCGTGGGGGCCATCGTGATCCGCTACACCGGGTGGCTGCAGGTGGATCCGCTGCTTTCGGCCGCCATTGCCGGGCTGATCGTGTGGACCGCCTGGGACATCGTGAAGGAGACGCTCAACATCCTGCTCGAAGGGCTGCCGCGGGGCATGACCCTCCAGCAGGTGAGCGAGGCGATGAGGAAGATCGAGGGCGTCCGCGACGTTCACGACCTGCACATCTGGAGCCTGGGATCCGCGGTCCACGCGCTGAGCTGCCACGTGCTGATCAACAACGTTCCGCCCTCGGAGAGCGAAGCCACGCTGCGCCGCCTCAACAGCATGCTCGCGGAGCGCTTTCACATCTCCCACACCACCGTGCAGTTCGAGCATCAGAGCTGCCCGCTTTCGGAGAACGGCTGCGTAATCCCTGCCGATGTGCCCCACCCGCACTGCTAGCCCGCCCAGGAAGACCGTCAGCGCTGTTCCGCCGTGCGGCGGCCGTAGAGTTCCTCCACCCGCTCCAGCGCCTTCTCCAGACGCTGCGGCTTTTCGAGGACGCCGGCGAACAGATCCTTCACCCGCTCGAAGCGCGCGGGGGCGTTACGCATGGTGAAGTCTCCGGGTTGGAGGCCGGGCTTCACTTCGCGCCAGGCGAGGGGCGTTGAGACCGGTGCGCCAGGGAAGGCGCGCAGCGAGTAGGGCGAGGCGATGGTCTTCCCGCGGCCGTTTTGCAGGTAATCGAAGTAGACCTTGCCTTTCTCGCGGCGCGCGACGGGACGCGGGGTGGTGAACAGATCCGGCCGCTCGGCCACGGCCAGGCGCGCCAGCAGTTCGGCGAAGTTGCGGCTGTCGTCGTAGCTGTAGACCGGCTCGATAGGGATGTAGATGTGCATCCCGCCGCCGCCGGTGGTCTTGGGGTAGCCGGCCATCCCCAGTGCATCGAGCTGCTTCTTCACCAGTAGCGCGGCTTCCACGATCCGTTCGTAGGGGCACTCCTCCGGGTCCAGATCGATCAGGACGAAGTCGGGGGAGTCGAGCGCATCGAGGCGGCTCATCCAGGGGTTGTGGTCGATGCAGCCGAGGTTCACCAGGTAGAGCAGGCCGGCGCGGTCGTCGGCGAAGGCGTAGTTGGTGGCGGCGCCCCGTTTCTCCTCGTGGTAGATGGGGACGGTACGCAGCCAGGAGGGTGTCCGGGGCATGTCCTTCTGGAAGAAATACTCGCCGTGGATGCCGTCGGGGTAGCGCTTGAGCGAAAGCGGACGGTCCTTCAAGTGCGGCAGGATGAGGTCGGCCACCGCGTCGTAGTAACTCAGGACGTCGCGCTTGGTGTAGCCGTGCTCGGGGTAGAAGATCTTGTTGAGATTGGTGAACCGGAGCGCGTGGCCGTTGATGGAAACGGCCGCTTCCTCCTGGGCGCCCGGGGGCAGCGCGGAAGTGCGGGCGGGTTTCGCGCCGCCGCCCTCGCGGCGCACCGCACGGGGGTCCACGTCGTCCCGCAGCCCCAGGTACACCGGCGCGCGCAGCCGCCCATCCTGCGTCCAGTTGGCGAACTTCACCATGGCCACCAGTTCCGGACGCAGCCAGGTGGCCTGCCGCGGCATGGGGGTGCCCGGCGCGAAAGGCGGGTCGGGCGCGATGAGCGGCTGCATGCGGCGGTAGAGCGCCTCCATGGCGGCGCGGTTGAAACCGGTGCCCACGTTGCCGGTCCACAGGAGACCGCCCTCGCCCCACACCCCCAGCACGAGGGAGCCGAAGTGTTCGCGCTCGCCCTCGGTGAAGCCGCAGATGAGAAACTCCTGCTGGAGCACCAGCTTGATCTTGAGCCATTCGCGGCTGCGGCGCGGTTCGTAGCGGCTGCCGGCGCGCTTGGCCAGCAGGCCCTCCAGACCCGCCTGCCGCGCGGCCTCGAGCACCGCTTCGCCCTCGCCCGTGAAGTGCTCGGAGAGGCGCAGCACGCCGGTGGGGGTGAGGATGGCCTCCAGCGCCCGCCGGCGGTCGCGGAGCGCGCACTGCCGCAGGTCGTAGCCATCCAGGTAAAGCAGGTCGAAGGCGAACAGCACCACCGGAGTGGAGCGCGCCAGGTGCGCCACCGCGCCGGCGTCGGTGTTGGCGATGCGCGGCTGGATGAGTTCGAAGCGGCTGATGCCCTGGGCATCGAGCACCGCAATCTCGCCGTCCACGATGGCCTCGTCCGCCGCCAGGTAGTGCGGAACGACGCTCAGTTCCGGGTACTGCTGCTCGCAGCGGCGGCCGTTGCGCGAGAGGATGCGCAGGTTCCCGCCCTGGATGAAGCAGAGTGCGCGCACGCCGTCCCACTTCACTTCAAAGAGCCAGTCGGAGCGGCTGGGCGGCTGCTCGGTCAGGGTGGCGGCCATCGGGGTGATGGCCGACGGCATCCCGGCCTTGACGGCGCCCGCTAGGGTGGAGGGGTCGAAGCGGCTTTTTTTTTAGGCGGCGTGGTTTTCTTAGCTGCGGCGGGGCTGAGCTTTCTGGCGGCGGGACGGCCGCTCTCCCACACGCGGTCCGGGGCGGGCGCGGTCTTGCGCCGCGATTTTTTCGCCGGCAGGTTCTGGGCGATCTCCTCCTGGGTGCGGCCGGAGACGACGCTCCAGGCGTGCTCTTCCACGTCCCAGCCGGGTACGGCGTGCTCGTCGCGTTTCTTGATGAGCAGCCAGTCGTTGCCCTTCCCGCGCGCGCTCTTCATGTGCACCAGGGCGAAGTCGCCGCGCAGCTTTTCGCCGTGCAGGCGGAACTTCAGGTCGCCGCGGGCGTACTGCTCCTCGGCCGGAGTGTCGCCGAGCAGTTCGAATCCGCCGCGGTCCCACAGCATGACGCTGCCGGCGCCGTAGTTGCCCTCGGGAATGTTACCCTCGAAGCTGCCGTATTCGAGCGGGTGATCTTCCACGTGGGCGGCCAGGCGGCGCGGCGTGGGGTCGAGCGTGGGCCCCTTGGGCACGGCCCAGGATTTCAGGGTTCCGCCGATTTCGAGGCGCACGTCGTAGTGCAGGCGCGTGGCGTCGTGCCGCTGCACGCAGAAGTAGGGCAGCTTTTTGGCAGCCTTCGTGCTCTTCTTGCCCTGTGCACCGGGCCGCGGCTCCGGTGTGTGCTGGAAGTCACGTTTGCGTGCGTATTCTTCGAGCGACATGCGCGCCTCCATCATCAGTATCGTAAAAGCCGGCGCATTTCGAGGGTGAGGGATCATACATGGCGCATACCGTCTGGAAGGGGCACCTGACGTTCGGGCTGGTTTCGTTCCCCGTGCGGCTCTACACGGCCGCGCGCGGCGAAACCATCAGTTTCAACCTGTTACATGGCTCCGATCACTCCCGTATTAAGCAGGTGGTCTTCTGCCAGGCCGAGGACAAGCCCGTCCCGCGCAGCGAGCTGGTAAAGGGCTACGAGTACGAGAAGGGCCGCTACGTGGTGATCGAGGAGGAAGACATCAAAAAAGTGGCCCCCAAAACGGCCAGGGTTATGGAGATCCAGGAATTCGTCAAGGCTAGCGAAGTGGATCCCGTCTTTCTCGAATCCTCCTACTACATGGCGCCGGACGAAGGCGGCGAAAAGCCCTACGCGCTGCTCTTCGAAGCGCTGCGGCAGTCCGAGTTCTACGGCATCGCCAAGGTGACGATGCATAACCGCGAGCACGTGGTGATTCTGCGCCCGGCAAAGCGCGGCATCCTGCTCCACACCATGTACTACGTGGATGAGATCCGGCAGGTGGACGAGTTCCGCACCGATACCACGGTGGTGAAGGAGAAGGAACTGGAACTCGCCAAGACCCTGATCGATTCTCTGGCCGACACCTTCCAGCCGGAGAAGTATCGGGATACCTACCGGGAAAACCTGCGGGCCATGATCGAGGCCAAGGTCGAGGGCCGCAAGGTGGTGGAGACGCCCGCGCCGCACGTGGCTCCGGTGATCGACATCATGGAAGCGCTGCGACGCAGTCTCTCGGAGAAGCGCAAGCCGGCGGCGGTGGCGGAAACCGCCGCTGGAGGCGAAGCGCAGCCGGCCGAGGCCGCTCCGGCGCCGCGCAAGCGGACGCGCAAGCGCGCCTCCTGAGAGCGTGCCCGGAACCGTCGTCTTCGACGGCCATTGCGGCCTCTGCACGAGGCTGGTGAAGTGGGCCGCGCGGCTCGACCGTCGCGGCGCATTCCGCTTCGAGCCGCTCGAATCGGAAGCCGGCGCCGCGCTCTCGCGTGAGCACGGCGTGGATCCCACCCGCCCCCACACCATCCTGCTGGTGAAAGACGGGCGGGCATGGTATCGCTCGGACGCGGTGCTGGAGATCGCCCGGGAACTGCCCTGGGTGCGGTGGCCGGCGCGGCTTGCCGCTCTCGTGCCGCGACGCCTGCGCGACCGTGCCTACGGCTTCGTGGCGCGCCACCGCTACCGCTGGTTCGGCAGGCGCGAGTGAACTCTATTCGGCTTCGAGGGCGGCCCCGGGATCGACGCGCGACGCCCGCCGCGCCGGCAGAAAGCCCGCCACCGCAGCCGTCAGGGCCAGCAGCAGGGCCACCCCGGCCAGCGTCGCGGAGTCGCCGGGTTCGAGGCCGTAGAGCAGGCTCGAAAGCGTGCGGGTCAAAGCGGCGGCCGCCGCCAGCCCCACCGCAATTCCCGCCGCCGTCAGGGCCATGGCCTCGTGCAGCACCATCCGCAGAATGCCGGATCGGCTCGCTCCCAGCGCCATCCGCACCCCGATCTCCCGGGTGCGGCGCGCCACCGCGTAGCTGACGGTCCCGTAGATCCCCATGCAGGCGAGCAGCATGGCCGCCGCGGCGAAGGCGGCGGAAATGGCCGCAATGAGCCGCTCCCGGTCCATGGTCCGGCCGATCTGCCGGCTGAGGGTCTGGATGCCGGTGACCGGCAGGCGCGGATCCACCTGACGGATCGCCTGCCGGACCGAAGCCGCAACCTGCACGGGGTCGCCTGCGGCGCGGACTTCGAGATACCGGGCGAATCGCGCGGGCAGAAACGGCGCCTGCACCAGCGGGATGAAGGCCACCGGCCAGACCTCCTGCCGGGGGTTGTTGAATTTAATGTCCCCCACTACCCCCACGATCTCCCGCTCGCCCTGGAAGATGAACCGGCGGCCGATGGGATTGCGGCCGGCCAGGTACCGGCGCGCGAAAGCCTCGTTCACCAGCGCCACGGGCCGCGAGTTGGAGGTATCGCGCGCATTCAAATCGCGGCCCAGCAGCAGTTTCATCCCGAGGGTCTCGGCATAGCGCGGCCCTGCCCACACCCATTGACAGATGGCGTGCTGCTTGGGAGGCGGCGTGTAGCCCTCCACCTCGACGAGACCCGACCAGTTGTCCCCGCTCATGGGGCTGTAGAGCGAAAGACTCGCGGCGCGCACGCCGGCAACGGCGTTCACGCGCTCGAGCAGGGCGCCGTAGAGCGGCGGGAGCCGGTCTGCCCCGTAGCCGGCAATGGCGGGATCGATCCCCACTTCAAGCACCTGTTCGTGCGCGAAGCCGAAGTCCTGGGAGCCGAGCTGCCGCAGCGACTGCACCAGCAGCGCGCCCGCGGCCAGCAGCGGCACCGCCAGCGCCACTTGCACGACCACGAACGCGCGCGCAAGCCGGGGCCGCGCGCGCCCGGCCGGCGGCGCTCCCCGCAGGGCCGGCGCCAACTCCACGCGGGTGGCCTGCCACGCCGGCGCCAGTCCGAACAGCAGCGCGGCCGAAACGCACAGCGCCAGGGCGAAGCCTAGCACCGCGGCGTCTGGCGTGGTGTCGAGCGGAACGGCGCGTTCGCCCGTGGAGACCGCGGCCACCAGCGCCTGCACCATCCAGGTGGAGAACAGCACTCCCAGCGCGCCTCCCAGGCCGGCCAGCAGCAGGCTCTCGGTCAGCAACTGCCGCACCAGGCGGCCGCGGGTGGCGCCCAGGGCCAGCCGCATGGAAATCTCCTTGCGGCGCGCCGCGGCACGGGCAAGCAGCAGGCTGGCCACGTTGGCGCAGGCGATCAACAGCAGCACCCCCACCGCGGCCAGCAGAATCCGCAGCGCGCGCGAATAGTGATGGCGCAAGGCGGATACGCCGCCCGCGCCGGAGGTCAGCTCCACGTGGTTGCGCTCTAACTCCTGCCGCTGTTCGGCCGTGAGAGCGGCGCCGGCGCGGTCGAGCTGAAACTGCTGGAAGGCGACGCTTACGTCCGCCTGCGCCGAGGCCAGGGTGGCCCCGTCTCTCAAGCGGCCGATCAGGTTCAACCAGCTCACATCGTCGCTCTCCAGCGCCGAGGGCCGCTCCATGATGCGCGGCTGCAAGGTGAGGGGTAGCCAGGCGTCCGCCAGTTCGCTTTCGACGCTCTCTCCGAAGAATCCCGCGGGCGCCACCCCCACGACCGTCACGAAGACGCCGTTCATCTCCATGACCCGCCCTACCACCGATGGATCGGCGCGGTGGCGGCGCCGCCAGTAGTCGTGACTCAGCACCGCGACCGGCATTGCCGCCGGGTCCTCGTCCGCCGCGGCGAGCGCGCGCCCCAGTGCGGCCTTCACGCCCAGCACGGAGAAATAGTTGCCGGAGACCATGCGTCCCCAGGCCGGTTCCACGGCCGCGTCGCCTTGGCCGCGGACGCCCAGGCGGTCGAGATGCGTCCGAAAAGCGGCCACGCCTTCAAAGGAGCGCTGCCGCTCCCGCAGGTGTTTGTAGAGCGGGTACGAAAAGATCTCCCACCGGCCGCTTTGCCCGCCGATGAAGCCCCGCGCCCGGCCTTCGCTAAAAAGCACCAGCCGCTCGGGCCGCTCCACGGGCAGCGGCTTCAGCATGAGGGCGTTGATGAGGGTGAAGATGGCGGTGCCGGCGCCGATCCCGAGGCCCAGCGACAAAACCACGGCGGCGCTGAAACCCGGGGTGCGGGACAGCATCCTGCCGGCGAAGCGGAGGTCCTGCAGCGTCCCTCGCATGGTCAGCTCCCCGCGACGGTTTCGCTGGCGCTCTCCTCGACAATGCGGCCGTCGAAGAGGTGGATGGTGCGGTCCGCCCAGCGGGCGTAGCGCGGGTCGTGCGTCACCATGCAGATGGTGGCGCCGTTGCGGTGCAGCTCGCGCAGCAGGTTCATGACCGCTTCGCCGTTGGCCGAATCGAGGTTGCCCGTGGGCTCGTCGGCCAGCAGGATGAGGGGATCGCCGGCCAGCGCGCGGGCCACCGCCACGCGCTGCTGCTGGCCTCCGGAAAGCTGCGAGGGGTAGTGCTTCATGCGATGCGACATGCCCACGCGCTCCAGAGATTCGTGCACCCGCTTTTTGCGCTCCGAAGAGGGCATCCCCCGGTAGGTCAGGGGCAGCTCGACGTTCTCATACACCGTGAGATCACCGATCAGGTTGAAAGCCTGGAAGATGAAGCCGATCTCGCGGTTGCGTATGCGCGCCCGTTCGGAAAGTTTCAGCCCGCTTACCGGCCGGTCGTTCAACCAGTAGCCGCCGCCGGTGGGGGTGTCCAGCAGGCCCAGAATGGCCAGCAGCGTGGACTTCCCGCAGCCGGACGGGCCCGCGATGGAGACGTACTCGCCCCTGGCGATCTCCATCTGGATTCCCGAGAGCGCGTGGGTTTCCACTTCGTCGGTAACGAAGACCTTGGTGACGCCTTCCAGGCGAATGAGTGAGTTCGCTCCGTTATTCATTTCCACTCCCTTTACGCATTCCTGGCCACACTAGTTCAACCGAATGCGGTCGTAATTATCCCATGCCGCCATGTCCGAGAGAATCACCTGGTCGCCGACGGCGAGCCCCTCGCGGATTTCGATGCTGTTCACAGAGCTGCGGCCGAGCTTTACCTGCACGCGGGCGGCGTGCTTGCCGTCGGGCTCGAGCTTGAAGAGCGTGATGGTGCTTTCCGGCTGCCCGATGACGGGCCGGCCGACGTAGACCACGTCGGGCAGGTGCTCGAGCCGGATGGTGCCGTCGACGCTCAAGTCGGGCCGCGCGCCCTGCGGCAACTCGCCTTCGAGCTTCACATCCACCGTGACGGTGCCGTTCAACACGGCGGGATCGATCCGCACCACGCGTCCCTCGACCACGCCGTTGCGCGTATCGACCATGGCCGGCTGGCCGAGCGCCACGTCCTTGGCCTGGGTCTCCGCGATCTTCAACTCCGCTTTCAGCTTCCAGGGCTGCGCCACCTTGGCGAGGGCGGTCCCGGCGGTCACCTGCTGCCCCACCTCGACGGGCGTGGGGAGCGCTTGCAGAATGCCCTGGGTGCCGGCCCGCACCTTCAACTGCTCCACCTGGTGTTGCTTGAGCTGGTACTCGGCGCGAAGCTGGTCGATCTTCACCTTGGCGGCCGCCAGTTGAGCGGCCGCGGCTTCGGAGTGCATGGCGGTGCGCTTCTTCTCGATATCGAAGCGAGTGCCCAGTTCCTTGGCATTCACGGTGGAGATCTGGGCTTCCAAATCGGGCACCAGTCCCTCCCTGGCGAGCTGGGTATCGCGATCGGCTTTCAGGCGCGCGGCATGGAACTCGGCGCTCACCTGAGCGGCGGAGGCGCGCTGATCGAGCGCCTGCTTGTCGAGCGTCACCCGCAGATTGGTGTAGTCGGCCTCGGCCGCCTTGAGGTCGTACTCGGCTTTGAGGGCGGCGGTCTCCAGTTCGGGGCTGGTGAGAACCAGGATGACGCTCTCCGGCGTCACGGCCGCGCCCGGGCGGATCAGGATGCGCTCCACCCGCCCGTCGGTGTTGGCGGGAATCAGGAGGGTCTCCTCGGGCACCAGGGTGCCCAGCCCGCGCACGTCGCGGTTCATGGGGCCGCGCTTTACCGTGTCGACCCAGACGGTGGACCGCTCCACGGTGGGGGCGGCGGGTTGCAGCCGTCCCAGCCCCAGGGTGATCGCCACCAGTGCGGCCACCCCGATCACTCCCAGGACGATGCGCCGGATGAGCCGTTGTCTCGCGGCCGATTTGCGTGGGATGTCCATAGCCGCTGTGCGGAAGGGCACCTCCCCTGCCAACCCGCGGCCGGACGTAAACCTCTCAATTTGATAGGACGTGCCGGGTGGCTACAGTTGCCGCATGTCCGGAAGTGGGACGGCGCGTGCCGCCGCCGAACAGACGCCTGGTGCGGCCCCGGCTTCCCCGCGCCCCCATCAGTACTCGCACTTCAGCGAGCGGTCCATGAGTTTGCGCAGGGCCTCCCGGGGGGATACGCCGAAGTGCATCATCTCGAACATCTGGGTGGCGATGGGGGTTTCCACGCCGAAGCGGCGCGCCAGGTCCACGGTGGCGGCGGTCGTTTTGACGCCCTCCGCCACCATTTTCATGGAGCGGATGATCTCCTCCAGACGGCGGCCGCGCGCCAGCTCCAAACCCACCGAGCGGTTGCGGCTGAGCTCGCCGGTGCAGGTCAGCACCAGGTCGCCCATGCCCGCCAGCCCTGCCAGGGTTTCGCGCCGCGCCCCCATGGCCGCGGCCAGGCGCATCATCTCGGCCAACCCGCGGGTAATCAGGGCGGCCATGGCGTTGCTCCCCAGCCCCAGCCCGTGGCACACCCCGGCCCCTATGGCCACTACGTTCTTGACCGCGCCACCAATTTCTACGCCTGTAGGATCAGGACTGCTGTACAGCCGGAAGGTGGGGCCGGAGAAGGCGTTCTGTACGCTTTCGGCGAGCCGCAGGTCGCTGGAAGCCACCACCAGGGCGGTCGGACCGCCGGCCGCCACCTCGCGTGCGAAGGTGGGTCCCGAGATCACCGCCACCTGAGGGTCGAATCGCCGGGAGATCACCTGCCCGATCACCTCCGACATACGTAGTAATGTGCCGTTCTCCAGGCCCTTGGTGGCGCTGACGAAGACCATGGAGGGCTCCAGCAGCGGCAGCATCTGCTCATAGAGCGCCCGCACCAGGTGCGAAGGCATGACGCTCAGGACTACTCCGGCGCCGTCCAGGGCAACCGCCAGGTCGTTCACCGGCTCGACGTTGGGCGGGAGTTCGAAGCCCGGCAGGTAGACATCGTTCACCCTGCCGGATGCCATGCGGGCGGCCAAATCGTCCTCGTATACCCACAGGCGCACGCGGGCATAGCGCTTCGCCAGGACCATCGCCAGCGCGGTGCCCCAGCTTCCGCCCCCAATAACGGCGAGGCGGCTCACCGCTTCCGGCTCCCCAGGGAGAACGTGTGCTCGTTGCCGGAGCGCAGCCGCTGAATGTTCTCGCGGTGGCGATAGACGATGAAAACCGCCCCCGCCAGTGCGGCCAGCATCACGGGCAGCGGCGGGTGCTCGATCAGCCAGACCGCCAGCGGGAAGGTGACCGCAGCGGTGACCGACCCCAGAGAGATGAAGCGGGTCCAGGCAACCGTGCCGGCGAAGACCACCAGCACCGCTAGCAGGGGAAGGGGAGTCAGGTAGAGAAATACTCCTACAAACGTAGCTACTGCTTTGCCGCCGCGAAAGCCGAGGAACACAGGGTAGATGTGGCCCAGCATGGCTGTCACCGCGGCGGCGCTCATCCAGGCGATGTTGCCATCCGTCAGGCGGCTCGCCAGCCACACCGCGGCCGTGCCTTTCAAAATATCTAATACAAGTGTAGTAATGCCCCACGCGCGACCAGTGGTGCGGAGAACGTTGGTGGCCCCTATGTTCCCGCTGCCCGAGGCACGCACGTCGCGCCCGGTTTTCCACTTCACCAGCAGGTACCCGAAGGGGATGGCGCCCAAGAGGTAGGCTGCCGGCAGCACCAGAACTGTAGACATGGCTAAGGCCCGCCGCGGGCCGCTTCAGCGGCCGGCGATCGGGAACTCCGAAAGCTTAGTGTACACGGAACCGGAGGGGGAGAGGCGGCTGTGGTAGAGCCAGAAGCGGTCCGCTGTGAACTCGCCGAACTCGGTGGAGGGCAGCCTGGCGATGGCTGCGTGCAGGGCGTCGAGCGGCACCGGGGTGCGGATGCGCGCCAGGGTGAGGTGGGGCGAGTAGGGCCGGCTCTCCGGGGGGATGCCCAGGCGGGCCAACGCGCGGTCGGTTTCGGCGGCCAGGGCGGCCAACTCCGGCGGACCTTCGATGCCCGCCCAGAAAACCCGCGGCGAGCGCGGGTTGGGAAAAAAGCCCAGGCCGCGCACGGCGATGCGCAGCGGCTGCCGCGGCGCCAGCGAGGCGAGCGCTTCCCGCAGTTCCTCCAGCCGCTCTTCGGGCCACTCCCCGATAAACTTGGTAGTGAGGTGCAGGTTGGCCGGCGGGCTCCAGTTGATGCGCGCCGTGGGGCGCAGCACCGACTGCAGGCGCTCGAGCCCCCCAACCACCTCCTCGAGCAGGTCGAATCCTGTGAAGAGTCGCATGGAGAGATCCTATTGTCCAATGGAAACTCGCAGCCTGGCAATCGCGGGCCGCACGCTGCCGCGCGCCTTCTACGCCCGGCCTACCGTGAAGGTGGCGCGCGACCTGTTGGGTAAGGTGCTGGTGCACGGTCCCACGGCCGGCCGTATCGTGGAGACGGAGGCTTACCTGGGGTTGAAGGACCTGGCGGCGCATGCCTCCCGCGGCGTCACGCCTCGTACCCGGGTGATCTTCGGGCCGCCCGGCCACGCCTACGTGTACTTCATCTACGGGCGCTACGAGTGTCTGAACCTGGTGGCGGAGCCGGAGGGCGTGCCGGGCTGCGTGCTCATCCGTGCGCTCGAGCCGCTCGCCGGTATCGAGATCATGCGACGCCGCCGGCCCAAGGCGCGTTCTGTCGAGGATCTGGCTTCCGGTCCGGGGAAACTGACCCTGGCCATGGGGCTGACGCGCGCGCACAACGGCCGCGACGTCACCCACGGCGACTTCACCGTGCGGGAACTCGACGGCGAGGCCCCCGTGCAGTTCGAAACCACGCCGCGCATCGGCATCCGCCACTGCGCCGATTGGCCGCTGCGCTTCGTGGTGAAGGGCAGCCGTTTCGCCAGCCGCCGGATCAGCGCAGCTTCTTGATCGGCTCCATGGACTCCACCTGGAGCACCTCGCCGTACAGCGTGCCCTTTATCCTGGCCAGGGGCGGGCCGGCGCGCGCAGTCCACTTGGGCCGGCGGGCCAGTTCCGCGGCCACCAGGGCGTTGGACCGGCTGTCGAGGCGCACGGCGCGGCCGCTATAAAAAACCAGGACGAATTCGGTGCTGCGGGCGGTGGCCGGGCAGGCCTCCCAATCCTGGAGGGTCAGATGCGGCACATTGGGACCGAAGGGCGGCGGCGCTGCCTCCGGCTCCGCGCTGCGATCGGCGCTCGAAGAACCGCACACGAAATCGACCAGCATACCGCGCCAATTGCGGCTGAACACGCCCTTTTCCGGGCGCGTGGCGGCGGGTTGGGACGCCTCCTGCTGTGCCATCGCCGCCCGCGCCGGCCAGGGAAAAATAAAAAGTAGGATTAGCGCCATAGAACAGGCTAGCGGGTTCATACAGACAGCCGAAATGCAATTGCGCGGCCAGCGGCGGCTGTCGCGCATTCGAGGATTGGGTGTACCGCGCTATGATAGACAAAGAGGGTCGGTGCGTCGGCTCAGGGGCAAGGCGCACTGGCGCCCGGGTATCACCCGTTCCATGGATTCCGTCATCACGCTCAACGAAAAGCGCCGGAAATTGCCGTCATGGCTCCCGCAGGTGTTGGCATACACGGCATCGGCGGCCTGCCTCGCGTGGGTGCTTCACGAATACGATCTCCGCGAGATCTTCCGCGCTATCGGGATGCTGGAGTGGAAATGGGTCACGCTGGCGGTGATCTCGGATTTGGTGGTTTACATCGTGCACGGGTGGCGATGGAAAACGCTCCTCAGCCCCGTAACCCGGCTGCCGTTCTGGCGCACCGTTCAGGCGGTATATATCGGACTTTTTGCCAACGAGGTGCTGCCGTTGCGCACTGGCGAACTAATTCGCTGCTACCTGTTGGCGCACTGGAACAAGCTGCGGTTAACGGTATCGTTCGCTTCGGCGGCGGTGGAGCGGATGATCGATGGCTTCTGGATGGTGCTGGCGTTCGTCGTCACCGCGGCTTTCCTCAACCTCCCGGGCTACATCGTGGATTTTGTACAGTTCCTGACGGCGCTCCTGCTGGTTGGGGCGGTGCTGTTCGCTTACGTGATCGTTCGCAAGCAGCACGCGCAGGCCATGGTGCGGGAGACCCGCTGGTCCAGCACGCTGCGCCACCTGGTGGAGGGGCTGCACATGATGGGGCGCTGGCGGCCGTTCAGCCGCACGGTGGCGTTGAGCCTGCTCTACCTGGTGTTGCAGGTGGTGACGGTCTACGGGCTGATGCGCGCCTACGGGTTGGATCTGTCGGTATGGGCGGCTTCGGCGGTGCTGGTGGTGATCCGGTTCGGGACCGTGATTCCCAGCGCGCCGGGCAATCTGGGGCTGTTCCAGGCCTCCGTTGTGCTGGCGCTGGGGCTCTTCGAGGTGGACCCGATTGACGCCAAGACCTTCTCCTTCGTCTTCTTCTTCGCTTTGACCCTGCCGCTGCTGGTAGGCGGCGCGGTGGCGGTGGCGCTGGCGGGCCTCAACCTGAAGGAAATCCGCCGCCGTGCGCGCGCGGGCTTGTTACAAACCGAATCCGCCGGTGACGCGAGCGCGATGTAAACTGCCGCTGCGTGGTGCGGGTGTTTTATAATTCTTATGAATCCTTTAGGAGGCGCTTGTTGATGACACACCGGGACTGCCGATTTCCCCGGGGACGACTGTCTGGTGAACGGGGAGTAGCCGGGAGGCGGTATCGGTGAGCGACTCCGAAGTGATCCGGGTGATCGCCTTCGGCGCGCACCCGGACGATTGCGATATCCGGTTTGCGGGCACGGCGGCCAAGTTCGTGGCCCTGGGCCATGCGGTGAAATTCGTTTCCGTAACCAATGGCAACGCCGGCCATCACGTCCAAAACGGCGAGGCGCTGGCTTGCCGCCGAAAGGCCGAAGCCGCCGAGGCGGGGCGGCGCCTGGGCGTGGTCTACCAGGTGCTCGATTACAACGATGGGTCGCTCGTGGCTTCTCTCGAAGCGCGGGAGCAGGTCATCCGCCTGATTCGCGAATGGAAGGCGGACATCGTTCTCGGGCCGCGTCTCAACGACTATCATCCCGACCACCGCTATACCGGCGTGCTGGTGCAGGACGCCGGCTATATGGTGATGGTGCCGAACGTCTGCCCGGACGTGCCGCCGCTGCGCAAGAACCCGGTTTTTCTTTATTACGAGGACGAGTTCCGCAAGCCCACGCCGTTTCGTCCGGACATCGCGGTGGATATCGACGACGTCTGGGAAAAGAAGGTGGACGCCATGGATGCCCACGTTTCCCAGGTCTATGAATGGCTGCCCTGGGTGGACGGTATCGAGCCTCCGGTCCCCGAGGACCCGGCCGAGCGGCGGCAGTGGCTGGCCGACTGGCTGCGGCGGGTGCTGGGCTTTAATCCGGCGACCCGGCAGGTGCTGGCCAAGTGGTACGGCGCCGAGCGCGCGCAGGCGGTGCGGGATGCCGAGGCGTTCGAGCTCTGCGAATACGGCTCCTGGCCCACCGACGCGGAACTGCGGCGGCTGTTCCCCATGATCGGCTAGGCCCCCGGCCGGCGCGGCGGAGTATCGTTACACCATTACCAGGCTGCACTCCACGGCATTGATTTTGGTGGCGATCGAGGCCACCAGGTCGTTCAACATCTCGGGGAGCTGGTGTGCCAGAGTAGAGGGCAGCGCCAGGCTATCGAGGTCCCAGGCTGCGTCACCCGGTCCCAGGCGGAAACCCATCGTGCCGGCCATGGTGCAGGCCGTCCGCACCACCTCCCCAACGGCGCCCTGGGGCGCCTCGCCGCTGACGATGGCCCGCAGTTCGTGGGGAAGATTCCAGGCTTCCGCCAGGCGTGCGGCCAGGTCGCCGCGGTCCACGCCGAACCACTCGCGTTCCAGTTCTCGCAGATCGCGATCGCTTTCGTGGGCGATCCGCACGACCCCGTCGTACTCGGCCGGGCGCGCGGCGATGAGCGCCATCTGGCCAATCGCGTGCAACAGACCGGCGGTGTAACAAATGTCCGGATCTTCGCGGGCATGTGTGGCAATCTCTTCGGCCACGAAGGCGGTGGCCAGACAATGCCGCCAGCAGGGCGCGAAGACCGCCACGTCCCGCGCCGGAGAAAGAAAATCCCGGATCGCCACCGTCATCACGATGGCCTTGATGCGGTTCAGCCCCAGCATCGCCAGAGCGTGCAGGATACCGGTGATCTCGCTGCGCGCCCCAAACAGCGGCGAGTTGGCCAGCCGCAACATCTCCACCGAGACGCCCGGATCCGCACGGATCAGGCCCGCCAGCTTGCTCAACCCGACGTTTTCCTGGGAGACGATGCTCAGCAGTTGAATGGCTACGGGGGCGAACACCGGCACCGAGCCGAGGTTCAGCGCCACCGGCGCAGGCGGCCGCACGGCTTGTCTCGCCGGCGACCGGAAAGGTGCTGGATCGCTCTGGCCCGATGCCATGCTTTTCCATCGGCAGACGCGGCGAAAACATTTACAGGCGAACTGGGAGGCCGCTCCACGCCAGCGGTAATGGTACTCTCCCTGGTACGTATCGAGTGACTGCGCGGCAGCACACGTACCGATCTGCACAGACCATCCCGCGTTCGCGACATTACACTCGACAACAGATTACCTGCGGGTTGTCACGTCTGGCATGTTCAACAATCGCGGATCGGTAAGCAGACGTTTGGAAATCGTGCTGCTCGCCTGCGTGCTTCTGGCCGGTGGCGCGATCCGGCTTTCGAATCTCACCAAAGAATATCTCTGGGCGGATGAAGCCGAATCCAGCATCAATGCCTTCACGATTCTGCAACGCGGGTATCCAACCGATAGTTACCTCGGGCTGCCGATTTACGAGAATACCCTGACGCAGCGGTGGCCGGAGCATTCGGAATACGAATTCCGGGACAGTAGTTACTCGAAAAAAGGTGTGGCGGTGTATCATGGCTGGCTGCCGCTGTACCTCATCGCGGGCTCGCTGGCGGCCTTCGGCATCGGCCCTCAGGAGGGCCCCGGTGCGCTGCCTGCCGCTTCCAGGGATCGCCGAACCTTTGCCGCACGCCTGCCCTCGGTGATCTTTGGGGTGGCGCTGTTGCTGGCGTTGTATGCGGTGGGCCGGGTGTTCTATGGGCGCGACGCAGGCTGGGCCGCGATGGTGATGGCGTGCCTTTCGCCGGCTGCCATCGTGGCAAGCCGGCAGGCGCGGTATTATGCGGCAACGGTGTTCCTGGCGCTGCTGTGCGGTCTCGCCTCATGGTGGCTGGTCCGGCGCGCGCGGTGGCGTGAGGCAGTGGTGGGCGGCGTTCTTTTCGTGCTGCTCTTCCATACCCACGTCCTGACGTTCACCGCGCTCTCGATCGTGCTGGCCGGGGCATGTTTCGCCAACCTGAAAGCCTCCCTCCGGCAGGCGCCCAAACTCGCGACCTTCGGCGCCATTGTGGCCGCCGGCACCGTGCCCTGGCTGTTGTGGACCGGGATGCTGGAAAACGCCGCCGCGGTTCCCAAGGTCCTGCCGCTTTTGGAACTGCAGGACGTGGTTTCACTACCGCTGTCCAAGTGGCCCTACACCCTGCTGGTGCTGGCGGGCGTGGCGTTGATAGCGATGCGCCGCCGCCTCCCGAAAGCCTTCGCGGCAAGGCTGGAGCGGCCGCTCGAGGCCGTCCAGGGGCCGTATTGGTTCGGCTTTGCGTGGCTCACCACCATCTTCGTCTGTTTCCTCTTCCTGACCCCCGCGGCGAGTTTCTTCCAGGGCCGCATGTTCACCATCCTGGGCGCTCCGGGAAGTCTGCTGGCGGCGATGCTGTTCGCGGTGGTGGGACGGGCGCTGAGCCCCAGGCATTCTACACCTATAGCTGCCGCCATCGCGCTGGTTTTCGTGCTGGCCGCGGGGAGTCGCCCGCCGGCGCCCGAGCGCGACGAGGGATTTACCGCCGTGCTGGACCACATCGCGGAGGCCGGTTATGGGCCGGAGACGAAGCTCTACGCCATGCCGAGCCATCATCTGCCGCTCACCTTCTACTCCGGCCTCCCCTTCCAAAGCGTGGCGCCGGTGCGCAAGTGCTTCCTGGACGGTTTCCCGGGCCGCGTGGTGATCGTGGATAAGCTGACCGTGCAGGTGGGAGCGAACGATCCGGCCGCGCCGGCAAAGGTGCTGGCGGCTGCAGAAGCGGCGGGAGTGGAACTGAGCGCCAGCGAAGCCGGACGCTTGTCGGGCGACCTGGCCAGCTACGACTTTCGGCGCGCGGTCCAGAGCCGTGTCGGCGCCGTCTGGCCGCCGCCGGCCGATCCGCCGGCTTTCGCGCTGGGCCTGCTCGAACGCCAGCGGGAAGAGAACCGCCGGGATTTCGAGGCCGCCCGGAAGTTCGCGGCCTCGGTTCCCATCACCCGCGGTTTCCAGGTGCAGACGGCCAACGACATCGGATGCATATTCTTCTACCGGTTCGTCGACCCGCACAGCCGTTGTGGTCCAAACCTCAACTACGCGGAACGCCTGAAGAACGCGCGCGCCACGGTGATCGGGGGCGGATGGGTGCTGTACGACAGCCCGGCCAAAGAGAGGAATTGTGAAACTTAAAGGCAAAGTGGCCCTGGTGACCGGCGGCACCTCCGGCATCGGGCTGGCGATAGCGGGACGTCTGCGGGAACGCGGCGCGCGGGTGGTGGTCTGCGGGTTGCCGGAACACCCCGCCCTCGGGTCGAGAGCGGACCGGGTGCTTTACGGCGACATCACCGACGCGGCGTTTCGCGAGCGCATGGTGAGTGTGGCGATCGCGGAGTTCGGGCGCGTCGATGTGCTGGTGAACTCGGCCGGGGTAGGGATCTACGCGCCCGCCTCGGAGAGTTCCGGCAACCTCGTCCGCCGCATGTTCGACATCAACGTCATCGCCGCCATGGAAATGGCGATGCTGGCGAGAGAGCCGGTGCGGCGCTCCGGCGGCGGCACGATTGTCAACCTCAGCTCCATCGGCGGCATGGTTGCGCTGCCGTGGTCCACCATGTACTGCGCATCGAAGTCCGCG
>JAWLGN010000426.1:0-2198 GCA_041685075.1 Bryobacteraceae bacterium
GGTCCGCTGCGCCAGTTCGGACCCTGGCAGCAGCTGCGCCGCGACTGAGGCGGCGGTCTCACTTTGAGCCAGCAGCAAACCATTGCCGCGCGAGCGCCGTCTGATACTATAATAGCAGCATTCCGGACAGGCTTATCCGCCGGTGCCCCGGCCCCGGCCAGTCCAGCCGCTCCGGGGTATGGAAAGGGCGGCGGCGGCGCGGATTGCCCGCCGGTGGTGATGCAGTCGATGTCGTTCACTCGTCTGGTTTTGCTGGCTGGCGCACTGGTGCTGGCGCTTGGGGGTGCGCAGGCGCAATCGCCCGAGCCGCTACTCCGGGCAGCCGCCGATGCCCCCACCACCCGCGCCATTGCGCTCGATCCGGCCGCCCGGCTGCTCAGCTGCCGCCCGCTGGCTGCTCCCGGCGTCACCCACCCCCGCCCGCCCGGCCTCTGGCCCGTCGACGCGCTGGTGCTGGCCGAGGAGCTGCTGACTCAGGCGGCAGCAGCGTGCCGGAAGAAATAACCGCAGTAAATAAGCCGCCCTATATCCATTCAATATAATCCGAGTCATGGAGGTGCAAGCAGAGACATGGTCATCGGCCACCGTGCGCCAGGCTGCAGAGCACGCTAGATTCGCTTACTGGAAAGGTCCTGAAGGAACTAAAGGTCAGCAGTCCGGGATCGTACGAAGCGTCGATCCGTGCCTGCATTGCATTGATCGGCAAACCGGTTGCCAAAATACCGATTGCGCATCATAAATTGCCTGCCGGGGATCTCCAAGATTCAGCATGCCCAGATTTTCGCGAGACGCAAGAATGTTCAATATCGACCAGACAATCCGCGCAGCTCCTCAGAGAACCGCCGCGGCTGGTATTGGCCCTCACCATGTAGAAGGTCAGTCCTAAAGCTCCATCCGACATGAACCACTTCTTCCAGGCGCTGCTGAGCCGTTTTCTGCGCGAGAACCTGGCCGGCTACGAACTGGGCGACGAATACGGCCTGCGCGGCATGATGGCGAATCGGCCCGGCTGGAACCCGCGCAACCGCCAGGCCCCCACGCCGCGCCCCGACTTCGTCGTGCTCAAGGACCGCCGGCCGATCGCGACGCTCGACGCCAAATACCGCGACCTGTGGGAGAAACCCCTGCCGCGCGAGATGCTCTACCAGCTCGCCATCTACGCCCTCGCCGGCCTCGGCGAGCGCAAGGCAACGATCCTCTACCCGACGATGTCCGCCACCGCCAGCGAAGCCCAGATCCGCATCCAACACCCCCTAACCCGCGCCCCCCTCGGTCTCGTCGCCCTGCGCCCGGTGCATCTGCCGACGCTGGCGGAGCTTGTCCCGACCGACCCAGCCACACGCCAGATGAGGCGGAGAATAACCACAGATTTGGCATTTGGAGATGGGACGATACCGTTCGGCTCATGATAACCATTGTATTTCTCTCTTCGATCAAGATAAGATTGCTCGAAGAAAGGCCCCTGATCGGCGGCTTGAGCGCCCAAGGCGGAAAGCAACCAGAAGGATTATCGTAGTTAAGGTGGGACGCGCCGGAGGAACGTCTGATAGGAGATCGAAAAGAGCAGAAAATGCCCCGACCTTATATCGCGATGTTGCAGCCCTATTGTTGGCACAAAGTATGAACAAAGACCCATGGCCAGAAAAGTATGTTGAGCATCGGGCTCCATCGGCAGTTAACTCCGCCGACTATGAGCGCATACTCCGAACGGCCAGCGATGAAAGGCCCTTGCAGGACTACATATCGAATGTCCCCTCTTTTTTGCGGATGCTCATGCCGGCTACGGTGGACTTCTGGTGCTTTGATCGCCCTTCTCTTGGCGGAGAACTGGTCCCAGATTTCCTGCTTTGTCTCCGCAACTCACGGGGTTTCAACTGGGGTTACGTGGAGCTTGAGAGTCCGACGAAACCACCCCTTCTTAAATCTGGGCGCCCATCGGCAAAACTCACAGAGGCCTTAGCGCAGATCTCAGATTGGAGGGACTGGCTCCGGGAGAATATCGCTTACGCTCGCTCGCACCTTGGACTGCGGCAGATAGATGCGGAAGCGTTAGGTTTCGTTGTCATTGGGCGGCGACACCATGTTGACCCGAAGCACGCACTCAAGTACCGTGCACTATCTTCTCCGAACACAACTGTCTTGTCCTACGACCGGCTTCTTGAGGTTGCAAGGGCTAGAGCATTTTAAATATTCATAGC
>JAWLGN010000426.1:2208-3355 GCA_041685075.1 Bryobacteraceae bacterium
GTTTCCAGCTGTGCTGGTGGCCTTGAGCACAGCGGCATAAGAAAATCTCGCAAGACGTCAGGCTGCTCTCGAACAAAGTGTCGCCCCTGCCGGGGCTTCTGGAATTTACAGGCACCTAACCCCGGGCTCACGCCCGGGGCTAGAGCATTTTAAATATTCATAGCTACAGCTTCACCGAGAGTGCTATACTCTTTGGCATGAGACCAATATCACCCGATCTCCGCCAACGCATCGTGCACGCCCGCTTCGAGGAAGGTTTGACGATGGGGCAGATTGCCAAGCGGTTCCAGATTCCGCGCGGCACGGTGCAGAACATTGTGGAACGCTATCGCGACGCCGGGACCATCGAGCCGCGGCCGGCCAATGCCGGTCGCCCAGCAGCCATTGAAGGAGATGCACTGCGCCGGCTCGAACAGGACGTGGAGGCGCATCCCGACGCCACGCTGGCCGAACTTCTTGAACGCAGCGGACTGCCGGTGACCTTCGTGACAATCCACAACACGCTCAAGCGGCTGGGATTCACGCGGAAAAAAAAACGCTACGTGCGCAGGAGCAACTCCGGCCCGACGTCCTCGCCCGGCGCCGGGTGTGGCTCGAGTGGGTAAGCCAGGCCGAGCCGGAGCGGCTGGTATTCCTCGATGAAACCGGAGCCAAGACCAACATGACGCGCAGCTATGCCCGTTCGCGGCGTGGCCAGCGCTTGATCGATCACGCCCCGCTGGGCCACTGGAACACAACGACACTGGTGGCGGCCATCACCAGCCGGGGGCCGATCGCACCGATGGTTCTGGACGGGCCGATGAACACCGAGGCATTCGTGGCCTGGGTGGAGCAGATGCTGGTGCCGGCCTTGCCGCCCCGGGCGATCGTGGTGATGGATAATCTGTCACCCCACCATGCACCACAAGTGGAGTGGCTCTTGCGCCAGGCGGGAGCGGAGCTGGTCTATCTTCCACCCTACAGTCCGGACTACAACCCCATCGAGCTGATGTGGTCGAAGGTCAAACAGTTCCTGCGCTCGGCCAAGGCACGCACACAGGAAGAGCTATGGGCGGCCATTGCCGCAGCGCTCGAACTAGTCACACCCGAGGAGATTCGGGCCTTTTTTTGTCACTGTGGTGTAGGCATGTTTTCTTAAAATGCTCTA
>JAWLGN010000088.1:0-18770 GCA_041685075.1 Bryobacteraceae bacterium
GCCGTAGATCCAGTGTTCAGCCTGTCGGCGGATCCAGCGCTTCTGCTCCTCCCAGAGCTGGCGGGTGGTGACCGGGATGGCCCCGCCCTCGCGGCGCAGCAGGAGCGGCTCCGGGAGCTGCGCCTGGGAGGGCATGGCGTCGAAATCCGGGGGAAGCTCGCCGGTGCGCCGGAGGTAGTCTTCCCAGGTTTTATCGTGCGCGGAGATGCGGCCGGTGCCGGGCGTGCGGCTGGGCAGCAGCACTTTGAGCAGCACGTCGAGATGCCGCCGCCGCACCTCGGTGCGGTCTGGTTGCGCGGGAAGCATCATGGCCGTAAGCAGCAGGATCGCAAGTGCGCGGTGCATTTACAGGTATCTCCCTAGCCAGGCGAGCACTTCCTTGTAGAACGCGCGGCTGTCCTCGCCTTGCATGATCCAGTGGTTGGCCTCGTGGAAGACCACCAGGCGGCTGGGAATGCGGAGGCGCTGGAGCACGGACCAGTTTTCGAGGGTCTGGTTGAGCGGCACGCGGTAGTCGCGCTCTCCGATGGTGAGGAGGATGGGGGTGCGGAAATCGGCGGCGCGGCGGATGGGGTTCTGCTCGCGCCATACCTTGCCCTGCTGCCAGACGGGGCCGCCGTGCGAGACTTCGCGGTGCCAGATGGCGTCGCTGGTGCCCCACTGGGATTCCAGATTGATGAGGCCCGCATGGCTGACGAGGCACTTGTAGCGCGTCGTAGTGGCCTGCATCCAGTTGGCCAGATGGCCGCCGTAACTGGCGCCGCCGGCGGCCTGGCGGGAGCCGTCGATGAAGGCGAAGCGGCGGATGGCTTCATCGGCGGCTTCGTTGATATCGGCGGCGGGACCGGCCAGCGGGTCCAGGTGAATGCCCTGGGCGAAGCGCTCGCCGAAGCCCGTCGAGCCGGTGTAGTTGGTGAGCAGCACGACGTAGCCGGGCGAGGCCAGCAGGTGGTAGTTCCAGCGGACGTGGACTTGGTCGCGCCACATGCTGTGGGGCCCGCCGTGCATGAGGACGAACAGCGGGTACTTCTTTGCGGGGTCGAAGGCCGGAGGAAGGGCCAGCATGCTGTGAATGGCGCGGCCGCGCTTGCTGGTGAAGGTGAAGTGGCGGAGCGGCTGCCAGTCGATGGCGGCGGCGGTTTCGGCGTTGAACCCGGAGAGAGCGTGGTGGCGGCCGGAGTGCGGGTCGATGCGCACGATTTCGGCGGGGTTGACGGCGCTCTCCCAGTTGGCAAAGAGGGCGGGAGCAGGGGCGCGTTCGGGTATCGCCAGGTTGGTGTAGACGCCCGAGGACATGTCGAAGGCCGGGCGCACGGGGCCGCCCGCGGCGGGAAGCGTGTAGAGCTTCTCATGGCCGGCATCCTCGGCCAGCAGGTAGAGGGTTGCGCTATCCGGGGTGAGGGCGAAGCCGGCGACGGAGCGGTCGAACTCGGCGGTAAGGATTTCGGGCGCGCCGGGGTCGGGCCAGGAGAAACGCGCGATGCGCCGCAGGTAGTAGGCGCGGTCGCCGAGCGCTTCACGGAGGGCGTAGAGGGATTTGCCGTCGGGCGCGAAGACGGGCCGCCCGTACCGTGCATCGGGCGGGGTGAGGCGGCGCGGCTCGCCGCCCCCGGCGGGGATGTGGTAAAGCCCGGTGACCACGGCGGCCCAGGCGGCCTGGTGGCGGTTTTCAGTGGCGGCGAAGACCAGGCTGGTGCCGTTGGGCGTCCAGGCGTGGGCCAGTTCTTCGCCGGTGAGGGTGGCGGAGCCGGCAAAGCCGGGACCCGCGGCGAGTTGGGTGCCGGAGAGCAGGTCGCGCGCCGTGCCGCCCTCGAGTTCCTGAACGAAGAGGCGGATGCGGCGGCGATCGAGCCAGCGGTCCCAGTGGCGTATGGGGAAGCCCTCGTAGACGCGGACGCGCGTTTTGGCGGCTTCGGCTTCGCCCCCCACCATGCTGGTGAAGGAGAGGGCCTTGCCGTCGGGTCGCCACTGCGGGTTTTGGGCGCCGGTTTCGAGCGAGGTGACCCGCACGGCTTCGCCGCCGGCGGCGATATCGAGGACGTAGATCTGGTTCGTCTGGTCGCCTTCGCGCCTGGCGCTGAAGGCCAGGCGGCGGCTGTCGGGACTCCACGCGGGCCCGTTCTCCGCGCCCTTGCCCGCGGTGAGGCGGCGCGGAGGCGCGGAACCATCGGCCGGGACGATCCACAGGTCCGTCACTTTGGCCGATTCGTCGTAGGCCGGCTCGGTGAGGGAGAAGACCACCCACTTGCCGTCCGGGCTGGGCACCGGCGCTCCGGCGCGCTTCGTGAGCCAGACGTGTTCGTGGGTAATGGGCACCCTGGCGGGCAGGGCCAGAACCGCCGATAGCACCGCGGCGGCGCAGATGCGGAAAACCATACCGCGACTATACCAGGGGCGGGGCGTCTTCCGGACGGGGGGAACTGCCGAAATGCAGCGGATCTCTCAAGGCTTGCAGGACCCGGTAGTAGAAGAGGGGAAGGGGCCGCCTGCCGTCGTAAAAGCGCAGGTCTTTCAAAAACTCGATCTCTTCGACGGTGGCGCCGGCGCTGAGCATAGGGTCCTTCAAAAACTCCACCAGGCCCGGCTCCGCGCCGTAGTGCTCCCGCGGCAGGCGCTCGATGAAGGCGAAACGCCGGGGAGGCCCGGGGGCCAGCCTGGGGTTCAGCACCACTTCCATCTGGAAGGTCTCCAGGTCGATCTCCCATCGCTCGATCAGCGGCTCCAGGAAAGCCACGCAGGTTTCCACGGTGACGTTGAAAACATCGGTGTCCAGCAGATCGAGGATCGCCACCCGCATCTGCTCGTCGCTGTGCCCGGTGAGGGAGGCGGCCAGGCGCAGCCACTCCCGGCTTTCCATCCGCTCGCGGGCCACCTGCTTGGCGACGCCCAACAGAGCCTGGGTTACCAGGCGTTCCAGCGCGCCGAAGGGTTCCTTCTCGAAGATCTCCCGCAACTCGAGGCGCGCGCCCGGTTTGCTCTTGCGGAGGACCAGCTCCCGAAAAGCCTTAAACAGGGGCTGCGAGGGGTCCGCGGTCTTCTTCTTCAGGTCTTCCTTGCGCTGCAGTTCCGCCAGCCGGGCCAGTTCGCCGGCGGGCAGGCGGAGGAAATTGCCCAGCTTCTCATAGATATCGGTGCGGCCGGGCGCAGGGGGCGATTTTTTGCGGGCCAGCAATTGGGAGATGTAGGACTCGGTGACTTGAGCCGCGGCTGCCAGGTCTCTCTGATCGAGACCCAGCTCCTTCAAACGATGTTTAATCACCAGCGAGATATCCATTGCAGCTTCCGCGCGGTTAACTAGATGAAGTGAACTCTCAAGCACCAATCTGCCACACTCGCTTGACATTGTAAAGTAGCTTAACCGATAATAGTTAAATAACAGCCCGCTCATGAGTTACCGCGGCGCTCGAAGCCACTGGCAGACGAGCGAAACACGTCCTTATCGGCTGCGAAGCGGGTGAAGGAAAGAGACGAACGGCAAGGCGGGGAGACCTTGAACGCCATCCCGCCGGACGGCTGGAGCATAAGGTATGAAACGGCTAAAAGTGGAATTTACGGTCGAAGAACTCACGCTTTTGGCGTCGCTGGCCGCGGATCAGCTTTTCCGCCGGGAGTTTATCGATCCGAAGATGCCGGGGTATCGAGGCGACCCGGCGGAAATCCCCATCGGCAAGGCATTGGTAGCGCGGCTGAAGGAAGCGGCCGGCCAGGGGTATCGCGGGGCAAGGTCGAACGCTTCGAGCGGCGCTTCGAAGAGGTCCGACAGAGTTGCTGGCGCCGTTTGAACGCTAAAGACGGCGCCGGAGTTGTGACCGGCGCCGGGATTTTGGAAGGGCCATGAACGCGACCGATCTTCAACGAGCGGCGGTAAAGCGGGCAGGGGTCGAATTTATCCTCATGGGATTCGACCAGCAGGCCGAGATCCGCCGGTATGCTTTTCAGCGCATCGCCGCCGAGGAGCCCATGGAAATTACCGTGGACGTTGATATGGCGCTGCTTCCGGCCTACGGCATCCGCATACAGGAGTTGCCGCTTCTGTGCCGGGAGCTCCTGGAACAGCGGTTCGAAGAAGGCCACCGCGCGCTGACATTGACGGAGGCGGAGATGCGCGCGCATGCCGAGAAGCGTGCCGCCGCCGAGCGGGAAGCGGCGGAGCGAAGGCGCAGGCCGCGAAAATCCGCTCCACAGGGTGCGGAGCGCAGCCGGCACGCGGCGGCACCGTAGAAACAGAAACCTCGGACGGCGGCCTATTGACAACGTCGCATTCTGATACACTAGGGGCAACAGTGCCCGGTTGCTCTCGAAGTACCGGAAGCTTGGGCCGACGATATGAAACCCCACCGCTGTCTCCCCCTAGGCATATGCGCCGTTCTTGCATACCCCGCAATGGCGCAGGAATCACCCACAAAGACATCGCCATTTCGCGATATCCTGCCCGCCTACCTGTTGCGGGACGAGAAAGTGGCGGAATACAAGAAGAGCCTGTCTCCGGAGGCGCTGCTGCAGTGCGCGCTACAGAGCGCGCTGCGGCAGTCGCTGGATTTTTCCGGGCGATGGGGCGACGGTCCGGAAGCGTATGGCGCGCGAATGGGATCCGGCATCGCGCGCAGCTTCGTGAAGAATTCCATACGCATGGGTCTGGATACAGCCATGGGGCTGGATTCGCGCTACCGTCCCAGCCCGACGAGCGGCTTCTGGAATCGCCTGGAGCATAGCCTGGCGAGCACGGTGCTGGCCTACAAGGACTCGGGCGGCAGGACGCTGGGGATCCCCACGCTGGCGAGCGCCTATGGGTCCGCCTTCGCGGCCAATGCCTGGTACCCGCGGATGGCGAACAGCCCGCAGGACGCGCTGATGCGCGGCACCACGAGCCTCGGCTGGACGGCCGGGAAGAACGTCTTCCGGGAGTTCTGGCCCGATATCAAGCGGGCGCTGGGGCGGTAAGCCCACCTCAGACGATCAACATGCAATCCCCGTAGGAATAGAAGCGGTACCGCTGCTCGACGGCGTGGCGGTAGGCGGCCAGGGTGAGCTCGCGTCCGGCGAAGGCGACCACCAGCAGGAGCAGGCTGGTGCGCGGCAGGTGGAAGTTGGTGAGCAGGGCGCCGGCGGCGCGGAACTGGAAGCCGGGGTAGATGTAGAGATCGGTCTCGCCCTCGATGGCGGTGAGGCTGCCCTGGCGGGCGGCGCTTTCGATGGCCCGCATGGCGGTGGTGCCGGCGGCGATCAGGCGCGATGCCGCGCGCATGCGGGCTGCGTTCTCCTCGCTGATGCGGAAGGATTCGGGGTGCATGCGGTGCTCTTCCACGCGCTCGGCGCGGATGGGCTGGAAGGTGCCCAGCCCCACGTGCAGCGTGACATAGGCCAGGCCGGCGCCGCGGGCACGGACGGCATCCAGCACTTCCGGGGTGAAATGCAGCCCGGCGGTGGGGGCGGCCACGGAGCCCCGCTCGCGGGCGAAGACGGTCTGGTACCGCTCCCGGTCCTCGGGCCGGTCGGGGCGGCGGATGTAGGGGGGCAGCGGCACGTGGCCGATCTTTTCGAACTCGGCGTAGATGTCGGGCGCCTCGGTTTTGAAGCGCACGGTGCGCTCGCCGAAGGGACCGCGGCCGGTGACCTCGGCCTCCAGGCCGCCGGGAAAGCGCACCACCTCTCCGGTGCGCATCTTGCGGCCGGGGTGCACCAGGGCGCGCCATTCGCGGGCGGCGGCATCGAGCGGTTTCAGCAGCAGGACCTCGGTTTCGCCCGTCAGGAATTCGCGGCGATGCGGGTTGCGCTTGCCGATGGGGAGGGCGTGGACGCCGGCGCGGCGGCCCAGCAGGCGCGCCGGGAAGACGCGCGAATCGTTCAGCACCAGGCAGTCGCCCGGACCGGTGAAGGCGGGGAGGTCGCGGAAATGGCGATCCTCGAAGCGGCCCTCGCGGCGATGGACCACCAGCATGCGGGAGGCCGCGCGGTCGGCGGCCGGTTCCTGCGCGATGAGTTCCTCGGGCAGGTGGTACTCGAAATCCGAAAGGTTCATGCGAAGAGCGGCAACTGCGCGGCGTCGTCCGCCAGCTCGGGCTGGTAATCGGCGGGCGCAGGGGCCAGGCCGTAGCGCTCCCGGATGAGGTGGAGGCGGCGGCGCAGGTCCTCCTTATATCTTCCCCCGAGACGGGCGCGGCCGGCGTAGAGTTTGCGGTAAGGCCCGGCCAGGGCGGGAAAACGCTCCTCGAGGAAGGGGAAGAAGACCTTGCGCGCGCAGGACATGAGAAAGAGCGGGCCGCCCAGCAGCCACCCGGCTCCAGCGGCACGAACGGCGGCGGCCAGGACTTCGAGATTCGCGTCCGTATCGGTGATCCAGGGCATGACGGGGTTGGCGAAGACGCCCACCGGGATGCCCGCGGCGGCGAGCCGGCCGACGGCGGCCAGGCGCAGGTCCGGGCGCGGGGCGCGCGGTTCCAGCAGGCGCGCGAGCGCGGCATCGAGCGTGGTGATGGTGAGGTTCACGTCGAGCACGTTGCGCCGCGCGATCTCCCGGAGCACGGGAATGTCCCGCACGACGAGGTCGCCCTTGGTTGTGATGGAGAGGTGCCGGCCGCGTTCTTCGGCGAAGACCTCCAGGATGGCGCGGGTGCGGCCGTAGCGGCGCTCGGCGGGCTGGTAGGGATCGGTGGCGGTGCCGATGGCGATGCCTGCCTGCTTGGGTATGCCGCGCAGCTCGCGCCGCAGGAGGGCGGGCGCGGCTGCCTTGGCGTAGATACGGTTTTCGAAGTCGGCCGGGTCCTCCAGTTCCATGAATTCGTGGGTGTAGCGGGCGTAGCAGTACTTGCAGGCGAACTCGCAGCCGCGGTAGGGGTTGATGGTCCACGCGAAGGGCATGCCGGGGCGGGTGCGGTTGAGGATGGAGCGCGCCGCGATTTCGAAGTACCGCACCTGGGCCTTGGCTTCGAGCAGCGGGCTTTCGGCGGCCAGGCGGGCGATGCCGGCGGGCATGCCCCTATTTTCGCTGTTTGTTCGCCAGAGTGCAAGGAGGATCTAGCGCCCGTAGACTACGTATTCACCCCGGAAGCCATATAGCCGCCGTCTATCGTGATGCACTGGCCGGTGATGAAGCTGGAGGCGTCGGAGGCGAGGAGGATGGCGGCGCCGATCAATTCCTTGGGCTTGCCGAAGCGCTGCATGGGGGTGCGGATGAGCAGCTCGCGGCCGCGCTCGGTTCCGTCGAGCAGCTTGCTGTTCAGCGCCGTACGGAAGATGCCCGGGGCGATGGCGTTGACGCAGATGCCGTCGCGGGCCCACTCGATGGCCAGGCTGCGGGTAAGGGAGAGCGCGGCGGCCTTGGAGGCGGAGTAGGCGGCCACCTGGAAAAACGCCACGAAGGAGCTGAGCGAGGCGATGTTGATGACGCGCCCGCGGCCGCTCTCCTTCAGCGGGCCGTAGAACGACTGGCAGGAACGGAGGATACCGGTGAGGTTGGTATCCATGGTCTCTTCCCACTCGGTTTGGGCCAGTTCGAGCGTGGGTTTCTTGTTGATGCGACCGGCGGCGTTCACCAGGATATCTATGCGGCCGAATTGAGCGAGGACGGCATCCCGCAGGCGGTCGATGGATGCGCGGTCGGAAACGTTCACCGTCTCACGGACCGTGGGGCGGCCGTGCCGCTCGATGCAGCGGGCCACCTCATCCACCAGCTCCGCCCGCCGCCCGGAAGCCACCACGGCGGCGCCGGCTTCAGCCAGGCCCGTGGCGATGACGCGCCCCAGCCCCGAGGTGCCCCCAATAACCACCGCAACGCGGCCCGAGATGTCCAGGAAATTTTTCGCCATGCCGATGCTTCTTGGATGGCGGCAGGTGCGGCTGCGTCACGCTTTCAGCGGGCGGGACCGGCGGAGCAGATTTCGTACTTGGCGAGAATCTCTTCCCAGTAGCCCTGGGCGCGGAGGAGCAATTCGACGACTTCGCGCACGGCGCCCTGGCCGCCGGGTTTCGAGGTCACCAGGTGGGCGGCCTGCTGGACCTCCGGGCGCGCGTTGGCGGTAGCGATGGCCAGGCCCACGCGCCGCATGATGACCACGTCGGTGAAATCGTCGCCGATGTAGGCCACCTGGTCGCGGGTGAGGCCGGCGTCGGCCAGGATCTCTTCCAGGATGGGGATCTTTTCGATGTGGCCCTGGTAGACGTAGGCGAACTTGCATTGGCGGGCGCGTTCGACGGTGGCCGGAGAGTTGCGGCCGCTGATGAGGCCGGTCTTGATGCCCTTCCAGCTGAGCCACTGGAGGCCGATGCCGTCCTGGGAGTCGAAGCCCTTGGTCTCGACCATCTTGCCCGAGGGATCGGGAACGTTGTAGAGTTTGCCGTCGGTGAGGACGCCATCCACGTCCATCAGCAGAAGGCGGATCTTGCTTGCCAGTGCGGTTACGTCCTGTTGTTGTGCCATAGCAATCCGGGCGCGTCCCGCGGGAGGGCCCGCGGGACGCAATGGGGGAGCCTACCGCTGAATGCGCGCCGAGCCGCCCTTGGCGAAGGCACGCACCTGGTCCACGGTGGCCATGGTGGTGTCGCCGGGGAAGGTGGTGAGCAGGGCGCCGTGAGCCCAGCCGAGCTTGACGGCTTCCTGGGGCTCCTCGCCGCTGAGGACGCCGTAGAAGAAGCCGGAAGCGAAACCGTCGCCGCCGCCCACGCGGTCGTAGACGTCGAGTTCGGCGGTGGGAGCGCAGAAGGTCTGGCCGTTCACCCAGGCCACGGCACTCCAACTGTGCCGGTTGCTGGAGTGGACCTCGCGGAGCGTGGTGGCCACTACCTTGACCTGCGGGTGCTTCTTGATGACCTTATCGATCATGCCGAAGAAGGCGCTGGGGTCGAGCTTCGACTTGGCGGCCACTTCGGGACCGGGGATGCCGAGGCCCTTCTGCAGGTCCTCTTCGTTGCCGACCAGCACGTCCACGTTCTCGACGATGCGCTGCAGGACCTCGACGGCCTTCTCGTCGCCGCCGGACAGGGCCCACAGCTTGGCGCGGTAGTTGAGATCGAAGGAGACCACGGCGCCGGCTTCCTTGGCGGCCTTCATGCCCTCGATGATGACTTCCGAGGTGGTGGGAGAGAGGGCCGCGAAGATGCCGCCGCTATGGAACCAGCGCACGCCGCCGGCAAAGATCTCTTTCCAGTTGAAGTCGCCCGGCTTGAGCATGGCGCCGGCTTCCTGGGAGCGGTTGTAGAAGACCACGGGGGGACGCACGCCCTGGCCGCGGTCGCTGTACACGGTGGCCATGTTGGGGCCGGTGACGCCGTTGTGCTTGAAGTGCTTGTAGAAGCCCTTCACGCCCATGGCGCGGACCCGCTCGGCGATCAGGTGGCCGATGGGGTAATCCACCATGGCGGTGACGACACCGGTGCGCAGGCCGAAGCAGTCCGCCAGGTTGGCGGCGGTGTTGAACTCGCCGCCGCTGACGTGGATCTTGCACTCGGTGGCCTTACGGAAAGGGATGACACCCGGATCCAGGCGGTGAACCAGGGCGCCGATGGAAACGAAATCCAGGGCGGCGTCTTTCAGAATGTTCAGTCCGTAACTCATGCGTTTCTCCTCAGATTTCGTGCGCTACACCGTGTAGGTGCTGGCGGAAACATTGCCGCCGCGTCCGGTCCAGTTGGTATGGAAGAACTGGCCGCGGGGCCGGTCCACGCGCTCGTAGGTGTGGGCGCCGAAGTAGTCGCGCTGCGCCTGGAGCAGGTTGGCGGGCAGGCGCTCGCTGCGGTAACCGTCGTAGAATGCCAGGGCGGTGGTGAAGGCCGGCATGGGAACGCCCGCCTGAACCGCGGCGGAAACGACCTTGCGCCAGGATTCCTGGCAGCGGTCGATGACGCACTTGAAGTAATCGTCGGTGAGCAGGTTCTTCAGACCGGGGTTGCGGTCGAAGGCTTCCTTGATCTTGCCCAGGAAGGCGGAGCGGATGATGCAGCCGCCGCGCCAGACCAGGGCGATGCCGCCGTAGTTGAGGTTCCACTTGTACTCTTTGGCGGCCTCCATCATGAGCATGTAGCCCTGGGCGTAGGAGACGATCTTGGAAGCCAGCAGCGCGCGGCGGATGTCTTCCACCCACTGGGCCTTGTCGCCTTCGAGCTTGAGCTTGGGGCCGCCGAGGATCTTGGAGGCCTCGACGCGCTCTTCCTTCATGGCGCTCAGGCAGCGGGCGTAGACGGCTTCGCCGATGAGGGTGACGGGCATGCCGAGGTCCAGCGAACTGACGGCGGTCCACTTGCCGGTGCCCTTCTGGCCGGCGGTATCCAGGATGAGATCGACGACGTAGTTGCCCTCTTCGTCCTTGACGGCCAGGATGTCGCGGGTGATCTCGATGAGGTAGCTGTCGAGTTCGCCCTTGTTCCACTCGGCAAAGGCGTTGTGCATCTCGTCGTTGGAGAGGCCCAGGCCCTCCTTCATGAGCTGGTAGGCCTCGCAGATGAGCTGCATGTCGCCGTACTCGATGCCGTTGTGGGTCATCTTGACGTAGTGGCCGGCGCCGTTCTCGCCGATCCAGTCGCAGCAGGGCTCGCCCTCGGGGGTCTTGGCGCAGATGGCCTGGAAGATCTCCTTCACCAGCGGCCAGGCTGCGGGGCTGCCGCCGGGCATCATGGAGGGGCCGAAGCGGGCGCCTTCCTCACCGCCGGAGACGCCGGTGCCGATGTAGAGCATTCCCTTGCTCTCGAGGTACGCGGTGCGGCGGATGGTGTCGGGGAAGTGGGAGTTGCCGCCGTCGATGATGAGGTCGCCGGGCTCGAGGTGCGGGAGGAGCAATTCGATAAAGTCGTCCACCGCCTTGCCGGCCTTGACCATCAGCATGATCTTGCGCGGCCGCTTGAGCAACCCGATCATCTCTTCGATGGAATGGGCGCCGAGAATGGTGGTGCGTCCCTTGGCGGCATCGTTGAGGAATTCGTCCACCTTCGATACCGTCCGGTTAAAAGCGACCACGGTGTAGCCGTGATCGTTCATATTCAGGATAAGGTTCTGGCCCATGACGGCCAGCCCGATCAATGCGATGTCCGCTTTGCCTTCCATAAACGCTCGCTCCTATAGGTAACAAATACGTACTGGCCGGAACCGGCTCCACCGCGTGACGGCACAGGGCGCTGCCCGATGCTGGTCCTTCTCGGGAAGCTGTCGCGGGCTGCGGCCCGGCGGCGACACGACGTAAGGCGGAGATACCGGGGATGCCTACAACGTCTTTTCTGGATGCCAGTATCCCTTATAACACATAGCGTTGCGCGGTGCCGCCCCGCCGCCGGCGCGGGGAGGGCGGGCGATCTCCCCCGCGCGAACGCCGGGATGTAACAATGAAAGCGGTAACACATTGATTCGACGCGTTGCGGAAACCATCGCCCGTTACGGCATGCTGCCGCCCGGCCAGCGGGTCGGGGTAGGGCTGTCGGGGGGCGCGGATTCCATGTGCCTGCTCCACCTGCTCATGGAGATGGCGCCGGAGTGGGGATGGCGCCTCACGGTGCTGCACGTGGACCACGGGCTGCGGGGGGCGGCATCGCTAGCCGACGCGGAGTTCGTGGAGCGGGAGGCAGCGCGGCTGGGGCTGCCCTTTATCCTGGAACGGGCCGACGTGCGGGCATTGGGGGGCAACCTGGAACAGGCCGGGCGGGAGGTGCGGCGGGCCTTCTTCCGGCGGCTGCTCAGCGGGGGACAGCTCGACCGCGTGGCCGTGGGGCATACCCGCTCGGACCAGGCCGAAACCGTGCTCTACCGCTTCCTGCGGGGCGCCGGAACCGCGGGGCTGGCGGGCATCCGGCCGGTGACGGCCGAAGGCATCGTGCGGCCGCTGCTGGCCATCGACCGCGGCGAGGTGGAGCGCTGGCTGCGGGAGCGCGGCATCGGGTGGCGGGAGGACGCCAGCAACCGCGACCCGGTCTTCGACCGCAACCGCATCCGCCACGAGCTGCTGCCGGCGCTCACCCGCGAGTGGAACCCGGCGCTCACCGCCACCCTGGCCAACATCGCCGACTGGGCGCGGGAGGAGGAGGCCTGGTGGGAGGACGAAATCGGCCGCCTGGCAACGGAGTTGCTGGTGGAAAAGCCGCCGGCGGTACTGGTTTCGGCCGGAGCGCTGGCCGGGCTGCCCGCGGCGCCGGCGCGGCGGCTGCTGCGGCGAGCCATCGAGAGGGCCAAGGGGGACCTGCGGGGGATCGATTTCGAGCACGTGCGTACCATCCTGGACATGGCTGCGGCGCCCGAGGGCCACGGGCGGATGCAGGCGCCCGGACTGGACGTCTTCCGCTCCTTCGACTGGCTGCGGCTGGCGCCCGCGGGCCCCGCGCCGGCGCGCGACTTCCGGCTGCCGATCGAGCCGCCGGCCCGCGCCGAACTGCCGGACGGCTCCGCCCTCTGCGCCGAAATCCTTCAAAAACAGGAATCTACGGAGGATGGCGATTCCGGATATAATGTGAAAGTGGGCTGTTTGCAGTGGAACCGGGTTACCGCGCCGCTAGCGGTGCGCAACTGGAGACCCGGCGACCGCTACCGGCCCGTGGGATTTTCCAGCGAGACAAAGATCAAGACCCTCTTCCAAGACGCGCGCGTACCGTTGTGGGAGCGCCGCCACTGGCCGGTTCTCACCAGCGGAGAAGAGATTGTCTGGGTACGGCGGTTCGGTCCCGCGGCGGAATACGCCGCAAGCCCCGGTGAGGGGCCGGTTTTGTGCATCCGGGACCTCCCCGGATGAGGGCATTTGTTTGGAATCGGGTGCAGTCCGGGTGACGTCTATAACAAGTAGCGGCAGAGCGCGGCGGAACGTGGGCGGCCTCGGAGATTCAGCCCTGGCTACAGGCAGGACCGGCAGCGCGGCTGGGCAACGGAGGTTTCGTGAATTCTAATATCAAAACAGTCATCATCTGGGTGGTCCTGATCTGTGTGGCCGTGCTGCTGTGGACCGTGGTTCGCGCGGGAGGGCACCGCACGGAGCGGCAGATCACCTATACCCAATTCATGAACGACGTGGAGGCGGGCAAAGTCAAGTCCGTCACCATTACCGGCAACAACGAGGTACACGGCGTTTACCAGAACGACAAGGAAGGGCTGCGCACCACCCTCCCGCCCAACTATCCCGATGCCATCAAGCGGCTCGAGGAGAGGGGCGTCAACATCGAAGCCAAGGCGGGCGATTCCAGCGGCTGGGTGTCGTTCCTGGTGAACCTTTCCCCCTTCATCCTGCTGTTCGCCTTCTGGATCTTCATGATGCGGCAGATGCAGAGCGGGGGGAACAAGGCCCTCAGCTTCGGCAAGAGCCGCGCGCGGCTGCACTCCACCCAGCAGAAAAAGGTCACGTTCAAGGATGTGGCCGGGGTCGAGGAAGCCAAGGAAGAGCTGCAGGAGATTATCGAGTTTCTGCGGGAGCCGCAGAAGTTCCAGAAGCTGGGCGGGCGCATTCCCAAGGGCGTGCTGCTGATCGGCCCCCCGGGCACGGGCAAGACCCTGCTGGCGCGGGCCATCGCCGGGGAAGCCAGCGTGCCGTTCTTCTCCATTTCCGGATCGGATTTCGTGGAGATGTTCGTGGGGGTCGGCGCCAGCCGTGTGCGCGACCTGTTCGAGCAGGGCAAGAAGAACGCCCCCTGCATCATCTTCATCGACGAGATCGACGCCGTGGGACGCCATCGCGGCGCGGGCCTCGGCGGCGGCCACGACGAGCGCGAGCAGACCCTCAACCAGTTGCTGGTGGAGATGGACGGCTTCGAGTCCAATGAAGGCGTGATCCTGGTGGCGGCCACCAACCGTCCGGACGTGCTGGACCCGGCGCTGCTCCGGCCCGGCCGCTTCGACCGGCGCGTGGTGGTGGGGCGTCCCGACGTGCAGGGACGCGAGGCCATTCTGCGGGTGCACACCAAGAAGATCCCGCTGGGCGACGACGTGGACCTCTCGGTGCTGGCGCGCGGAACCCCGGGGCTGGCGGGCGCGGACCTGGCCAACCTGGTGAACGAGGCGGCGCTGCAGGCCGCCAGGCAGAACCGCAAGGTGGTCATGATGGTGGACTTCGAGCTGGCCAAGGACAAGATCCTGATGGGCGCGGAGCGGAAGTCCCTCATCCTGAGCGAGGCCGAGAAGCGCAACACCGCCTATCACGAGGCGGGGCACGCGCTGGTGGCGGCGGTACTGCCCAACGCCGACCCGCTGCACAAGGTGACCATCATCCCGCGCGGAATGGCGCTGGGGGTCACCATGCAGCTCCCCATCGACGACAAGCATTCCTACAGCAAGGACTACCTCGATGCGCAGCTCGCCATCCTGATGGCCGGGCGCATCGCCGAGGAGAGATTCATGAAGCACATGACCACTGGCGCGGGCAACGATATCGAGCGAGCCACTGAGCTGGCGCGCAAGATGGTCTGCGAGTGGGGCATGAGCGAGCTGGGGCCGCTGAGCTTCGGCAAGAAGGAAGAGCAGATCTTCCTGGGCCGCGAGATCGCGCAGCACCGCGACTACAGCGAAGACACCGCCATCCGCATCGACGAGCAGGTGAAGAAGCTGGTGAAGAGCGGCTACGACACCGCCCTGAGGATCATCGAAGAGCACAACGACGCCATGGTGCAGATCGCCGAGACGCTGCTGGAGCGCGAGATCCTGGACGGCAACGAAGTGATGACCATCATCAAGGGGCAGCCGCTCGAAGCGGTCACTCCCCCTGCCGGCGGCGGCAAGGACAGCGAAGATCACGACACCCAGCACGTGCTGCGGCCCGAGAGCGGCCGCCGCGTGCCGGGCCTGCGGGAAGGGGAGCGCCCGCAGCCGGCGTGATCCCGCGTTTTCCCGTCTACCTGTTCGACATCGACGGCACATTGCTGGACTCGGCCCTGGATATCTGCGGGGCCGTCCGGCAGGTGCTGGCCTCCACCCCCAGAGCCGATGTGCCGTTCGAGTATCTCAAGAGCTACATCGGGCTTCACCTGCTGGACCTCTTCCAGGACATCTTCCCCACCCACACTCCCGAGCAGATCGACGAGCTGATTGCCCAATACCGGATGTATTACCCGCTGCGCGGCCATCGCCAGACGCGGATGTATCCGGGGGTGAAGGAGGCGCTCGAGGCGCTATCCGGGCGCAAAGCCACCGCTACCACCAAGGGCACCCCGACGACCCGCACGGTGCTCGAACAGTTCGGGCTGCTGCCGCACTTCGACCACGTGCAGGGCACCGACGGCTTCCCCTGCAAGCCCGCGCCGGACGTGTTGCTCCGCTCCATCGAGGCCCTGGGCGCGCGGCCGGAGGATTGTCTCATGGTAGGGGACTCGCCCGCCGACATGGAGGCGGGGCGGCGCGCCGGGGTGAAAATCTGCGCGGTGCGCTACGGATACGGCAAGCCCGAGGAACTGGCCCGCTGGGAACCGGACTACTGGGTGAACGACCTGCGGGAACTGCTGGATTGACGCGCTACCGGCGCGGTTCGAGCAGCAGCGCGGGGCCGGCGGGGAACTGGAGAAACGGCAGCGGGCGGTTCTCACCCGCATAGAATGCTTTCCACTGGTCGCGGTAGTGGCGCGAGAGAGCGTGGCCGGACTGCCCTATGGGAAGGGTGAGGACGGTGCGGTCCCAATCGCCTGCCTCGACGGACATTCGCATGGAGGGGCCCATGCGCGCGGTGGTCTGCTTCACGGTGGTGCCGGAGCCGCTGGCGGGCAGCGGTCCGATATCGAAGTAACGGCCGACGAGGGGCACGCGCGAGATCACCGGGTGGCGGATGTAGAGCTGGAGATAGCGGCCGTAGCGCCAGCGGGCCATGCTTGATCCCTGCAGGCGGCGGCCCTCCTCGAGCCCGCTCTCGAGCGCGGCCAGAAGCTGCGCGTCCCAATCGTCAAACCAGCCGTCCGGCTGTTCCCGCAACAATCTCTCGATCACCGCGGGAGCCATGGGGGCGGTCCAGGCGGGCCCCTTGGGGACGGCGGCCTGGGACAGTTCGCGCCGGAAATGGCGGTAGGCCAGGGTGGCCACCAGCGGCGCGGCCAGCGCCTGGTCCATCTGCCCGTTCCACCCGCGCAGCAGTTCGACGGCTTCCCTGAGGGCGGGGCGCGAAGGCTTGCGGTCCCAGGCGGCCACGATGCGCCGCGCCAGGAAGTGGCTGAAGGCGCAGTAGATGTCCTTCTGGATGGCGGCCATCTCCTCGGCTCGCCAGCCCGCGCGCGATTCCAGCCGTTTGCGGATCTGCCGCTCGCGGTAGTGGGCGGCGAAGACCCCGCCCACGCGGTAGGGGTAACCGGGAGGGAAGGGGTTCTGGTTGGCCGTGACGATGAAACCAGCGGGCGGGTTGAAGGCCGAGGGCAGTTCGGAGAACGGGATCCAGCCGTCCCACTCGTATTCCCCCGTAGCGCCGTCCACGGGGACGTGGCCCTCGAAGTTGCGGCGGATGGGAAGCAGGCCGGCCACCTGGAAGCCGATGTTGCCGTCCGTGTCGGCGTAGACGAAGTTGGAACCGGGGCCGGGGAGGCGGGCCAGGGCGGCGGTGAACTCGCGCCAGTTGCGGGCGCGGTTGATCTCCGGGAAGGGATAGGCGAAGGCGCGGGGGTTGGCGCCGGCCCAGCGCAGGCTCAGGCGCTCGCCGCCCTCGGAGACGAACAGCGGGCCGTGGCGGGTGACCCAGTTGGTCATCTCCTGTGCGGGGGCATTTTTCACCCGGATGATCTCGCGTTCACGGCGGGCCTGCTCGCTGGCGCCGCGGTAAAGGTAACGGCCGGTGCGGTCGTCGAACCGCTCGATGTAAAGGTCCTGGACGTCGAAGCCGAGGTTGGTGATGCCCCAAGCGATGCGGTCGTTGTGCCCCGCGATCACACCGGGCGCGCCGGGCAGCGAGACGCCCGCCACGTTGAGCCCGGGGGCCTGGAGGCGCACCGCGAACCAGACGTTGGGCAGCGAGTAGTCCAGGTGCATGTCGATGGCGAGGATGGGGCGGCCGGTGGCGGTGCGGCTGCCGGCGATGGCCCAGGCATTCGAGCCGGGCTGCGCCTCGCCGCCGCTGCGCACCGGGTAGAGGGTCTCCACCTTGGCGCGGTCTCCGGAGGCGAGCATGGAGCGGCGCGCCAGGTCCGAGCGCCAGGTGTCTGTGAGGGTGCGGAACATCTGGAGTCCGACCAGGATGGAATCCACCACGCTCCAGGGGCGGGGGTGATAGCCGAGCAGGGAGAACTCCAGGGGCAGGCGGTCCATGTGGCCGCGCATGTAGGCGTTGACGCCGCGGGCGTAGGCGGCCAGCACGGCCAGGTCTTCGGGCGGCGCCACTGTGGCGGCCTCCTCGGCAATGCGGCGCAGTCGCAGGCGGCGCGCTTCGCGGTCCGATTCCAAGCCCGCGGGGCCGATGACTTCAGCCAAATCGCCCGCGGCCAGCCGTCGCAGGGCATCCATCTGCCAGAGGCGCTCCTGCGCGGTGGCATAGCCCTGGGCGAACCAGGCGTCCTCGAGAGATGCGGCGCGGATGTGCGGGACGCCGGAGCGGTCCCAGGCGATGGAGGCCCGGCCGTCGAGCGCCGCCGGCACAGAACCGGAGCGGCGCGGCAGGGGACGCCAGGCGAACCACCAGACCACGGCGAGCGCGGCCACCAGCAGCGCGGCAATCAACAGGTTGATATAGAGGACGGCGCGGCCGAGGGCGGAACGTGCCATTACCTATCATCATAGCGGGCGAAACGGAGGCGGGCCGGGGCGGGATGAAGCCCGGCGGCGGCCTCGAAAGACCGCCCCAGGGGAAGGTGTGTCAGGCGGCAACGGCGGCGCTGGGGTCGCGTTCCAGTTCGAGGGCGGCGGCCAGCCCGTGAATCACCGCGGCGATGCGCACGGCGGCCAGGACGGTTTCCTCGGTCACGCCTTTCTCCCGCAGCACGCGCTCGTGCGAGCCCACGCAGGCCTGGCAGCTATTGATGGCCGAGACCGCCAGGCACCACAGCTCGAAGTCCACAGGGTCGCCGCCGTGGCTGCGGATCACCTGCATGCGCAGGCGCGCGGGGATGGTGCGGTACTTATCGTTGCTTACCAGGTGCAGGAAGCGGTAGTAGACATTGTTCATCCCCATGATGGCGGCGGCGGCCTTGGCGGCGCGCAGCGCCTCGGGCGAGAGATGCGCGGCGGCTTCCTCGAGGATGGCGGCGCTCAACTCCGCATTCCTGGAGGCGGCCGCCGTGGCGACGGCGGTCCCCCAGGCCTGCTGTTCGGTCAACTCGGTCTGGCGCAGAACGCTGGACAGGTTCAGGCGCAAGTCCTTGGCATAGTCGGGCAATCCGGCCAGCAGAGTCTCGAGATTCATGATTACACCGCGACGCTGAGGACGGCTTCGCCCTTCTTCCAGTTGCAGGGGCACAGCTCGTCGGTCTGCAGAGCGTCGAGGACACGGAGCACTTCCTCGGGGCTGCGGCCCACCGAGAGATCCGTCACGTAGACGAAGCGGACGATCCCCTCGGGGTCCACCAGGAAGGTGGCGCGCTGCGCGACGCCGGCGTTGGGGTCGAGAATGCCCAGCGCCGAGGTCAGCTCGCGCTTCACATCGGCCAGCATGGGGAAGGGCAGGTCCTTCAGGTCCTCGTGATGCTGCCGCCAGGCGAGGTGGACGAATTCGGAGTCGACGCTGGCGCCCAGGATCTGGCAGTCGCGGTCGGCGAACTCGCTGTTCAGACGGCCGAAGCCGGCGATCTCGGTGGGACAGACGAAGGTGAAGTCCTTCGGCCAGAAGAAGTAGAGCTTCCACTTGCCGGGGAAGTCCTTGTCGGTGATGGTCTCAAACGTCTTGCCCTTTTCGGTGCTGACGGTGGCGGTTACGGAA
>JAWLGN010000089.1:0-18756 GCA_041685075.1 Bryobacteraceae bacterium
GTTGGCGGCAAAGACCACCCGGTGCAGCATGGCGGATTCCAGCGGGAAGGGTCCCGTGAAGAGCATCTCGCTCGACTGTTCCAGCTCGCCCAGCGTCTGGCTGACTTCGCAGCGCGAGGGCCGCTCGCAGGCCACGCGCACGCGCGTCGAAGGGCCGCCGGCGATGCGCATCACGATGGCCTTCTGGCAGCAGTCTTCAATCTGCTGGCGCAGCGCGGTGAAGGACTGCACCTCGATGGCGTTGGTTTCGCGGCGGAGAATGCGGTCGCGGCGGCGCTCATCGAGCGGTCCGGGGGTGAAGCAGGGCTGGATGGACTCGATGCGCCCGCCATCGACCTCGATGCGGAAGCGCCAGTCGGCCGTGCCGCCCCAGCCAAGCGCCGACCAGGGACCCCAGCCGTACTCGAAGCGCAGGGTGACGGGGCGCTGCCAGCGGTCCGCGCCGGGAACCCGGTCCATGGGGAAATCGCGCGCGATCACGCGGTTGTTCTTCAGCAGCTCGATGCGGTCCACCTGGTCCCAGCCCCGCACCGAAACACGCAGGGCGCGCTTGGGAGTGTAAGGGAGGGACTGCCCCATGGGCTTGCCGTTGCAGGTGAAGTCCAGTTCGATGCGGTCGCCCGAGACGGCGTAGGTGCGGCGGTTGCGCAGGGCTTCGAAGATCGCCTCGCGGCTGAGAGAGGTGGCCTGCACGGCGGCCAGCCCTTCGCGGTAAGCGCCGGGATAGCCCAGGTGATCGTCGGTCGAGGCGATGGCGCCCAGCCGCAGCCCACGCTCCAGGCAGCTCTGCCAGGTAGCCGGCGTCCAGCGACCGGGTTCGGTGTGGCGCCGGTAGCTGCGGGGAGCCCGGTCGTGCTCGGCGCATCCCCACTCCGAGTAGATCTCCATGACGGGCGACACGGAGGTGTCGATGAGGCTCACGTCGATGCCGCGATGGCCCAGCCGGTTGGCGGGATGGTGGGGGATCAGGATAGCGCCGCGGCGCCGCGCATAGGCCTGGAAGTCGCGCAGCGCGGGAACCAGCTCGTAGTCGCCTTCCAGGTCGGGGAAGACGATGTGGTAGTCGCCCTCGTTGGTGGAGTGGCGTTCGTAGCCCAGCAGGGTGACGAAGGAGCCGGGCTTGTCGAAGCTGCGGGCGTGTTCCACCACCTCGCCCCAGCGCGCCTTGGCGACGGCGAAGCCATTGATCCACTTGTTCTCGATGGCGCCCGGGTACTTGCCGATGTCCGGCCAGTAGGCATGGGGAGTGAAGGCGAAGAAATCCAGGTGATTGCGGGCGTTCTCGAAGGTCCGGGTAAGGGTCCCCTGGGCGTAGCCGACGTCGTTGTGATTATGGAGATCGCCGAAGTAGGTCCGGACAGCGGCGGGCTCGGCGGCGGAGCCGCGCATGGCGGGCAGCGCGGCCGCGGTGCGCAGCAGGCTGCGCCGGGAAAACGAGTAGGACATAGCCACCAGTTTACCCGGAGAAGCCGCCCCTGCCGCGCTACTGCGCCAGGGTGTACACGGCGCGGCGGGGCGATTCGCGCCGGACCGTGAGGGTGATGCCGCTGCGGGTGGCCGATTGCACCAGGTCGGGCGCGAGCGGTGCGTCCTGCTCGATCGCCAGGGAGGTCCCGGAGAGCGTCACGGTGCGGGTGCCGGCACTGGTGACGATCTCCAGCCGCGGGCCGTCCAGCACCCGCACCACTGCCGGTCCCACGGCGGCGAAGGCGCCGCTCTCCGGCAGCAGGTTCACCTCGGAATTTTTCCAAACGAAGGAGAGCCAGCGGCCGCCGTCGCGGGCGGAGAAGACGGCGCGCACGCGCTGGTTTTCGAGCACCCACTCGGGATAGCCGTCGCGGTCGAGATCGGCCTGCCACGCCGCGGCGCCGCCGCGCGGCACCACCACCACCCGCACCGGCAGCGTCACCTCTGCGCCGCCCGATACCCGCAGCGCCAGTTCGTTGAGGCCCTCGCGCCCGTCTTCGGGAAAGACCCGCAGCCCGGTCTGGCGCTCCATGACGGCGCCGATGCTGATTTCGGTTTTGGGCGGGAGCACCTGGAAGCCCGCGCCGGAACTCTCGACCGTGTAGTTGCGGATCTGCGGGGTGTTGTTGCGAATGGTAAGGTCGAGGTTGCGCCCGGCGCGCGCATCCACCGCCACGATGGGCGGCTCGACCGGCAGCCGCCCGGCGCCGTAGTGCATCCCTATGGCCTGCGATATCCACACGGAGGCGGGTCGGAAGAGTTGCAGCCGCGCGCGGCCCAGCGGCACGCCATCGGCTTCAATCGCCAGGTTCACCCAGTCGCCATGGGAGGCGTCGGCGGGCACGTCGATCTCATAATCGATCTCGACGGGCGACTTCACCACGGGCCGCGCGTTCCAACCCTCGGGCAGCCGCAACCGCGAGCGCTGCGCCAACGCCTCGGAGGAATAGGAGGTGGACAGCAGGTTGGTCTGTCCGACGATGAGCCGCCGCGCATCCACGAAAAAGGCCGAGTGGTCCGGCGGTTCGATTCCCAATCCCACCCGGACACGGTGCGCGGGACCCTTGCCCGCCGGCACCTCCAGGCGTGCCTGGAGAGTACTTTCGTCGAAGTGGAAGTGGTCCAGGCTGCCGGCCGCGAGATACGGGCCACTGGGCTTGCGGGCCAGTTGCAGCACCACTTCGGCCTCCACGGGCGCGGAGAACTCCATCGCCAGAATGCCGTTCTCAAACTCTATGGCCTGCAGCTCGGCGGTGGCGGAGACGATGCGCTCGACGGGAGCGAAGCCGGAGCAGTCGCGACACAAGCCGCCGTTGCCGAGCGAAACCCCTACCGGCAGCCAGAGCGATTCCCCGGCGGGAATCTCGACGCCCGAGATGGTGACGGGGCGGCGCTCGAGCGGGTCCCAGGCGAGCAGGTCTCCTTGCCAGCCGTCCGCGCTCCGGTTCACCATCACGATTGCGGAAGCCGCGGGCGAGACGAGCTGGCGGGCCGTGATGCCCTCGGGCAGCTTTCCCGTAACGGGCCGCACGAGCGTGTGCGGGCGCATGCGCGGCAGGAGCTGCGCCCAGTTCCGCAGCAGCGCGGCACTACGGCGCAGCGCGACGGCGTTAGGGGCCTCTTCGCCGTTGAAACCTATCGCACCGGCGCGCACAGGGCCCATGCCGGGCGGCTGCCAGCCCGCCGGGTAGAGCAGGGTCTCGACATCCCTCCACAGCAGCGAACCGCGCCCGGAGGCCAGCGCATCGCGGCTGTGCGCCAGCGCATCCGCATCCAGCGCGGAGAGCAGGGTTACGGGCTCGGGCGGCTTCGGAAGATTCAGGAGGTGCGCGTCTCCTTCGGCACAGGCGATGGGGCCGCCGTTCCGGGCGATGTGGGGCTCCAGGAGCCTTTCCAGCCGGCGCCGCCAGGCGCGGGCGGCGCGGCGGTCCTCGGCGGCCCACTGCGGCACCCCGCCTCCCAGCCACTCCCGCGCCGGCGGCTGCGGCCGTATCCAGGCCTCCAGCCCCAGGCGCCGCAGCAGCCGGATGAACGAGACCAGGTCGCGGCGCGGGCTGGTGCGTCCGGTGAAGTCCGGCTCGCCGGGTTCGGACTGGTGCCAGTTCCAGGGAATGGCAAAGGCCACGGTCCGCACCCCCACGCTCTTGAGCCATACCAGCTCGCGCTCCCACAGGTGCGGCGGATGGGCGTAGTAGGGGAACTCCACCGCCTGGACGCCGGAGCGCGGCGGCTCAGCCGCGGCCAGCGCTGCCACCGCTGCGAGGAGTAAGATGGCGGCGCGCATCACACCGCCTGCGACCGGCGCACCCGGAAGTCTTCCACCAGCGGCATGCGTACCACCTTGCACATCTCGAACAGCCGCGACCGAGCCCGCCCGCCGATGCGTTCCTCCAGGGTGGTGCGGTACTCGATCTTGCCGGGTACCGGCGCCGCGGCGCGGTGGAAGCTCCGGCCGCCGGCATCGGCGTCCGCCAGGTTGGTGGTGGCGATCAGCGGCTTCCGGTTGTTGCACCGGTAGGTGACGATGGAGGTGACGGTGTCCTCCACCCAGTCCGTCACCCGGTGAGCGCCCAGATCGTCCAGCAGCAGCACCTCCGACTCCAGGGCGAAGCGATAGGCTTCGCGGTCCGAAGAGCCGGAGTTGACATCGTAGCCCGCGCGAATGCGGTCCAGCAGATTCTGGTAGTCGAAGAAAAGGCCCGCGAAACCCTTGGAGATGACGTGCCGCAAGGCTGCAACCGCCAGGTGGGTTTTGCCGGTACCCGGGTTGCCGATCAGCAGCAGGCCGGGCCGCTTGTCGTTGGGGAACTCGCGCACGAAGGTCTTCACGGTGAGCAGCACGCCCGCCAGCTCGCGCTGGGCGACCGGGTTGTCGCGCGGCAGGATGAAGTTGTCGAAGGAGGCGTTGCGATACAGCGGCGGGATGCCGGCGTTCTCCTCCAGACGCTCGGCGCGGGCGCCGAAAACGCATTCGCAGCGCTCGGCGGCGGAGATGCCGTCTTTTTCCACCACTTTCCAGCCGGAACCGTCGCAGTGGGGACAGGGAGTTTCGGTCGCCATGCGCTTCTATTATCCCGTACCGGAGAGCTTCGAGCGACGCGGCGGCCGGGACGGGCGATGGCACCGGCTTTCAGGTGCGATGTGCGCGTTCGGTCACGGGCTCGCCGAGCAGCCCGCGCACGGTCTTCAGCAGTTCGGACATGGTGTATGGCTTTACCAGCATGGGGAAGGCCTCCACACCGAGGATCGTGTCGCCCAACTGCTCTCTCGAGTAGCCCGAGATCAGCAGGCAGCGCAAGGCAAAGCCGTCACGCGAAAGGCGGCGGCACAGTTCCGGTCCGCTCATGCCCGGCATCACCACGTCGCTGATCAACAAATCCAAGGGCCTGGAGAACTGGCTGCAGACCTGCAGGGCCTCTTCTCCCGACTCCGCCACGACGGCTTCATAGCCCGCCACGGCCAGGATCTGGGATGTAATCCGGGCCACCGCCGGATTGTCATCCACGATCAAGATCAGGGCTTTTCCTGGAAGCGCCATGCTGGTTCTCCTGAGGGATGCGGGAATCTGCCTTCACGCTAGCAGCGGTACCCCGACGCCCGCAAGAGCCGGCCGGCGCGGCGCGTACTTATTCCGTCCAGTCGAGAACGAGCTGCACCATGGTGCGCACCGGCACGCCGGTCGGCCCCTTGGCAAGGTAGGGCTTGGCATCATCGAGCCAGGCGGTGCCGGCGATATCGAGGTGTACCCAGGGAGCCGGATCGGCGAACTCCTTCAGGAACATGGCGGCGCTGATGGCGCCGCCCCAGCGGCCGCCCACGTTGGGCAGATCCGCAAAGGCGCTCTTGAGGTAATCCTTGTAGTCGTCTTCGAGCGGCATTCGCCACATTTTTTCCCCGGTCACGCAGGCCGCATTGAGGACGCGCTCCGTGAGTTTCTCGTCGGAACCGAACAAGCCCACGTTCATGTGGCCCAGAGCCACCACGATGGCGCCGGTAAGGGTGGCGGCGTCCACCAGGTGGGTGCAGCCGAGGTGGCGGGCGTAGGCCAGGGCGTCGGCCAGCAGCAGGCGGCCTTCGGCGTCGGTATTGAGCACCTCGATGGTCTTGCCGGAAAGCGCCGTGACGATGTCGCCGGGGCGCTGCGCGCGGCTGCCCGGCATGTTCTCCGCCGCAGGCACCACGGCGGTGACCGGAAGCGCGGGCTTCAACTGCGCGATGGCCCGCATGGCGGCGATGGCCGCCGCGCCGCCGGCCATATCGTACTTCATCTTCTCCATGTTGTCGGAGGGCTTGATGGAGATACCGCCGGTGTCGAAGGTGACGCCTTTGCCTACCAGCCCCAGGTGGACGGGGTGGCCGTCGGCGGCGCCGCCCGGGCGATAGCGCAGCACGACCAGGACAGGGGGTTCGGCGCTGCCCGCCGCCACGCCCAGCAGCGCGCCCATGCCCAACTGCTGCATGCGGTCGCGGTCCAGCACCTCGCATTCCAGGTTAAACTCCGCGGCCATGACGCGCGCGCGCTCGGCCATTTCGCTGGGGGTGAGCCGGTTGGCCGGCTCGTTCACCATGTCGCGGGCCCAGTTCTGGCACTCCGCAATGATGCGGGAGCGGTGCAGCACGGTCTTGAGCGCGGCGTCCTCGGGGGCCGCCACGGCGAACTGTTCGATCGCCTTGTCGCCGTTCTTCTGGCTCTTGTAGCGGTCCGGCTCGTACTCGCCCGCGATGGCGCCTTCGATGGAGGCCGCCACGCTGGCGGGCGCACCATCGGGCGGGGCAAAGACGATCTGCCGCACCGATTTCGATTTCAGGAAGCGCACCGCCGCGCCGGCCGCCTTGCGCAGCTCCACGCCGTTGAAGCGCTCGCGCTTCCCCGCCCCCACCACCAGCAGGCGGCGTGCCTGCATGCCGGGAAGGCGGTGGAGCAGCGTCATCTCCAGCGCCTTGCCGGAGATCTCTCCGGAGTCGAACAACTCCGCCAGGACCTCCGTGAAGCAGGGGGGACGTTCCCCCTCGAAGGCCGGAATGACCAGGGCGTCGGCTTCAATATTCTCGATAGGGCGATGATCCAGACTGACGAGCATGGTTTTCCTTTCTAGCGCCTTCGCATGGCTGCGCGGGCTTCCTCCTGGGCTTCACGGGCGCGTTCCGCTTCGCGCTTGTCGTGCAATTTCTTGCCGCGCGCGACGGCGATTTCGCACTTGATGCGCCCGTCCTTCAGGTACAGCTTGGTAGGAATGAGCGCCAGGCCTTTCTCGCGCGTTTTGCCCAGTAACTTATCGATTTCGCTGCGGTGCAACAGCAGCTTGCGGTCGTGCACCGGGACGTGGTTCTGGATGTTTCCGTGGGAGTACTCGCTGATATGCGCGTTGACCAGCCAGGCTTCCTTGTCGCGCACAACGGCGAAGGCCTCCTTCAGATGCACTTTTCCCGCGCGGGCGGCCTTCACCTCGGTGCCCGCCAACACCAGCCCGGCCTCGTACCGCTCCAAGAGAAAGTAGTGATGCCCGGCCTGACGGTTGTCTGCCAGAATTTTGATCGCGGGATTCTTTTCCGCCAATTTCGGTCTCCACGCCGGAGAGCGCTCCAGCGTCAATCCCTATGAATGACTCTGGACTGCGACGGGGTGGTTGCATCTCATCTTACCACAGCCCCCGTGCGGCGGCCTGGGAAACAGCCGGAAAAATGAATGTTCTGAAGCGTTTAGTCGCGATGATGACGCTCGCCGCCGTGGTTCTGGCGGTGGCGCCGCCGCTGGAGGCAAGAAACCGCAAAGGGGACCGCCTGTATAAGCAGGGCCGCGAGGCGGAGAACAACAAGCAATGGGATGCCGCGCTGGAGCTCTACGAGCAGGCGCTCAGCGCCGACCCGTCGGACCCGGCCTACCGCCTGGCCGCGGACCGGGTGCGTTTCCATGCCTCCCAGGCGCATCTCGACACCGGCCTGAAACTGCGGGAGCAGGGCCGCCTCACCGACGCGCTGCTGGAGTTCCAGACGGCCTACGCCATCAACCCCGCCTCCAGCGCCGCCGAGCAGGAGATCCGGCGCACCCAGCAGATGATCCAGCGCGAGGACGAACGCGAAAAGGCCGGCACCGTCGTTCCCGAAGAGCGTAGCCTGACACCCGCCCAACTGGAGAAAAAACGCGCGCAGGAGAGGATCGCCACCCTGCTGCCGGTGCCGCAACTGAAGCCGCTCAACCCTCAACCCATCAACATCAAGATGAACAACCAGCAGCCGCGGGTGCTGTTCGAGACGGTGGGCAAAGTGGCGGGCATCAACGTCCTGTTCGACCCGGAGTACCAGGCCACCCGGCCGCAATCGATCGAGCTGAGCAACGCCACCCTGGAAGAGGCGCTGGACTACCTTTCGGTGGTCACCAAGTCCTTCTGGAAGGCGCTCTCCCCCAACACCATTTTCATCACCAACGATAGCACTCAAAAGCGCCGCGACTACGAAGAGCAGGTCATGAAGGTCTTCTACCTGACCAACGTGAACACGGCGCAGGAGATGCAGGAGATCGTCACGGCGGTGCGGTCGGTCGCGGATATTCAGAGGCTGTTTGTCTATAATCCCCAGAACGCCATCATCGCGCGGGGCGAAGCGGACCGCATCGCCCTGGCCGAAAAGATCATCCACGACCTGGACAAGCCGCGGGCGGAGGTGGTGATCGACGTCCTGGTGATGCGAACCAGCGCGGGGGTGACGCGCAACCTGGCCGCTACCCTGGCGCATGGGGGCCTGAACGTGCCGCTGATCTACAACCCGCGGCAGTCCATCCGCACCTCGATCACGGGCGAGGACGGCGGCGGCACCACGGGCGACGGCAACGGCAACGGCGACGGCGGAGGCGGCGGGGGAAGCAAGGCGCCCGTTATCCCCCTCTCCAACATCGGCAAGTGGGCCACCGCGGACTATGCCCTCACACTGCCCAATGGCCTGTTGCAGGCCGTATTGAACGACCGCAGCACGCGCGTGCTGCAATCGCCGCAACTGCGCGCGGTGGACACCATGAAGGCCACGCTGCGCATCGGCGACCGCCAGCCCACCGCCACCGGCAGTTTCCAGCCGGGCGTTGGCGGGGTGGGGATCAACCCGCTGGTCAACACCCAGTTCACCTTCATCGACGTGGGGGTGAACGCGGACATCGTTCCCAAGGTGCACGACAACAACGAAATCTCCCTGCACGTGGAGCTGGAGATCTCGGCCGTGCGGGAGTTCGTCAACCTGGGGGGCATCGACCAGCCGGTGATCTCGCAGGAGAAGGCCATCCACGACGTGCGCCTGAAAGACGGCGAGGTGAACCTGCTGGCGGGCCTGATGCAGACCCAGGACACCAAGACCATCGTCGGAATTCCCGGCCTGTCGAGCATCCCGGTGCTCGGGCGGCTGTTCAGCAGCGAGACCGTGGACCGCAACGAGAGCGAACTGCTGATCGCGCTGATTCCGCACATCGTGCGGCGTCCGGAGATCGAACCTCAGAACCTGCGCGGCGTGGCGGTGGGGAACGCCACGGTGGTGAAACTGAACTACGATCGCAAGCCCCGGGAAGCGGCTCCGGCCGAAGAAGCTCCCGCGCCGGCCGCAGAAAAGCCGGCACCGGCTGCCGGGCAGCCCGCGGAACCCGCGGCGCCGGCTCCCACCGAACCGCCGGCCCAGGCGCCCGCCACGCCCGCTCCGGCCACCCCGCCAACCGCCAGGCCGCCCATACCGGGCATCCCAACGGTCCCGCCGCCCGAGCCTCCCAAGCCGGGGGCGCCGCAGGCGGCCGCACCGGCTGCCGCCCCGCGGGTGGCCTTCGTCCCCGGCCAGGCCGAAACCACCGTGGGCGGCACCATCACGGTCAACCTGGTGCTCGAGAACGCCGCCGACCTGATGGGCGCGCCCATGCAGATTAAATTCGACCCCAAGATTCTGCGCATGAACGACGTGGTGCAAGGGGCGCTACTCGGCGGCGAGGGCGCCATCTTCACCAAGAACATCATGAACGACACCGGGGACGCCGCCGTGACGCTGCAGCGTACACCCCGCAGCGGCGGGGTAAACGGATCCGGCACCCTGGTCACCATGACGTTCCAGGCCGTGGGTCCCGGCGTGGCCAGCGTCTCGGTGCCGCAGTTCACTCCCCGGAATACCAAGGCGCAGCCGCTGCTGACCGCCTCGCCGGTGCTGCTGGTTACGGTGAAATGAATCGCAGGAGAAAATGCCAGGGCGGATTGACGCTGGTGGAACTGATCGTGGCCTTCACGATCATGTTCCTGCTCACCAGCATGGCGGTCCCCCTGGCGCGCTCCAAGGTACGCCGGGAGCGCGAACGCGAACTGCGCTATGCGCTGCGCGAAATGCGCACCGCCATCGATAAGTTCAAGGACATGGCCGACGCCGGCCTGATCGGTCCCCTCGAACAGGGCACCGAGAACTATCCCGAAAACCTGGAGCAGCTCGTGGAAGGGGTGAACGCCACCGGAGGGGAGGACAAGAAAATGCGCTTCCTGCGCCGCATCCCCCGCGACCCCTTCACCAACTCCACCGATTGGGGGAAACGCAGTACCCAGGACGATCCCAAGTCGACGGGCTGGGGCGGGCAGAACGTCTTCGATGTGTATACCAAGACTACGGAGAGAGCGCCGGATGGAACGCCTTACTCGGAGTGGTAGCATGCGGCCGGGCAGCCTCCGCACCGCCGGTTTCACCATCATCGAACTGATGATCGTGATGTCGATCGTGGTCATTCTGATCGGCGTCGCGGTCCCGCTGTACCAACGCTCGGTCATTCGCGCCAAGGAGAGCATCCTCAAAAACAACCTCTTCACCATGCGCACCGTGATCGACGAATACACCTACGACAAACAGAAGGCTCCCCAGACCCTGCAGGACCTGGTGACCGAAGGCTACCTGCGCGATGTGCCCATGGACCCGATCGTCGGCGACAACACTTCCTGGCGGGTGATCATGGAGGACGCCATGCAGAGCGTCAACCAGACCGAACCGGGAATTTTCGATGTGAAGAGCGGATCGGATAAAATGAGCCTCGATGGCACACCTTACGCAGAGTGGTAGATTTTGCGGCGGGTTCCTGCTCCTGTTCCTTTGTTCCTCTTCCATCGCTTCCGCGCAATCTTCCCCATTAGTTTGTAATGCCTCGGCGGTCCCCGCGCTGGTGCGCGCCGAGGGCGTGACGGAGAGGGTGGGTGACATCCTCCTCCAGTGCTCGGGCGGCACCGCCGGGACTGTCGTGTCCGGCAACCTGAGCGTCTTCCTTCCCGTGAACATCACCAACCGCGTGGACGCCGGCCAGATGGCGGCCGGGACGGCGCTGGTGGTGGAGACCGGCGACGCACCGGCGATTGCATTTTCGGGCCGCGTCGCCAACCAGAGCATTACGTTCAACGGCATTCAATTCACCGTACCGGCCGGGGGCCAGGTGCGTATGCGGATCACCAACCTGCGCGCCAACGTGAACCAGTTGGGCATCGCGGGAGAACCGGTGGTAGAAGCGCACCTGGCCCACAGCCTGAGCCAGGCGACCCTGGTCAACAATCCTGTGACGGTGGCGCGTACGGCGGCCAGTCTTTCCGCTACCACGGCGCCCTCGGGCATCCCCGCGGCGGCCTCTCCGGCGCCGGAGGAGCCCGGCATCGCCTCCCTGTTCGCGGCGGGTACCCGCTTCACTTCCACGCGGCTCACCGAGATACTGCCGGAGGCCTTCCAAACCAGGGACGAGACCACCGACACCGGCACCCGCCTGATGGTGCGCTACAGCGACGTCCCCTCCTGCGCCAGGCTGTTCGTCCCGGACGTGGTGGCCGGTTCCGATGCCGTTGTGCCCACCGCGGGCGGCGATCTCGGCGGCACGCCATCGGGCGGCGAGTACGAAACCGGCAGCGGCACGCTGCTGCTGGCCCGGGTGCTCTCCCCTAACCCCGATGGCTCCGGCGGCACCCTGGCTTACACCCCCGGCCAGGACGGCCCGGGTACCGTGAGCTTCGATGGAGCCCGCGAGGTCGCGGTCTCGGGCGGCGCCGGCATGGTGGTCTACGAAGTGGTGGACGCCAACCCCACGCGGCTCCAGAGCGCGCAGTTTCCGACCTTCGTCTCCGCTTCGGGCTGCGGGCTGACCGGCATCATCCGGCAGGCCGTCACCTACGCGCCGCTCTCCTCGGCTCCGGCCGCTTCGATGGAGGCGCCGGTGCCGCGCTTCGCCGCCGTCGAGCCGCCCTCCGACTGCCCCGCGCTGGGCGACTGCGATTCCAGCTTCTTCCCCCGGCTGCGGGTAAACGCGGTGGACCTGGACTTTCGAGCGCCCGCGGGCGGCAAGCCTGCCCGTCACGGCTACATCGCGGTGAAGAACACTGCCGGCGGCCTGCTGAGCTGGACCGCCACGGTGGAGTACCAAAACGGCGAGGGCTGGCTCAACCTGAACCCCAACTCCGGCCTGAACAACCGCAGCATCTTCGCTCGCGCCTCGGCACAGGACCTCGCGCCGGGCATCTACCGGGCCACCATCAACATTGACGCCGGACCTCTGACCGGCGGCGTCTCCCTGCCCGTGACCTTCACCGTTGCCGATCCCACGGCGCCGCCCGAGCCGCCGCCGGGCACCCCTTTCATCAGCGCGGTGGTCAACGCGGCGGACTTCCAGACCGCGACCGTGGTAGCCGGGTCGCTGGCTTCTCTCGTGGGTAAGAACCTTGCCGGGGAGAACGTTGCCGTTACCTTCGACGGCCTCGAAGCCGGGTTGCTGTACGCCGGAGAAGAGCAGCTCAACGTGCTGGTTCCCGCGGCGCTGGCGGGCAAAGCTTCGGCCCAGGTGGTGGTGAGGGTAGACGGCAAGTCGAGCGCGCCCGCAACCGCAACGCTGGCGCCGTTCGCTCCGGCGATCTTCGCCAACGGCATCCTCAACCAGGACAACAGCCCCAACGGACCGGGCAATCCGGCCGCTCCAGGCAGCGTCATCCAGGTCTGGCTGACCGGTCTGGCGGAACCGCAGCGCTGGTTCGATGCCGCGGTCACGGTGAAGATCCACGACCGCGACCAACTCCCGCCGCAGTACGCCGGCGAGGCCCCCGGGCTCGAGGGCGTCCAGCAGGTGAACGTCGCGATTCCCGAGGGTCTGCCCGCCATGACCACGGACCTCGTTATCTGTGCCGGCACGGTGTGCAGCCCGCCGGTGCGGGTTAGCCTGGGGCAGTAACGCTCGGAGATGGGGCGGCGCCATGGCGCGCGCTGCCCCATCGGCGCAGTGTGCTTCAATGAACGGGAATGCGCTCGACCCTTGCCCTCGCCCTGACAACTCCGGCCGCCGCTCTGCTCCTCGCCACCGGCTGCGGTTACGTGGGGGACACGCTGCCGCCGCTGCTGCGCATTCCTCAGCGGGTGGATGACCTCGCCGCGGAGCAGCGCGGCTCCGTCATCCTGGTGCAGTTCACCGTGCCGGCGTTGACCACCGAAGGGGCGCTGTTGCGGGAGCCTCCCACGCTCGACCTGCGGGCCGGGCCGGGGCCGGCGCCCTGGGACCAGGAGGCCTGGGCGGCGCAGGCACAACGGCTGGGGCCGGGTCCCGTCGAGGGTGGCCGCGCGCGTTACCAACTTCCCGCGGCGCAATGGGCCGGGCAGGAGATCGTCTTCGGCGTGCGCGTGATCGGCGCGAATGGACGGGATGCCGGCTGGTCCAACTTCGCCACCGTGGCGGTAGTGCCGCCGCTCGATGCACCCCGGGAACTGCGTGCCGAAAGCGTGCCCGCCGGCCTGCGCCTGGTGTGGAACGCCAAGGCGCCGCTCTTCCGCATCTTCCGCCGGGGGCCGGATGAAAAGGTGTTCGCTCCGGCGGCCGAAGTCGCCGAAACCTCCTGGGTCGATACCGCCGCCGCGCCGGGCAGTACGTACGAGTATCGCATCGTGGCGGTGCAGAAGACCTCGACCGGGGAGGCCCGCAGCGAACCCTCCGAGGTGCTGCGCGCGGTGCCGGTGGACCGCTCTCCCCCGGCGGCGCCCGCGGGCCTGAGAGCGGTGGCCTCGACGGCCACCATCGAGCTGGCCTGGGAGCGCAATCCCGAGCCGGACCTGGTCGGCTACCGCGTCTACCGCGCAGCCTCCGAGGGCGAGTTCCAGCCCCTGGCCGAGACCGGGCAGAACCCCAGCTACAGCGACCAAGACGTTCAATCCGGCAAGCCTTACCGCTACGCGGTGCAGGCGATCGATGCCGGTGGCAACGAAAGCCCGCTCTCGCCGCCGGTAGCCATCACGGCTCCATAGCGTTGCCGACCGCCGCGGCGAGTTGCGCGGCGGTGTAGGGTTTCTGCACGAAACCGGTGATGCCCTGGCCGGTGAAGCGCCGGACCACCTCCACATAGTTGAAGCCGCTCGACAGCAGCACGGGTACGTCCGGCCGCACCTCGCGGATGCGCTGCAGGGCCTCCTCCCCGCCCATCCCCGGCATGGTGAGATCAAGGACCACCAGGTCTATCGTCGGGACGCCATCCCGCAGCGCCTCCACCGCCTCGAGGCCGCCGGAGGCCAGCAGCACCGTGTAGCCGAAGTGCGAGAGCGCGTTGCGGGCGGCGTTGCGTACGGCTTCCTCATCGTCCACCACCAGGACCGTTCCACGGCCCCGCCGCACCGCCGGGCGCCGCGGGACCTGAGGCACGCGCCCGCGAGCCGCCGGAAATAGCAGCCGGAAAGCGGTGCCCCGGCCGGGAGTGCTGTCCACACACAGCGTGCCGCGGTGTCCGTTGACGATGCCGAGCACCGCCGCCAGTCCCAGCCCGCGCCCGGCGAACTTGGTGGTGAAGAAGGGGTCGAAGATCTTGGCCAGGGTCGCTCTGTCCATTCCGCAGCCGTTGTCGTAGACCTCCAGGCTCACGTAGTCGCCCGGCGGCAGGTCCGGGCCGCCGCCCGGTACAGGGCGGGCCAGCGGTTCGCGGATGTGCCGCAGGCCGGTAACCACCCGCACTTCGCCCGGGCGTTCCCCGATGGCTTCGGCGGCGTTGATCACCAGGTTCATGACGACCTGCTGCAACTGCGAAGGGTCCGCCTCCATGGCCGGCAGGTCCCGCGCCAGGTCCAGCCGCAGGGTCACACTACGCGGGATGGACGTGTGGATCAAGGCGCTGATCTCCCGCACCATCGAGGAGAGATCCACCGCCTCGATGACGAAGCGGCCCTTGCCGGCAAAGGCCAGCAGTTGGCGGGTGAGAGCCGCGGCGCGCTCGGCGGCGCTGGTGATGTCGCCCAGCAGGCGGCGGATGTTTTGCTCCTTGTCGGGCGTGGAAGCCGCCAGACTGGCGTTGGCCAGGATGCCGGTGAGCAGGTTATTGAAGTCGTGGGCCACGCCACCGGCCATCACGCCCAGGCTTTCGAGCTTCTGGGTGTGGCGCAACTGCGCCTCGAAGGCCTTGCGCGCGCCGATGTCCCGCGCCACGTGCGAAGCGCCCCGAATGGTTCCGCGACGGTCGCGAATGGGGGAGACCGTGATGGAAACGTCAATGCGCTTGCCGTCTTTCCGAAGCCGCACGGTTTCGAAGTGCTCGACGCGCTCACCCCGTTTCAGGCGCTTCAAGATGTGGCTCTCCTCGTCTTCCTGGCCCGGGGGGAGCAGAATGGCGATCGACTTTCCGATGGCCTCCTCCGCCGTATAGCCGTAGATGCGTTCCGCGGCGCCGTTCCAGGTGAGGATGGTCCCCTCCAGGTCTTTGCTGATGATGGCATCCTCGGAGGATTCGACGATCGACGCCAGGTGCGCCACGGTGTGTTCGAGCTCGGCGCGCTCGCCGATGTCGCGCGCGATATGGGAGGCGCCGATCACCGCTCCCCGGCCATCCCGAATGGGCGAAACCGTGAGCGCGACCCGCACCGCGCGGCCGTCACGGGCGAGCCGCACCGTCTCCAGGTTCTCCACGCTGCTACCTTCACGGATCCGGGCCAGAATCCCGTCCTCCTCGCCGATACGGTCCGGCGGTAACAGCATGGCCACCGGCTGGCCGAGAGCCTCTTCCCTGGAGTAGCCGTAGAGACGTTCCGCGCCGCCGTTCCAGCTTTGGATAATGCCATCCAGGTTCTTGCCCACTATCGCAACGTCGGCTGACTCGACGATAGCGGCTAAGAACGCGGCCGCACGCTCGAAGTGCGAGTGGCGGGCGCGGCTAGAGGTGCGAGCGCCGGTCTTGGCCGGACGCTCATCGCAGGGGCCCATCAATTATATGATCGGTTTTCCGGCTGCTGCGTTTAGTGGTGAAAGGCTACCCTTGTAAGTTTGGACACCAGTGGCCCGGTATTGGCGGGTTCTAAGTACCGGGTCCAGTATCCTGCATTACACCGGCGTTCTCTCGACCGCTTGACGCCGGAGTTCAGCGGCTGTCATCGGAGTTGCGGCTCCGCAGGCCGGCAGAAGCGCGTAATAATCAGGGAGGAGATTCGCGCCCATGAGAATCCTGCTTCTCGCGTTCTGTGCCGCGCCGGCGTTCCTGCTGCCGGCGGCGGAGTACCAGGCCGGCATCGCCTCGGCCGTGATCACCCCTCGGGAACCGGTCTTTCTGTCCGGCTATGCGGGCCGCAGCCGTCCTTTCGAGGGCGTCATCCAGGACATCCGGGCCAAGGCGCTGGTAATCCGCGACGGGCGCGGCACCCAGGCGGCCATCGTGACGATGGACCTCATCGGGCTGCCGCGGCCGCTCGCCGACACGGTAGGAGCGCGGATCGAAAAACAGTACGGCATCCCGCGCTCGCACCTGCTGCTGAACTGCTCCCATACCCACACGGGTCCGGTGGTGCGCGGCAACCTCGAGGTCATGTTCGACCTCGACCCGCAACAGCGCCGCCTCATCGACGAGTATGCCGCCGGCCTCGCCGATACGCTGGTGACCCTGGTGGGCGCGGCGGCGGGCAAACTCGAGCCCGCCAATCTCCGCTTCGGCAACGGCAGCGTGGGGTTCGCCATCAACCGCCGGCAGTTCACCCCGGAGGGCGTCAAAATCGGGCTCAACCCGGAAGGACCCACGGACCACGACGTGCCCGTCCTGGCCGTCACGGGCGAGGACGGGAAGCTGCGCGCCGTGCTCTTCGGCTACGCCTGCCACAACACCACTCTCACGGGGCAGTTCAACCAGGTCAGCGGCGACTACGCCGGCTTCGCGCAGGGGACCCTCGAAAAGGCGCATCCCGAGGCCACCGCCATGTTCCTGCAACTCTGCGGCGGGGACCAGAACCCCAATCCGCGCAGCAAACTCGAATACGCGAGTAATCACGGCGGCGCGCTCGGCGAGGAAGTCGTCCGGGTGCTGGGGACCAACCTGGCGCCGGTGAGCGGTCCCATTCGTGCCGCCTTCCGAATCACCGATCTCGCCTTCGCGCATCACACCCGCTCCACGTTCGAAGCACAGTTGAAAGACAAGAATCCCTACCGCGTGCGCAACGCCGAGCAGATGCTCCGGAGCTACGACGAGCGGCGGCCCATCCGCAGCTATCCCTACCCGGTGCAGGCCATCTCTTTCGGCAAGGACCTCACCGTGGTGGCGCTGGGCGGCGAGGTGGTGGTGGACTACTGCCTGCGGCTGAAGAAGGAGTACGGCGCCCGGGGGCTGGTGGTGGCCGGCTATTCCAACGACGTGATGTCCTACATCCCTTCCCGTCGCGTGCTCCGGGAGGGCGGCTACGAGGCCCTGGACAGCATGATCTACTACGGCATGCCGGGAGCTTACCGCGAAGACGTGGAGGAACGCATCTTCACCGCGCTCGGAGACGTATTGCGCCGCGTAGGCCGCGCGCCCGCGCGTTGATCAGCCCACCAGCACGACGTCAAGTTCGCCGGGGCCGTGCACGCCCCGCACCAGGATCTGCTCGATATCCGCGGTGCGGCTGGGCCCGGTGATCAGGACCATGGAACTGGAGCGCTCGGCCGGCAGCGGCGCCTTGTCGAACAGTTCGTCGAGGCCCGTGAGGACACGGTCGACCGGAACCACCGCGATGTGGGCCGGGGGCAGCAGCGAAATCAGACGGGCTTCCTCGGGGCTGGAGAAGAGCACCAGGGTTCCGGTATCCGCCAGCGCGTAGTCGGCGCTGGTAATCCCCGCATCGAGCGCGGCGGCCACTTCCCGCAACTCGGCGCGGCGGGTGATGCCGGAGCGCACGTTGGGGAGCGCCGTAACGCCGCACTCCCGCAGGAAGCCGCTGTTGGAGGCCACCGCGCTGCGCCCGTTGAGAATCCCCGCCACCATGGCGCAAGCCTCGCCGGCGGCGGCCACGCGGTGCGTCTTGCCGGCCAGCGCCTCGAGAGCGGCCGACAGGCGCGCGATGCGCTCTTCCAGGGCGATCTCCGGCACCACAATGCGCGACGGCGGCGCGGGCGCCGGCGGCTGGTCCACGCTGCGGCCGAGCGCCGTCCGCACGCGGTGCAGCAAACTGTCGCGCGACATCATCGCGACCTCCACATGTCCCGGAAGGTCCGGCGCGGCGGAGGCGGCAGGTCGCGCCGGCTCAACCAGGCGGCCAGCGGCCCCAGATTCATCACGCGCGGCACCTTCCTGATCCATCCGTCGTCGGAGGAAAGGAACGCCCCCGCCATCCGCCCCATCAGGGTATAGACGCGCGGGTGGCACATCACCCACGCCCAGATGCGGAAGGCCAGCCGTTCCAGGCGCCCGGATTTCTCGCGCGCCTCCAGCTTCTTTTCCTCCGCGCGCAGCTTGAGCAGGATGTTGGGGATGTCGATCTTGACCGGGCAGACCTCGGCGCAGGCGCCGCACAGGCTGGAGGCGAACGGCAGCCCCGGCTCGTACCCCGCCCCCAGGTACTGCGGGGTGAGGATCGCGCCGATGGGGCCGCTGTAGACCCACGGATAGCTGTGGCCGCCGATCTTGCGGTAGACCGGGCAGTGGTTCAGGCAGGCGCCGCAGCGGATGCAGTAGAGCGACTGCCGCTTGCGCCGGTCCGCCAGCAGCCGCGTGCGGCCGTTATCGAGCAGCAGCACGTAGAACTCGTCGGGACCGTCGATTTCGCCCGGGCGCCGCGGCCCCGAGAGCAGCGACGTGTAGACCGTCAGGGGCTGCCCTGTGCCGCTGCGCCCCAACAGCTTCAAGAATGTGGCCAGGTCCTGCGCCCGGGGAATCATCTTCTCGATCCCCGCCACCGCCACGTGCACCTTGGGCGCGGAGGTGGTGAGCCGGATGTTGCCCTCGTTCTCCACCAGCGCCACGGCCCACGAATCGGCCACCAGGAAGTTGGCCCCGCTCACCCCCATGCCCGCGGAAAGAAACTTCTCACGCAGCAGGCGGCGCGCGATGGCGGTCTGGCGGTCGA
>JAWLGN010000427.1:0-3337 GCA_041685075.1 Bryobacteraceae bacterium
GCTTAGGGCTTTGCCCCTGTAGAGGGTGTTGCGCGGATCGAACTACCCGCTCGGCCGCGGCTTGGCGGACCCGAGAGGGAACCGGCCGAATTGACATTGCGGGTGCCATCGTATATAAGTTTTCCTAACAGACCTCTTTTCGAGGTTTGCGCAATGGGGGCAACCGATCGCCGTGGTTGAACGGCTGTTCGGCTAAGATTCACAAGCAGATTAGACAGGGGTTGCCACCGGTCGTGGAGGCGACTTCCGCCGCGCCGATCAGGGCCGCGGAGCCGGAATATGTGCTGTAGGTGCGGGCGCCTTTTCTGGTAGCCGGCGCCTAAAGAAACTCCGACGTCACCGGACCGACATCTCAGATCAGCGTTCTCGCTATTGGACTCGCCTCCTCTGGTCCGGCATATTCCGTTTTCCTTCTTGCGCTCCCGAGGGATTGTGTGTGCACCTGAGGCAGTAGGGGTGTGTGCGCCGCAAGACCCACGGAGCGCGCAGGCAAGTGACTGTGGAGAGGTGACGATTTAAATGCGATGTGTACCTCTGATCTTGCTCCTGGCCTCGTATGCCTTCGCCCAAACGGGCGCGGGCCGAATCCAGGGGACCGTAAGTGACGCCTCCGGCGCGGTTGTGCCCGGAGCCAGCGTGACCGCCACGCACGTTCCGACGGCACGCACATTCAGAACCACGACGAACGAAGTCGGCTTTTACCTTTTTCCCGCGGCGCAGAATGGACCCTATAACGTGGTCGTCGAAGCGCCGGGAATGGAATCCTTCAAAGGCGAGTTTTTGCTGCAGACCGGCCAGACGGCGGTAGTGGATGCCGTGCTGAAGGTGGGGACGACCGCCACGGAGCTAACCGTCGTGGCCGATGCGGCTCCACTGGTGACCACCACCGCTCCGACGCTGGCGCAGATCACCGACCGGGCTCGCCTGGATCAACTGCCCATCAGCGGCCGCATGTTTCAGACGCTGGTGGCCCAGACCACACCCGGCGTTGAAGACGGCTACCGGGTTTGGGGCGTGCAGTGGGGCCTCGAATACGTCCAGGACGGCGCGGTGCTGGTAAACCGCGACACCGGTTCGGTATCGGGACGCCCGCCGGGAATGGATACCATCGAGGAGTTCCGCGTGGAGACCAACGCCTCCTCGGCGAAGATGAACCGGCCCGGCGCCGTGATCGTGACCACCCGCTCGGGTTCGAACCAGTTCCACGGTTCGTTGTTCGAGATCATGCGCAACAACAACCTGGGGTTCGGCGTAGCGCGCCAGCGCCAGGACAAGTGGGAGAGGCCGTCCCACATGGTGCGCAACGAGTTCGGCGCTTCGGCGGGCGGCCCGGTTTACATCCCCAAGGTGTACGACGGCAGAAATAAGACCTTCTTCTTCCAAGCCTGGGAGGCCTACCGCAGCTTCAGCGGCGAAAACCTGGATACCTCGGTTCCCACGATGGCGATGCGGCAGGGCGACTTCAGCGGCCTGGTGGACGGCGCCGGCCGCAGCTACACGCTGTACGATCCCTGGTCGACCAATGCCGAGTGGAGCCGGGTGCCCTTCCCCAATAACCAGATCCCCATCTCCCGGCAGTCGCCGCTGGCGAAGTATCTCTACAGCGTGACCCCGCAACCCACGCATCCGCAGGTGAACCCCCTGGTGGACAGCAACTGGTGGGGCCAGCAGCCGAACAACCGCACGGAGTGGACTTCGACCACCCGCATCGATCACCGGCTCTCGGACTACGACCAGTTGTTCTTCCGCTACACCTACGGCCTGCGCGACAACTTCGCGCAATCCGGAGATGCTCCCATCACCCTGGACAATTCGGCCAATGCCCGCTGGCGCCCCATTCGGAACCACACCGGCGTGGCATCCTGGAACCACACCTTCTCCCCCACCTTCTTCAGCGAGACGCTGTTCACCGTGGGGACCGAGGACATGGGCATCCTGAACATCGGGGACGACAAGAAGTGGGCGGACACTCTTGGGCTGCCCAACCCCTTCGACGAATACGGGTTCCCCAACATCGGGAGCACCGGGTTCGGAATGGAGTACACCAACCCGGATAACCGCCGCAATAACATTACCCACATCTACAAGCTCGACCAGAACATGACCAAGATCCACGGCCGGCACGAGTTCCAGTTCGGCGGCCGCTACCGGTACGAGAAACTCAACATCCTGCCGGACCAGCAGAACGTCATGGGATCGCACGCGTTCAGCGCTCACTTCACGGGCCTGTACGATCCCGACTCGGGATCCACCTACGCCTCGGTCCCGCGGACGGGACACACCGCGGCGGACACGTTCCTGGGCACCCTCAACGCCTACAGGTCTCAGTTCGTGCGGAAGTGGTACGACATGTCGATGCACGAACTCGGCCTCTACTTCCAGGACAACTTCAAGGTGAACTCCCGGTTGACCCTGAACTTTGGCGTGCGCTGGGAGCTGACCACCCCGCCGCGCGAAAAGGACAACTTCCTGACCGGCTTCGATCCCGCGACGAAGTCCATCGTGAACGGCGCGGACTGGGAGAAGATGTACCGCATCGGCGCCACGCTGCCGCAGATCCGGAACATCTTCGAGGGCATCGGCGTTCGCTTCATCAGCCCGGAAGAGGCCGGGCTGCCGAAGCGGCTGATGCACACCAACTGGTGGGACATCGGTCCGCGGGCGGGCTTCGCCTATAAGCTCAGCGACGGGCCACGGCCGTTCGTCATCCGCGGCGGCTACGGCATCTACGGCTATCCCATGCCACTCAGGGCGTTCAACGCACGCATGCGCTCGAACCCGCCCAGCAACGCACGCTTCACCTACCAGTACTCGAACTCGGCCCAGTCCCCGGACGGGTTGCCGAACTATGGTCTGCGCTCGGTCCCGACGGCGATCGCCGGCGTGAACAGCCGGGATATGATCAGCCTGGACGACCCGCAGGGCATCAGCCGCGGCGGGTTCCGCACCGCGTATTTCAACCCGGAGCAGCCTACCTCCCGCGCGCACGAATGGAACTTCACTGTGGAGAAGGAGGTCTTCCAGAACACGGTCGTGAAGGTGGGGTACGTGGGCAGCCACGGTTCTCGCCTGGATCTCTATTACAGCTATAACCAGGCTCCCAACGACTACGTCTGGTTCACCCGGGAGGGCGTTCCCAAGCCGACCGGCACCTATTCCGGAACCGCGCGCCGGGGCTTCGAACAGACGATGTTCGGCGACATCGAAGAGTACCAGAAGACCGGCTGGTCGAACTCGCAGAATTTCCAGTTCGAAATCCAGCGGCGATATCACAATGGGTACGGCTTCCAGTTCTACTACGTGTTGAGCAACACCCTGAAAGCCGGCGGCGATGGAT
>JAWLGN010000428.1:0-3322 GCA_041685075.1 Bryobacteraceae bacterium
TATTCTGGAAGTCACTCTCGAGGGAGACCCCGACCCGGTGACCGGGATGGTGATGGATCTGAAGGAGCTGAAAGAGGTCCTCCGGAGCCGCGTGCTGGAGTGCTACGATCACCGCTTTTTAAACCACGAGGTGCCGCCTTTCGACCGCGTGGTGCCGACGGCGGAGAACATCGCGCGCGATATCTGGCAGCGGCTGGAAGAGTTGCTATCCCGGCCCGGTTGCCGCCTGCACCAGGTGCGGGTTTACGAGACGCCGGACCTGTGGGTGGACTACGAAGGAGGCGGGGCATGATGCGGGTGACGCGGCGCTACCGGTTCAGCGCGTCGCACCGGTTGCATGCGCCGGCTCTCGACCACGAGGAGAACCGACGCATCTACGGCAAGTGCAACAACCCTTACGGCCACGGCCACGACTACGTCCTGGAGGTCAGCGCGAGGGGCAAGCCCGACGGCCGCACCGGACTGGCAGTCGATCGCGCGCGCCTGGATGCGCTGGTGCGGCGCGAAGTGGTCGAGACCTTCGATCGCCGGAACTTGAATACCGAGTGCGCGGCCTTCCGCGACGACGTGCCGACCTCGGAGAACCTGGGCCTGGAAATCATGCGCCGGCTCAAGCGCAACTGGGCGGCGGCCTTCCCCGGTGAGGGGCCGCGCCTGGAGAAGGTGGCCCTCGCCGAGACCGCGCGTAATCGCTTCCAGATAACTGCCGATGAAATCGAATAAAGCCAAAGCCGAAGTGAAGGTCCTGACGCCGAAGAAAGAAGAGTCGAGTATCGCTCCGCTGGTCAAGCAGGTGCTCGCCCAACTGGTGGACGACCCGGCGCAAGAGGGGCTGGTGCGCACGCCCGAGCGCGTGGACCGCGCCCTGCGTTTCCTGACCAGCGGCTACCACACGGACATCAAGAAGGTGGTCAACGGGGCCCTGTTCGCCGTCAAGTACGACGAGATGGTAATCGTGAAGGACATCGAGTTCTTCAGCCTCTGCGAGCACCACCTGCTGCCTTTCTTCGGCAAGGTCCACGTGGCCTACATCCCCAAGGACCGGGTCATCGGGCTGAGCAAGCTGCCGCGCATCGTGGACGTCTTCGCGCGCCGCCTGCAGATTCAGGAGCGCATGACCCAGGAGATCGCCCAAACCATCCAGGACATCATCGATCCGCTAGGCGTGGGGGTGGTATGCCAGGCCCGGCACTTCTGCATGATGATGCGGGGGGTGGAGAAGCAGCACTCCGGGGCCGTGACCAGCGCCATGCTGGGCGCCTTCCGCCACCGCAAAGAAACCCGCGACGAGTTCCTCTCGCTCATCAATCAGAAATCGAGCAACGGGGTGTAGCTCTCCGGCTCGGTCCGCCACGCGCGACCGAAATCCTGCCGAGTGAACTTCTCAGTCAAAGGGATGGGGCATGGTGCAGCAACTCCGTCCCTCTTCTCAGATCCGCAAGTCGATTGCATATTGGATTTTGAATACGGTTGGGGAGCCTGACGAACGCAGCCCTGGATTAACAGAAACCGTTTATAAGCAGTAACGTGGGAGCATTGCGCGCCTTTCTTGTGTATCGGTTGCCTTGATGCCTGGAATGCAAATCAATTGCAAAACTGTTGACTCGCCCGCTCGCGTTGCTGTACTCTGGTTGGCGTACAACCATGAGGAATACCGGCAACCATCTCATAACGCTCAAGCTCGGTCTGATGAGTCTGTTTGTCGCGGCCGCCTCCATCGCGGCGGCGCAGCACGCGGAAATATCCGGTTTTATCATCGATCCTGCCGGAGCCGTGGTCCCAAGCGCAAAGGTGGAGCTGCACAACACGGCCACGAATGGGCGCCGCACTACCACCTCGAATGACGAGGGCGTCTACTCGCTTCCCGCCCTGCCTTCGGGCGTGTACCGGTTGGCCGTCGAAGCGCAGGGCTTCGACCGCAAAGTCATTGAAGGCATCACCGTAGAGGTCGGCGCCAGAATAACGCGTCACGTCGAGTTGACGGTGAGCGGCGACAACGTCGTCGTCACGGTTAACGGCAACGGCAGCATGGTGAACACGGTCGATGCAGCTGTCAGCACAGTGGTGGATCGAAAGTTCGTGGCGGACATCCCGCTCAACGGCCGCAGCTTCCAGTCGCTCCTCACCCTTACCGCGGGCGTGACCGTGGTGCCTTCGCAGGGGCCAGGAACGAGCGGCGGCATCAGCGTCAACGGCCAGCGAACTGAGGCCAACTACTTCACCGTGGACGGAGTTAGCATGAACGCCGGGGTGCCGGCAACGGGAGTACCGGGCTTTGGCGGCGGATATTCGGGATCCACGCCGGGCGAAACGGCGCTTGGCACGACGCACAGCCTGGTGTCCCTGGACGCTTTACTGGAGTTTCGGGCCGCCTCATCCACCTACTCGGCCGAGTACGGGAGGACGCCCGGGGGCCAGTTCGCTTTCACTACCCGTTCGGGAACGAACGCCTTTCACGGCTCCCTGTTCCACTACTTCCGCAACGACGCGCTCGATGCCAACGACTGGTTCAGCAACTACACCAACACGCCGAAGCCGGCCACCCGGCAGAACGATTTCGGGGGCACACTGGGAGGGCCGGTGGTCCGGGACCGCACGTTCTTCTTCTTCTCGTATGAAGGGCTGGAACTGCGGACGCCTCAGGCCGGCGTGGTATCGCACGTGCCCAGCCTGGCGCTGCGCGAGGCGGCCCCGGAAGGCGTGCGATCCGTGCTGAACGCCTTCCCGCTCCCCAACGGCGCGGATGCCGGCAACGGCCTGGCCACCTTCACCGCATCGTACTCCAACCCGAGTTCTATCGCCGCATTGAGTATCCGGGCCGACCACAACATCAGCGACCTGTTCAAAGTCTTCGGGCGCTTCAGCCAGTCGCCGTCGGAGAGCGCTGCGCGTCTGGCCGAGAATCTCGCCGGGCGCCGCACCGTGGAGATGGACTACCGCACCGTCACACTGGGCGCCACCAACGTGTTCTCCCCCTTTGTGACCAACGACCTGCGCTTCAGCACCGTGTGGAACCAGTCGCGCGCCACGGATGAATCCACCGATTTCGGCGGCGCTGTGCCGCTCTCCATAACGCAGTTTCCCGGCCTGGGAGACTACCCGTTCAACCGGCTCAACTTCGCGATCAACTTCGGGCTGCGGCCGACGTTCAGCGTGCTCCCGCAGGATGCCCGGCAGCGCCAGTTCAACCTCGTCGATACGCTGAGCTGGTCCACCGGCCGGCACCACGTGAAGTTCGGCCTGGACTACCGCCGGATCCGCAGCTCCGCCTATTTCCCGCCGTACTATCATCCGATCACCTTTGCCTCGCTCGATGAGCTGC
>JAWLGN010000090.1:0-18620 GCA_041685075.1 Bryobacteraceae bacterium
TACCGTCGCCTCACTCCCGCCGGAGAGACGCCCGTGGGCTTTTACACCTACCACGTGGATATGAAAGGCAGGTATGGCTCCGTCTGGACCTGGGAGAACCAGCGGCTCGGCTATCTCCAGAAGAACCGCTGGTACGCCATCGAGCAGCACGTCAAAATGAACACGCCCGGCAAGAACGACGGTATCTTGCGCGCCTGGGTGGACGGCCAACTCGCCTTCGAAAAGACGGAGCTGCGTTTCCGGGACACCGCGGACCTGAAGATCGAGATGGTCTGGCTCAACGTGTACGAGGGAGGCATGCGACCCGCGCACGCCGACCAGCACCTCTACATCGACGACGTCGCCATCGCCCGAAGCTACATCGGGCCGGCCTCGCCGGGGACCTGAAGCTGATCAAGCGCCAGCTTTCACGACCACTGCCCGCTGAAAGCTCCCGCTGTCTCCGGCATGCCTGCCTTCCGGCGGGTCATCAGCGAAACCGCCACCAGCACCAGGAAGCCCAGCGGGATCGTCACGATGGCGGGCTGGCTGAACGGTACCAGAGCATCGCCCGGATTCAGACCGTAGACGTCCTGGTAGGCCTGCGCGCTCATCAGAATCCAGGCGAGCGACGACACCATCCCCACCACGATGGCGGCCGTAATCCCCTGCTTCGTCGTGTGCTTCCAGAACAGCAGCATCACCAGCGACGGCAGGTTCGCCGAGGCGGCGATATTGAACGCCCATCCCACCAGGAAGTTGACGTTCATCCGGGCGAACAGAATGCCCAGGAGGATCGCCAGCACCCCCACGCACAGCGCGGCGGCCTTCGCGGCAACCACCTTCCGGAAGTCGTCCATGGGGATCTTCAGCACGTTGGCCATCAGGTCGTGCGCCACCGCGCCGCTGGCCGCCATGATCAGCCCGCTGACCGTCCCCAGCACCGTGGTGAACGCCACCGCGGAAAGCACCGCGAAGAGGAACTCGCTCAGACTGCGAGCCAGCAGCGGCGCCGACATATTCGAATCGGTCACATCCAGCGCGCCGCTGGTCATGGCGCCCAGGCCCAGGAACAGCGTCAGTACATAGAAGCAGCCGATCGCGGCAATTCCCACCACTGTGCTCTTCCGCGCGCTGTCCTGGTCCTTCACCGTGTAATAACGGATCAGGATGTGAGGCAGCGACGCCGTCCCGCAGAACAGTGCCAGCATCAGGGAAAGGAAGTCGAGCTTGTCGAAAATCCTGGCGCTGCGCACCTTGCTGAAGACGGGGCTAGATCCGGGCGACATGAAATCCGCGCCCGATGTGGGCCGCTGGTAGTAAACCGTGGTCTCGCTCCCACCGGCTTCGGCGATCTTCTGTGAGCGCCAGGCGATTACTTCGCTCTGCTGCATGGTGCGGATAAAAGCGAAAGGACCGAGCGGCCCGGTCTCCTCCACCCCGCCGGGCAGCTTCGAGACATAGCCCACCGGCTGCAAATCCGCTTCGCCTTCCGCCTTGCCGTGCGGCAGGCCGTTCACCAGTTTTCTGCCATCCGGCAGCACGTTGACGGTTTGGGCTTCGGAATAGGTGTCGCCGTCCTTGCGGTAGACCAGGACCCGGCCCTCGGCAGTCCGCACCCGCACGTACGGCGCACCCCGCCAGCCGCCCTCTTCCGGCAGCACCGTGCCGCCGCTTGCGATCTCCGCCAGCGACAACCCGTGTCGCATCAGCGGCACTTCCCGGCCATCGGCCGTAGTCGGCCGGGTGGTCAATCCGCGCGCCAGAATCATGACCGTGATCATGGCGCACAGCACCACCAGCAGCCCGCCCTTGATGAACTGCAGCCAGGTGGTGGAGACCATGCCGGCCGTGGTGACCACGATGGTCACGATCCCGCCGATCAGCAGCACACCGCCGTAGTGCGGCAGCCCCAGCAGCGGCTGCACCAGCGCCCCGGCGCCCACCATCTGGGGGATCAGGTAGAAGCAACTCACCACCAGGGTGCTCACCGCCGCCGCCAGCTTGATGCCGCGCGAGTTGAACCGGTTGTCCAGCGCGTCGGCGAAGGTGAACCGTCCCAGGCGTTTCAACGGTTCGGCCACGATGAACAGCGCCACGATCCAGCCGGCCAGGTAGCCGATCGAATACAGGAAGCCGTCGTAGCCGAAGAACGCGATCATCCCGCAGATCCCCAGAAACGACGCCGCGGAAAGATAGTCGCCGGCGAAGGCAATCCCGTTGACGGCCCAGTGGATGCCGCCGCCGGCGGCGAAATAACCGGCGGCCGACTTCGCCCTGCGGCCCAGGTAGACGCTGATGCCCAGCACGCCGCAGGCGAAAAACAGGAATACCAGGATGGCGGTGAAGGAGGTCTCGTAAATCACAACCGTTGCCTCCCTCTACTGCTTACGGCACACCTTCACGTACAGCACCGCCAGCACCATGGCCGCCGCAATCAACCCGAATCCATACGCGACCGCCAGGTTCACTCCGCCCAAGAACGGCTCGCTCATCCATCGCGGCGCGAAGGCGCTCAGCAGCATGAACCCGCCATAAATCGTGGTGTACACCAGGAACAGAAGCACACCCGCGCGGGAATTGTGGGAGACAACTGCGGTATCTTCCTTTTCTTCAGTCACTACGGACTTGAAGTCCATCGCTACCCCTCCGTTCGATAGAGACTATTGTACAGGGTTCAAAACGCACCCCCGCGGCACCAGGAACTGGGGACCCCGTACGTTCGCGTCCCGGGCGCCCGCTGCCCAGTCCTGCCGCCGGCAGCCTCTACATGGCTATACTTTCGGATACAGCACCGGGAGGGTTCGATGCAGAAACGCGGCACCCTTTTCATTGCAGCCTGCCTCGTCCTGGGTTTCCTGGCCGCGCTGCCGCAGCCGCCGCGGGATTCCATCGGGTTGGCCCAGGGGATAATGGCCGGCGAAGTCACGGCCACGGGAGCTATCCTGCAGGCGCGCCTCACCGCCGCCGCCCGGCCCACCGATCACGCCTGGAGCCGCATCCTCGGCGCCCCAGGGGTGGCCCGGTTCGAGTACTCCACGTCTCCCGGCTTCCGCAACAGCCGCCATACCGCATGGCTCGAGGCCCGGCCGGAGAACGACTTCATCGTCAAGACCTCCATCGCCGGCCTCCAGCCCGATACCCGCTACCACTACCGGCTGCACTTCGGAGAAGACCCATCCGCTGCAGCGACCTCAACGGCCGCCACCTTCCGGACCAACGCCGGCCCCGGCCGCAGCGCAACCTACCGCTTCGGCATCGTCACCGGCATGAACTATTCCTTCTTTCATCACACCGGCGGCCCTCTTTTCCCGGCCTACAGCGGCCCCGACAAACACCTCGGCTTTCCGGGCCTTGCGTCCATTCTCAAGCTCTCGCCCGACTACTTCATCGGAACCGGAGACAACGTCTACTACGATCACCCCGCCCAGGGCCGCGCCGAGACCATCCAGCAACTGCGCATGAAGCACCACGAGCAATACTCGCAGCCGCGCTTCATCGAGCTGTTCCGCTCCGTCGGTACCTATTGGGAGAAGGACGACCACGACTACCGCTTCAACGATGCGGATCCAGTGAACCCTTTCCGGCCCTCCGCCGCCCGGCGCCTTCCCGAGGACCAGCGCTTCCGCATCTCCGGCTACGGCTCGCAGCCCTCGCACGAACTCGGCATCTACATCTTCAAAGAGCAGTTGCCCGTCGTTCCCGATCCCGCCGACCCGAACGCCCTCACCTACCGCACCCTCCGGGTGAGCAAAGGGCTGCAGTTATGGTTCGTCGAAGGCCGCGACTACCGCAGCCCCAACAACATGCCCGACGGCCCGCAAAAAACGATCTGGGGAGAGGTGCAGAAGGAGTGGTTGAAGCGCACCCTGGCGGAGAGCGACGCCACCTTCAAGATTCTGGTCTCCCCCACCCCCATGATCGGCCCGGACTCCGCCGGCAAGCGCGACAGCCACGCCAACCTACAGGGCTTTCGCCACGAACGGGACGAGTTCTTCCGGTGGCTGGTGCAGAACGGCTTCCTGAAAAAGCACTTCTACATCATCTGCGGGGACCGGCACTGGCAGTATCACGCCATCGACCCGTCGGGAATCGAAGAGTTCTCCGTGGGCGCACTGGTAGAGGCCAACGCCTTTGCGGGCATCCGGCCGGGCGATCCGAAGTCCACCGACCCTGAGGGCGCCATCCGGCATCTGCACTTCAACGAAACCCCCACGGCCGGCTTCCTGCTCTTCACGGCAGGTCCCGGCGAGGCCCGTTTCGACTTCTACGACGAGTTCGGCAAGCAGCTCTACTCCGCCGTCAAACGCGCCCCGTGACAGGCCGCGTCAGCGCACGCCCCTCAGCCTGTCCAACTCCGCCGCCGCCGTGCCGCGGTCGTACCGCGCCCGAATGAGGTCCGCCTCCGCGGCCAGGAGCGCCGCTTCGGCTTCCAACAGCGCCGACCGGTTCGCGGCCCCCGCCTCCACCCGGTCCGAAGCCACGCGCCGCGCCTCTTTTCGAGCGGCCACCAGTGCCTCCGCCGCCTCCACGCCCGTTTGCGCCCGCTGCACTTTACGAACCGCCTTAGCAACGTCGATCCGCACACGGTTCCGCAGCCGCGCCAGGTTCTGCTCCGCCTGCGCGATCTGCGCATCACGCTCCGCCACCCGCGCGCGGCGCTTGCCGTGCTCGAAAAGCGTCCAGTTCATGCGCAGCCCCACAGTCGCGTTATTGGTCGAGAGCAGCGGCACACCGACCTGGAAGATATGCTGCGCGAAGGCCCCGACCTCCGGGATGTACTCGGCACGCGCGGCCCGGCGTGCGGCGCGCGCTTTTTCCACCATTCGCTCCGCCGCCCGGATCTCCGGATTCCGCGCCAGCGCGGTCTCTTCCGCTTCCGCCGTGTCAACGTCAGGCTCCTCCGGCACGGGCGGCACGAGTTCCAGTTCCGTATCCAGCGGCAGTCCCAGCAAGTCGGCCATCTCCAGGTTCAAATCCGCCAGCGCGTCTTCCAACTGCCCCAGCCCCTGGCGGGCCTGCGCGATCTGCGCGCGTGCTTCGGCAAGCTGCAACTCGAGCGCCACGCCCGCCTCCACGGCATTGCTCGCCTCGGCGATGCGCAGTTCTCCGGCGCGGATCTGCGCGTCCACGGCATCGCGCCGCCGCTGGGTCGCCAGAATGCCGTAAAAGAGTTCCTTGGTCCGCAGCGCCACCTCGTTTTCCGCGCGGCGCACGTCCTCGCGCGCGCCCGCCGCATCGGCGCGCGCCACGTCCACACCCGCCCGGATCTTCCACAGATGCGTAATCGGCTGCGCGAAGGTCGTGGTGGTCAGCAGAAAGTTGTGCTCCCCGAGCGGCAGCGGAACGGTCACCGGCGGAATGGGACCGGTGGCCGGAAACACCCCCATGGTGCCGGGCGGTATATCCAGCCGCTGCCGCTCGGCAAGACGCATGGCATTGGTGTCGTTCGATAGCACCGGGAAGTAGTCCGCCCGCGCTCCCTGCACCCGCGCCTCCATCTCCCGCGCCTTCTCATTCGCCAGCCGGACGGCGGCGTTATGCTGGGCGGCCAGCTCCACGGCTTCCTCCAGCGTCAGCCTGCGCTGCTCCGCCCCTGCCGCACCGCCGCACATTGCCAGTAGTAGCACGCCCGCCACCAACGGGCGCGGCGCGCGCCGCCCATGCACCAGAACGTACAGCGACGGAATCACGATCAGGGTGAAGAACATCGAACCCATCAGCCCGAATGCAATGGCGCTCGCCAGCGGCGACCACAAACTGGAGCCGGAAAGAATCATGGGGGTCACCCCTACGGCGGCCGCCATGGAGGTCAGAAAAATGGGCCGCAGCCTCCTCTCGCCCGCTTCAATGGCTGCCTGCTCCACACTCTCTCCTTCGGCCATCCGGTCCCGGATGTAATCCACCAGGATGATCGAGTTGCGCACCACCACACCTCCCAGGCTGACGATCCCCATGAAAGCCGTGAACCCGAAGGTGTTGCCGGTGACCAGCAGCCCCAGCACCGCACCGGGCAGCGCCAGCGGGATCGCCGCCATCACCACCAGCGGATCGACCACCGAACGGAACTGAAACAGCAGAATCATGAAGATCGCCGCCAGCCCGATCACCAACACCCCTACCAGTTCCCCGAAGGTCTCCTGCTGGTTCGCGTACTCGCCGCCATAGGACAACCGGTAGCCCGCGGGCAGCGGCAGATTGTCGATGGCCGGCCGCACATCGGCCAGCACTTGGCTGGGCAGCCTGCCCTCGCCCGCGAAGGCCCGCACCGTGAGGGTCCGCACCCCGTTGCGCCGCACGATGCGGCCCGGGCCCCACTCCGGAGACAGCTCCGCGATGCTGCCCACCGGTACACGAACGCCGGTCAAAGGCGACGTCACGTAAGCATCCGCCACATTCTCGAAACTCTGCCGCCGGGACGGCTCCAGCCGCAGCACCACCGCGACGCCGCGATCGCCCTCCCAGTAGGTGGTTACGGGCGCGCCCTCGAAGGCTCCCGCAAGCTGCCGCGCGATGTTGGCATTGGTGAGGCCCAGGCGGTTGGCCACCTCCTCCCGCACGTTCACCTTCAAACGGTAGGTGTCCTCGCGCCAGTCGTTGTGAACGTAGATCGTGCCCGGAACCTCGTCGAGCAGGCCTGCGATCCGCGCGCCCAACTCCTCCAGCACCGTAGCGTCATCTCCGGAAATCCGCACTTCCACGGGAGCTTCCATCACCTGCCCCTGCTGGAGTTCCTTCACGAACACCCGCGCCTCGGGAACCGCGCGCGCGAGCTTCGGCCGCAGCGCCGCCACCAGCCGGGGTGTCGCTTCCGCCGACCGCGTCGACACCAGCACCTGCGCATAGTTCGACCCGGGTAACTGCGGATTGACGTTGTAGTAAAACCGCGGCGCGCTCGCACCGATAAACGAAGCAATGCCGGTGACGTCGCGCTCCCCGCTCAGCACTTTTTCCACCTGCCGCACCGCGGCATCCGTCGCTTCCACCTTCCAGCCCTCGGGAAGCCACACGTCCACGACGAACTGGTCGCGCTCGGCCAGCGGGAAGAACTGCCGCGGCACCCACCGCAACATGCCCGCCCCCGCCGCTACGGCCAGCACCCCTGCCGCCACTACCGCCCACTTCCTTCGGATCGCCGGCACGATGGTGCGGTTATAGGCCTGCTGCATGGCCTCGAGCGGCGACCATCGCCTTCTCCCCTGTTCGCCGCCGGCGGCGTGCAAGCCACGGCGAATGAAAAACCGGCTGAGCAGAGGCGTCAGCAGCATCGCTACCACGTACGAACTTCCCAGCGAAAAGGCCACCGCCAGCGGCAGCGCGCTGATGAACTCCCCCACCGCGCCCGAGAGCAGTAGCAGCGGCAGAAAGGAACCGATGATCGTCAGGGTCGCTGTCAGCACGGGAACGGCCATCTCGGTGGCGCTCCGCCAGGCCGCCTCCCCGCGCTCCACACCGCGATCGAGCAGCTCGACATAGTTGTCCGCAATCACGATGGCGTCGTCCACCACCATCCCCAGCACCACGATCAGCGCCGCGATCGATACCTGGTGCAGTTCGATCCCGAAGGCGTTCAGCATCGCGAAGGTCACCGCGATGGTCACCGGAATCGCCACCGCCGATACCACCGCCACGCGGAACGGCAGCAGAAGGACGGTCACCAGAATCACCGCCGCGATCGCAACTCCGAACTCCCGGATGAAGGTGTCGACGCGCGTGGCCACGACCTTCGGCTGGTCCGCCACCAGGTCGATCCTGAGGTCGGGCGGCAGATCGGTGCGCACCCGATCGAGCGCCGCCCGCACGGCATCGCCGAAATCGACGATGTTGTTGCCCTCCTGCATCTCCACGGCCAGCAGAATGGCTCGGTCCCCGGCCACCCGCGCATACTGGGACGGGTCTTCGTACACCCGCTCTACGCTCGCCAGGTCGCCTATATAGACCGGCTGGCCCGTGCGCGAAACGTCAATCATGACGTTCCGGATCTGTTCCTCGGTTTGAAACGCGCCGCTCGCCTCGATGGGCGGCTCCCCGCGCTCGGTCGGCACGGAGCCGGCGAACTGCACCGTGTTGCGCCCCTGCAGCGCCGCGATCACCTTCATCGGGTTCACGGCATACTGCGACAGCCGCTCCAGCGAGCTTGTAATTTCGATCCGCTCCTCCTGCTCCCCAATCCGCCGGATCTTCGAAACCGCGCGGATGGCGCGAATCTCCGTCTCGATCCGCTCGGAGTACTCCTTCAACTCCCTGTAGCCGTACCGGTCCCCGTGAATCGCGATCAGCAGCGCCACCGTATCGCCGAAATCCGAATCCACCACCGGACCGATCAGCCCTTCGGGCAGTTCCGTCATCTTCAGTTGCGCCATATCCAGGCGCATCTTGGACCAGAAGGTATCGGTATCGGTGATGTAGTCTTCCAGCTCGACGTTGATGAACACCGAGCCGTTGCGGCTGGTCGAAAAGGTCTTCTCCCGCCGCACTCCCGCGGTGCGGAACAGCCGCTCTTCGATCTTGCGCGTGACCTGCGTCTCCACCTCCTCGGCCGTAGCGCCGGGGTAGAACGCGGCCACGATGCCGGTATGGATCGTGATCTTGGGATCTTCGCGGCGCGGCATCCGCAACAAGGCGTATAGGCCCGCCACCAGCGCCATCACGGTGATCGCGATGGTCACCTGGGGGTGCCGGAGAGAAGCGCGCACGGGGTTCATTGCCCGCCTCCCAAGACCTCCACAAGCATGCCTTCCCGCAGCTTCTGCTGGCCCGCCACCACCACCTGCTCATCGCCGAGCAGCCCCGAGCGCACTTCCAGCTCTCTTCCTACCGGCGCCCCGATCTCCACCCGCCGCGCATAGACGCGCTTGCGGTCCGGGAAGTAGACGTAGACCAGGGTGACTCCCTGGGGGTCCCTCACCACGGCTTCGCCCGGGATCGTCAGCACCCGCATGGTGGCCGCCCCCAGGATGCGCGCCTCCGCCACCATTCCCGCCAGCAATGCCCGTTCCGGGTTCGGTACCGAAATAGTGACCGGGTACGTCCGGGAAGTCGGCTCGGCCGCCACCCCGACGTGCGCCACTTTGCCAGGAAAGCGGCGGCCGTCGAGCGAAGGCACGGCAATCTCGGCCGCGGCGCCCTGCCGCACTTTGCCAATCTCGGCTTCCGGAACCCCTACCCGGACCTCCACCGGGTCCAGGTCCACCACCGCCAGCACGGGCGTGCCGGCCGCCACTATCACGCCCGGCTCGATGCGCCGCTGGGCGATGTAACCGCCCGACGGCGCCGTGAGCCGCGTATCGTCGAGCCGTTTCCGCGCTACCTCGGCCTGGGCCTGCACCGCCCGCGCCTGGGCTTCGGCGGCCGCAACGTCTTCGGCCCGCGTGCCCTGCCGCGCCATCTCGTAGCGCTCGCGCGCCGCGTTGTAGGCCGCCTCGACTTTGCGAAAATCGTTCGCCGGCAGGCTCTTGCGTTCGAACAGAAAGCGCATGCGCCGGTACTCGTCCTGCCAGCGCTCGAAGTCGATGCGCGCCTGCTCCAGCTCCTGCTCACGTGGTCCGGCCGCGGCCTTCTTCGCCACGGCCGACGCCGCCTGAGCCTGCCCCAGCGCGGCGTTCAGCGCGTTGCGGTAGTCCGTAGCGTCGAGTTCCGCCAGCAACTGTCCTGCCCGTACGGCGTCGCCCTCTTCCACATACACCCGGGCCACCCGGCCGGCCACCTGAAAGGCAAGCGGCACGCTCCGCGATCCCTCCACCGATCCGCTCGCCGACACGGACTCCGGCCGCTCGATATAGGCGGGGGTGCGGACCCGGACCGGCACCGGCTTCTCCTCCGCCACCGGCCGCCCGCGCGAGCACGCGGCCAGGCAGGCCAGCAGCACCATCGCTGCCACGCTCCTCCGGGAACGGCTACGCACGGCGGCCTCCACGCCTGGCGCCATCGGGCACGGCCAGGCGATTGAAGACCAGAGCGGCAGCCTCCGTGTAGGCACGCTCCCGGCCGCGCCCCCCTCTCTCCAGCGCCATGCTGCCCAGACCCTGCCACACCGCCAGCAACGCCAGCGCCACGGTCTCGGGCCGCTCCACAGGCTCTACCCCGGCAGTGGCGAAGTACTCCGCCACCAGCCCCGCGTACGTCTCCAGCTCGTGCCGCCGTAACCTGGCCAGCCGCTCCCGGACCGCGCGGTTCCGCATGGCCCGCCGGCTGAACTCGACCCGTAGCGCAATCCAGTCCTTCTGGCGCCACCACTGGTCCACAAACCAGTCCCGCACGGCCTCCAGCCGCCGGCCCGCGTCCGGCGTGCGGCGGATGATCTCGTCCAGCGCGGTAGCCAGCTCCAGCCGCCGCTTATCGAGCACCGCCAGAAACAACTCGTTCTTGTCGGAGAAGTTGGAGTAAAAGGCGCCCCGTGAGAAGCCGGCCGCCTCGGCAATCTGTTCCACCGAGGAACCGTCGAATCCATGGCGAGTAAAGGCCCGTTCGGCTGCCTCGATCAGGCGGGCGCGGGTGGCCTCCTGGCTTTCTCGCCGCGTGAGCCGTCGCTTGCGATTCACATGCGTTATCTTATCCGGATACAGATGTGTATGTCAATTCACTGCTGTATCCGAAAGTCGTGGCAGGTCTTCAGCCCTGTGGACGCCGGACCGCGGCGCGCAGGAGGCCAGCGCCAGCCGGAACGAGAAGCACGCCCCCTGCCCCGGCGTCGACGCCGCCCAGATCTCGCCGCCGTGGTCCAGAATGGCCTGCCGCGCCAGCGCCAGCCCCAGCCCCAGACCGGAGCCTTTCCGCGACGTGGCAAACGGCTGGAACAGCCGGTCCCGGATCTCCGCCGCAATCCCCGGCCCCGTGTCCCGCACCTCGACCAGCACCGACTCCCCTTCGGCCCTCGCCGCCACCGTCACGGTTCCTCCCTCCCCCATGGCCTGCAGCGCGTTCGCCACCAGGTTCGCCAGCACGCGCCCGATGCGGTGCTCGTCGATCGTGATTGCCAGCCCCTCCGGCACCTGCACTACGACCTGCGTCGACTGCGCCTCCGCCGTCGGCGCCAGCGACTCCAGCACCCGCGACACCAGCGCCCGCAGGTCGCATAGCCGCTTCTCGCCGGACCTGCCCCGGCCGATCTCCAGCAGGTCCTGCAGCAGTTCCTGGATATGCTGCGACGCGCGGTACATGTTGCGCCCGATCCGTTGAATCTGCTGCTCGGAAAGCCCCGGCTCGGCCAGCATCTCCGCGCCCGCGTAGATCGCGGCCAGCGGGTTGCGCAGGTCGTGGACGATCGAGGTCGCCAGCCGCCCGATGGCCGTGATGCGCTCCGAGCGGATCAGCTCCTCGCGCGCCTGCCGGATGGAGGCGCACATGGCGTTGAAGGTCGCGGCCAGCCGCCCCAGTTCGTCCTCGCTCGCGACCTTCACCTCGCAGTCGTAGTTCTGGCGCGCCACCTCGGCGGCGGCGCGGTCCAGTTCCTTCACCGGCCCGATCACGCGCCGCGCCAGCAGGTAGGTGAGGGTCAGGCCCGCGATCATGGAGAGCAGCCACAGCAGGCTGATGTTCCGCCGCAGCGCGGCAATCTCGCGGCTCGCCGCTTCGTAGGAGCGAAGAATCGCCAGCCGTCCCGCCCCGCGTCCGTGAATATCGCGGAGCGGCGTAATCAGCGGCGCGTACTCGATCCCTCCGGCCCGCACCATCCGGACCGCACCGTCGAGCTGTGCGGCAATGCCTGCTTCTTCCGCCGCGCCCAGCGTGGATGCGATCACGCCGCCGCGGTCGAAGAAGAGGAACTCGCTACCGCCGGTGGAGATCTTGAACCGCTCGGCCACCGCCCGGTTGATGGCGTACCCGGCCACCAGCACGTTCAGCAGCGCCGTGCCCCCGGTGGTCTGCACGTACACAGGGGTGATCGTGAGGTGATACATTTGGCCGCCCCAGGTGACAAAACCGGACGCCTGTTCCGGAAAGCGCGGCCAGGCTTCCCGAACCACCACCAGCTCCGCCGGCAGCGACTGCTCCGGTATCCCTCCCAGCGACGCGATGATGCCGCCCCGCGGATCCGTCACCAGAAACACCGCTTCATCGTCCGAGACCCGCGCCCAAAGCTCCGCCGCGGTGTCCCGGATGGTGGCCCTGTCTCCCGTGCCAAACGCCGCCCGCACATCCGACATGGCGCTCAGGATCGCGCTCACCGACGAGAGCCTGTCCGCCCGCGCCTGCCAGAGCGATTGATACGCCTGGAAGCTGGCCTGCACTTCGTGCTGGATGCTTTCCGAGGTGGCTTGGGTGGCGCTGTTCACCACCAGCCATCCGGTCACAGCGAACAGCAGGGTGATCGCTACCGAGGTCGACAGCATGATCTTCCACAGCAGCGTGCGAGGACGAAGCGCCTTCATCATCTGTCGCGTACCCCGTAACCGGAATGGTTTTTGTCGGGCGGATAGTCGTGGCCGTACTTGTTCTTGTGCGGTCCCTCCACGAAGCCGGACTCCGAGATTACCAGCGGCGGCAGCGTCACCTCGTCCTGCCCGACCTCAACCGTGCGCCGCAGCGCCTTCAGCACGCTCTCGGCCGCGCGCTCGTGAAACACGTTCAGCCTGTACTGCCCCGGCGGCACATCCTGGATCCGGAACCTGCCCTTCGCGCCCGACACCGCAAACCAAGGGTCCTTCAGCACCACGACGATGGCGCTCATCGTGGGGTGAATATTGCAGAACACCCGCACCACCCCGGTACGCGTAAAGGTCACGGTGCGGTTGGCCCCGGGCGCATACAGCCCCAGGTCGAAGATCTGCCCGCTGAAGTTGGAAAAGGCGCTGTGGAAAATGGGGTCCAGGTTCGGAAACTCCACCTGGCTGCCGGCCTGAACCGCCAGCACATGGGGGATGAACTGCTTGTTCCGCTGCTCGATGCGCGCCTTCACCCGGCGGGCGGGCGCCCTCTCCACCTCCTCGAGCGGATCCAGCCACACGATCACTCCCGAATAGTCCCGGCCCTTCCGTACCGCCGCCACCTGGGAGTCCGCCAGGCGTACGCTGCCGGTGACGTCCGCCGCCAGCGCGGCAGCCGCCGGCAGCAGGCTAAAACAGATACGCCAGAGCCAGGTCACACCGGTTGCTCAGCAACAGGTTTCCGCCGATATAGCGCGCGCGGGTTTGGGAGGCCTCCAGGCTGGCGAGCACGTTCGGCGCCAGGCGGAAGAACAGGTTCGCGCCATAGGCGAGGTTCTTCCCGATGCCGCCCTGCGCCAGGTCGCGGTTGCGATCGTCCTGCTGGCCCGTGAAAACGTTGAACCACAGCCGCGGCGTGGCGTGGTAGGTAAGCTGTCCCCAGCCCCCGTTGCTGGCCACCGCGTGCACCTGCCGCGCCGCCGGCGCCACTATGCCCTGCCGCAACGGCCCGGTGCCCAGCGGCGCGACGTTCCTGCCCGTGAACGCCGCTCCGGTGAACTCGAGCGCCGGATGCAGGCGCACCAGCCAGTCGAGCGTTACGACCTGCGAGGGCACGGCCGCCGCAGCCACGTGCGAAACGCTGCGATGAAAGCCGGGGGCGATCTCGATGCGCCGGCTGGTTCCGCCGAACAGCTCCACCCGCGCCTGAAATCCCGGACGGGCCCCTTCGTAGTACGCTCCCGCCGGCCCTACGGCCGCCACTTCCCGGGTCTGGACCACGCCGAACTGAAACCGCGCGCCGCTCTGCTCGCCCAGGTGCAGCTCCTGCTGGAAGCGCACCTGCGGCAGCCACGACCACAGGTTCCCCGCGCCGCTCAACAGCGGCACCGCCACGTGCGCCAGGGACTCCGGCTCGCGCGGCGCGACGATGGGCGTCGACAGCCCGGCCAGCACGCTCCGCGTCGCCCAATCCAGGCCGATCGTGGCGGTCCGCAGCCGCACCGTGTTATACGAATACGCTCCGCCCGTCTCCCCGTAGAAATCCATGCGCAGCGATCCGCTCACCCGGGCATTCCACAACGTGCGCGGTCCGTTGAAGTCCAGCCCGATGGTCGACTGGCTGAGGGTTGCGCCGGAAGCCCTCCTCTCGCCCGACGCATAGATCGCTTCCAGGCTCCTGCCGGAGCCGGTCCAGGCATTGAACAGCGCCATGCCCGTCAGGCGAACCGGGAATCGGGAGGCCGCCTCCACCTTCGTCTGCGCCTGTTCCGCAATGCGGCTCTCCTGCACTGCCAGCCGCTCTTCCACCGTGGGCGCCGCCTCCTCCCGCGCACTCCGCACCGCCGCCAATTCTTCTCTCACGGCCTCCAACTCGGCCGCCAGCGCCCGGTTCTGCGCCTCCAGGCGCTCCACGCGTTCGAGAATGGTCTGGAGGTCGCCCGCACTCTGGGCCTCGAGCGGCGCCGCCCACACCAGCCACGCCGCCACCATCCAGCCGCCATACCGCGCGCGCCGGCGGCGGAGACTAGCGCGAGAGTCTTGTCCCATAAAGCAGTTCCCCCAGTCTCCGGCGAAGCGCCGCCGGCGAGAATGGCTTGGGAAAGAAGGCATCCGCGCCCAGCCTGGCCGCGCGCTCGGATGTCTCGGGGTCGCTATCGGCCGTCACCACGATGATCGGGGTGGCCGCGAGCCGCGTATCCGAGCGGATGAACTGGATCAGCTCGAAGCCGTCCATCGCGGGCATGTGCAGGTCCGTCACCACCGCGCAGATGGGCTGCCTCGCCTCCCCCAGGATGCGCATGGCGGCCAGCGCGGACTTCACCCCCATCACCTCGACGCCCGGCACCGCGGCGCAGGCCTCCTCCAACGCCGCGATGCTCGACGCGGCGTCGTCCACGATGAGAATGGTCCTCGATGGCAAGCTGGTCCCTTCGCGATCCGCCGGGCGCTACGGCAGGAACCGGTAGCCTACACCGTGCACCGTCAGAATATGGCGAGGGACGTTGGGATTGGCCTCCAGCTTCTGCCGCAGCTTCAGCACGTGCGCGTCGACGGTCCGGGTATTCGGCATGAAGTCGTAGCCCCAGACGGCGTTCAGAATCACGTCGCGCGTGAGCGGGCGGTCGGGATGTTGGAGCAGGTAGACCAGCAGCTTGTACTCCGCCGGCGTGAACTTGATCTCCTCCTCGCCGCGCATCACCACGCGCCGTTCGAGGTCCACCACCACGTCGCCGACATGCATGATCTTCTGCATCTCGTTCGACGACCGGCGCAGCACCGCGCGAATCCTGGCGACCAGCTCCCGTTTTCCGAACGGCTTTACCACGTAATCATCGGCCCCGATCTCCAGCAGCAGCACCTTGTCGATTTCATCGCCCACGGCGCTCAGCACGATGATGGGGGTCGTAACAGACGCCGCGCGAAGCTGCCGGCACAGCTCGATGCCGCTCATCCCGGGAAGCCGCAGGTCCACCAGCGCCAGGTCCGGCTTCAGCATCAGGGTCTGCTCGTATCCCGTTCGCCCCTCCGCCGCCAGCGCCACCCTGTATCCCTCGTTTTCGAGCATCAGCCCGACCGTGTCGCGGAGATCCTCGTCGTCGTCGATGACGAGGATGGTTTGCGCGCGCCCCGAAGCCACGGCGGGCTTCGAGAGCATCCCCCCGGCCGGCCCCGCGCCGTTGTCCCGTGCTTCACAAGGCCCGGTTGATCTCATAGTGACATTGGATGCGAAACCCGCCATATGGATTGTGATTTTAAGTCCGGCTCCCGCGCGTATGGTCGCGGTTTTGTCAAATTTCTGCTAACGGATGTAAGCACCCGGCGTCACCGCCGCGCCAGGCGCCACCGCGGCAGCCAGGTAACTCGCAGCGCAGCGGTAAAGTTGCACCGCGGTGCGGGCCCCAGGACCGGGATGAAGTACCGTTCGAGCTGCATGGACGCCTCCAGCAGCCAGCCCCGCTCCAGTTCCACCATGCCGGAAACGGCGCCCGCGCTCTGGGTGCCCCCGCCCGGAAGAAAGGCCGCCCCGATGCGGTTCTGCCGGTAGCTGAAATCCAGGCGCGCCCGCGGGCCGTGCCAGTAGCTGGTCTGGACGAACAGCCCGCGGCCGTCGCGCCCCACCCAGTTCCCCAGCGGCCGCCCGTAGTTCGTGTTGGCGCTGCGATAGACGTGGTTCCAGAACAGGAACGTTCCGCCGCGGTCCTCGCCCGCCAGCCGGCTCGAAGGCGCCTCCACCCGCAGGTCCCAGCGCGCGAGTTTCGGCAGCCTCGCCAGATAGATCCCCGGGCTGAAAGCCGACCTCCTTGGCGATGCCAGCGGCGATGGCTCATCATCGGCATAGAAATCGCTGTACACCGTGACGAACTCCGCCAGCGGCAGCCGCCATTCGAAATCGAATCCGCTCTTGCGGTCCCCTGGATCGTTCGCTCCGCCCGTGGGGCCGTTGGCCAAGAGATTCCGGGCCACCGAACGGAGGGTCAGCGCGCTTACCCCCTGGCCGCCGAACAGCGACCAGCGCGTGAAGCCGAACTCCAAACCTTCCACCGGCCGCCAGCTCAGCCGCTGCCCGTTCACGAGCGGCCGTCGAGGAACCGTGTGCCCTTCGAGCCGTCCCCCCATCACGTCCAGCCGGAAGCCGCCCAACCGCGCCAGCGGGCCCGGAAGAACCACGGGCGTCGTGCGGGTGAGCCGGAAGGAGTAGAAGCCCTCGGCGTTGTTGCTGAGAGAAAGGGGGCCGGAAGCGCCCGGCCCCCACCAGAGCCCCTGCTTTCCCACCGTAAGCGACCAGGCTCCGAATTGCGCGCCGGCGTAGACCTCGAGCGGGCGAACGCGCCTCGTTCCGCCGCCGGTCTCCGGCAGAACGGGCTCGATCTGCTCCGCCGCCGGCTCGAGTTCCCGCGCCGCGCTCGCAAACGGCGGCGCACCCTGGAACTCCGCCCGCGCATAAAAAGACCAGCGCCCGCCAACCGCCACCGCCGACAACCCGCCGATGAAATTCGCGCCGCCCGCCAATGGGCGGCCGTAGTCGTTGATGACGGTCTGGCCGAAGTTATACCCGTCGGCGAGCGGCCGGCCCGCAATCCCCAACACCCGCGCGTAGACCGATTCCAGTTCCACGAAGCTCGCGGCATCCTCGGCGCCGAACTCCTCGCTTAACGCCTCGATCAGCCGTGCGGCCTCGGCCGCCGCCGGCTTCGCCCCTTCCGACCGCGCCAGCGCCTCCCGCGCGGCCTCGATCTGCCGCCGGCATTCGTCCCGCGTCCACGGCCGCATCCCTTTGGGCTGGTCCGCGACGTATCCCAGGCCGGCCAGCCGCACCAGCGCCGGGTAGACCCAGCTATCGAGCGGCACCAGAACCGGCCCGCCGCACCACGCCGCGCGCGCCAGCCAGGCCATCGATACCGCCGCAATCATCAAGTGAAGCTGCCAGCGGCGCGGCATCGTGCCTACCTGCCGGGCAGGGAGAGCAGATACCCAATCAGCGCATCCCGCTCGCGCCCGGAAAGATCGAACGGCGGCATCATGGTGCCCGGCGCCTGCGACTCCGGGTCCGCGATCATGCGCGCAATGGCCTCGCCCGTCCGCCGCCGTCCCACGCCGTTCAACGCAGGCCCCAACTGGCCTCCCATGCCGTTGATCGTGTGGCAGGCGCTGCAGTTGTTCGCCACGAAAACCTGCGCCCCGGCGACGATATCCGCCGGCGCTTCGAGCAGCACTCGCGCGTGCTCCGGGGTCAGCCTCCGCAGAAACAGCTCTACCGCATCGAACTGCTCTCGATCGAGCGCCCCTTTCACGTGGTCCGCCAGCCAGCGTTGCGATTTCTGCGGCACCAGTCCCGCCAGCGTCGGCCCCTCCTTCGGACTCTCGCCCGCCAGGTCGTGGCACCCGGCGCACCGCGCCGCGCGGAAGTACCCCAGGCCGGCCAGGTCCACCGGCGCCGCCGTCGCCCAGCCGTCTACTGCCCCGCCATTCGTGCCGCCCAGACCCGGCGGCGTCGTCGCCACCGCGGCCAGCGTCAGGGATGCCCAGCCGGCAAGGCACAGCACCACCAGCCCGATCGCGAACGTGCGCTGCGCAACCCGCTTCACCCCGGACCGGTCCAGAAACGGCACCGCCAGCAGCGCCACAACCGCCACGGTGGGAAGCACGACGCTGCCCACTGGCTCCAGCGGCCCCTCGAAAAACTTCAGCGCCTGAAACAAAAACAGGAAGTACCATTCCGGCCGGGGCGTGTAGCCGTCTTCCGTAGGATCCGCGATACCGTCGAGCGGCGCCGGCACCGCCGCCGCCAGCACAAACAGTGTCACGAAGGCGGCAAACATCGCCACGGTGTCCTTCAGCGCCTGCCTGGGGAAGAAGGGACGCCCCGGACGCGCGTCCGCCGCCGCCGGCGTGACGCCGTGCCGCCGCACCAGGTAGAGGTGCAGCCCGACGAGCAACAGCGCCGTAACCGGCAGCACCACGGTATGGAGCGCGTAGAAGCGTGCGTAGGCAAGGGCGCCCACGCCGTGCTCCGCACCCATCATCCGCTTGATATAGGGTCCCAGGAGCGGCGCCTGCCCGGCGATCTCGGTCGTCACCACCGTGCCCCAGTACGCCCGGTTGTCCCACGGCAGCAGATAGCCGGTCAACGCGAATCCCAGGGTCACCAGCAGCAGCACCACCCCGACCATCCAGGTAACTTCCCGCGGCCGCTTATACGCGCCGTAGACAAAGACCTGGACCATGTGAAGAACCAGCACCACCACCAGCAGGCTCGACCCCCAGTGATGCAGC
>JAWLGN010000429.1:0-3314 GCA_041685075.1 Bryobacteraceae bacterium
CCGGATTAAAACCAGAGCCCGGCCCCCTTACCCAAGGAGGCCGGGCTTTTTTGTGCCCGCTCGCCGGCCCCTCCCCCGGCGCCGGCCCCATCGGCTACCCTGAATACGAGCGCCTGCCCACATGATCTACGGAGAGGTCAACCCCCACATCATCGGCATCGTCATGAAGGAAGCCGTCCGCCGCGCCATCATGAAGATCCGGGAGCAACGATTCATCTTCGAGGCGCGAGTCAAGGCCGGCTACGGCGGCAAGCTCAACGACCTGGTCACCACCGCCGACCACGAGGCCCAGAAGATCTACGTCCGGATGCTCCGGGAGTGCTTCCCCCTCTACGGCATCGTGGCCGAAGAGGAGGCCCTTCGGGTGGAGTGCCGCCTGCCCGGCAAACGCCTCTTCTTCACCGTGGATCCGCTGGACGGCACCAAGGCATTCGTCCGCAAGCAGTCCCACGGCATCGGCACCATGGTTGCGCTGGTATGCGAGGGCCGGGTCATCGGCGCTTACGTGGGCGACGTCATGACCCAGGAAATCTACGGCTTCCGCCCCGAATCCGCCAAGGTCCACCGCATCAGCGAATTCGATCGCCCCGAACCGCTCAAAATCCGGCCCGGCCTGGCGCTTTCCCGGCAGTACCTGCTCCTCAGGACCGACCCCCAGCGTTACTCGCCGACTATCCGCGGCCTCATCCGCGCTTTCCGCGACATTGAAGTCGCCCGCGGAAGCATCGGCACCAGCATGGCCCGCCTCTGGAAAGGCGAGATCGGCGCCGCCGTTCTCCGCCCAGGCCACGAGACCCCCTGGGACACCTGCCCCACCGTGGGAATCTCTCGCAAGCTGGGCTTCCGCCACCTGAAAGCCACGGAGAGCGGCAAGCTGGCGGCCTTCGAGCCGGAACTTTCGATGGAGGTCCGGGAGCGGCGCCACGAAGTGCTGGTCGTGCACGAAAGCCGCCTGGAAGAACTGGCGGAGTTCATCGAATAGCGGCGACGCCAGGGCGCTACGGCGTTCTTTCGCCGTGCTCGCCGGGCCGCGCCAGGTGGCCGTAGAAATCGAAGTTCGCGCCCGTGGCCAGCCGCGCCAGCACGATCACCTGCCCGGTGTGCTGGGAGAAGTGCTCCACCACGTGATACACCGCCTCCAGCACCGTCAGGTCATAGCGCTGGATGCGCACCCGTTCCGCCAGTCGCTCGGGCGTGAGGCGCTCGATGATCCCCACCGCCTCCTCAATTACCGCCTCCAGGCGCGCCAGCAGTTCGCCCGCTTCCATCCCGCCGCGCGTAGAGAACTCGCGCTCGCGCTCCCGGATATCCTCCGCGCCCCCGATTCCCGCCACGATCCACTGCCGCACGTTCCCCGCCAGGTGCAGCAACAGGTTGCCGATCGAGTTCTGCTCCTCGGTGGCGCGCCGCCAGAGCTCATCCGTACTCAGCCCGCCGGCGCACTCCCGCAGCCGGGCGGTCAACTGCCGCAGCTTGCGCGCGGAGAAGTCCGTGAACGCCGTGTCCACCGGGGCCCTCAGCTCTCTTTCATCGAATACTTGTTCAGCACGCTGATCAGTTGCTTGGCCGGCGCCGGGACGGCCTGCCCGCCGGTCAGCACTTCTTTGTTGGTCATGCGCTTGCCATACAAGGCCCGGTTTTCGTCCAGGTCGTTGCGCAGCGTGGCGCCCTCGAGCGAAACCCCCGCGAACGCGCCCCGTGAGCGCGACCACGAAAGAATCTCGGCCGTCATCATGGCGTCGGTCTGGGCGCTGGCCGATCGTCCCACGGGCCCGCCCGCCACCGAGGCATCGCCCCCCAGCGTGAACTTGCTGGTGAGCAGGCGCTTCATCCCGCGCTCGTTCATCACCAGCAGTACCACGTCGGTCGAGGAAACCCCGATCTGGAACCCGAAGCTCCCGCCCTCGATGCGGATCGCCCCCGGCGCTCCCCACCCCGGACCATTCGGGTTCCGGCAGGTGACGAACCCTTTCCCGTACTTACCCCCGAAACCGAACGCGGCCTTCTTCACACCCGGCACGACGACCACGCAATGCGCCTTCTGGAACAGATCCTGCGGAATGGCGCGGTCCGGCGTGGCCATAATCTCCGAAATCAACGCTGCGGCATCCTCCAACCGGTTCTCGACTTTCTGAGCGGCGGCGGATGCGGCGAGCAGAAAAGCACAAGCGGCAATGGCGACGGTACGCATGCTCCCATGGTATCGCAGCGGCCCCACCCTCAACCCCGCCCGATGCCCGCTTTTCTGGTACGCGGCAGCACCTTTCCGCTACCGCTCCGGAAACGCCATGCACTCGACGTAGCGTTCCTGAAACGCGGGATCGGCGCCCAGGGGCACGTGCTCGATGGCCGCACGCAGCCCCGCATAGTCGCTATCGGCGAATAGCGCCAGCTTGGCGCCCAGCAGGGCGGTGTTGCCGGCGGCCTCCACGGCATCCGGCGGCACGTTCAACAGCCCGATGCGCCGCGCGCTGGCGTGGTTCAGGTAATTGCCGAACGCGCCCGCCAGGTAAACCCGCCCCACGTCCTCGGGCCGCGCGCCCAGCCGCTCGAGCAGGATTTCGAGCCCCGCGGCGGTAGCGCCCTTGGCAAGCTGCAACTCCCGTATATCGGCCTGCGCCAGCGCCACCGTGCCGGCCAGCGGCAGCGTCCTGGCGCCGTTTGCCAGACGCCCCCCGGGCAGCAGCAGCCCCAGCTCGAGTGCGGCGGCCGTGGCATCCACCAGCCCGCTGCCGCAGATGCCCCGCGGCGCTCCGTCCCCCAGCACGCGGCAGCGCAGCGCGCCATTTTCGGCCCGCACCTCCGAGATGGCGCCCGTCGCCGCTCGCATCCCCATGCGGATCCGCCCGCCCTCGAAGGCCGGCCCCGCGGCCGTGGACGCGCACAGCATCCGCTCCCGGCTTCCCACTACGATCTCCCCGTTGGTCCCCAGGTCCAGCAGCGCCGCCGGCCGGTCGCTCTCGTGGATGCGGGTGGCCAGCACCCCGGCCAGCACGTCGCTGCCCACGAATCCGCCCAGGCAGCCCAGAAAGCGCACCCGCGGATCGCCCGGTGCCGTCCACCCCAGCTCCTGCGCGCGGAACTCCATCTCGCCGTCGTGGGACGGCTCGAAGGGCGTATGCGCCAGCGGCTCGATGTCCACCCCGCAAAACAGGTGATGCATCACGGTGTTCCCAACGACCGCCACCTCCCGCAGCGGCCCCGGGGGCGCCAGCCTTCGCACCAGCGCGCCCACCTCGTTGCGGATGGCCTCCTCCAGCGCCCGTTGCCCGCCGCGCAGCGCATACTCCACGCGGCTCATCACGTCGGCCCCG
>JAWLGN010000430.1:0-3310 GCA_041685075.1 Bryobacteraceae bacterium
CTACTCTCCCGAGCGCATGGCCCGCGGCTACCTGGCGCTCTACCGCGCCATGCTGGCCGGCGCGCCCGTCGTATAATGGATTTGCGGGCTGCGGCTCGCACCTATGAGACGGTAAAGACACCTCCAACCCCAACCATTGGCCGCGCACGGCGGCCGCGAGGAGCGTATGTCTTTACTGAATGTCTCCGGACTCTCGTTCGGATATCCGTCTACGATTGAACTATTCCACGAGGCGACCTTCGCTATCGAGCCGGGCGACCGCCTGGCCGTGGTGGGCGCCAACGGCACGGGCAAGTCCACCCTGCTGAAGCTGCTGGCGGGCGAACTGGAACCCGTGGCGGGCTCCATCGTGCGGCGCAAGGGCCTGCGTATCGCCTCGGCCGGGCAGCAGTCCGTCGAAGGCGCCGGCTCCCTGTTCGATTATGTGCTCGGCGCGCGACCGCACCTGGCCGCACTGCGGGCGCGCCTTGCCGCCACCGAGCGGGAAGCGCCCTGCGCTTACGCCGAAGCGGTGAACGAGTACGAGGCCGCCGGCGGCTATGCGGCCGAAGCGCGGACCGCCCGCATTCTCGACGGGTTGCGATTTCAGCCGGAGGAGTGGGAACTGCCGCTGGGGTCCCTTTCCGGCGGGCAACGCACACGCGCGGGCCTGGCGCGCGCGCTGGCCAGCGAAGCGGACCTGCTGCTGCTCGACGAACCCACCAGCCACCTCGACGTAGCCGCGCGCGAATGGCTTGAAAGCCAGGTGTCCTGCTGCGGCGCCTGCGTGTTGGTCTCGCACGACCGCGTGCTGCTCGGCCGGGTGGCCAACCGGGTGCTCGAAATCGAGCGCGGCCAGGTAACCCTGTTCGCGGGAGGCTACCACGACTATCGCGCGCGCCGCGCGTTGATGGAACGGCAGGCCTGGGAGCGCTACGAAGCCGCCGAACGCCGCAATGCCGCGGCTGCGGAGGCGGCCGAGCGCCGCGCCCGCCTGGCAACGCGCGTGGCGAAGGCGCCCGCGGGCGCGCGCAACAGCCATGATTTCTACCGCCGCAAGGCGGCCAAGGTGGCGCGCACCGCACGACTGCTGCGCGAACGCGCCGTCCATTCGCCAGAGGTCTCCAAGCCTTGGGAGGAGCAACCCATTCCGGTGCTGGAATTCGCCAACGTGCGCCGCAGCGGCGACGTGGCGCTTTCTGTAACCAACCTCGCGAAATCCTACCCCGGCAAGACGCTGTTCAAGGGCCTGAGCTTTGAGTTGGCGCGCGGCCGCCGCATGGCCATCACGGGTCCCAACGGCTCCGGCAAGAGCACGCTGCTGCGCCTGCTCCTGGGCCTCGAACCGGCCGATGAGGGGAGCGTGCGGTTCGGCGCTCACGTGAGCGCCGGCCACTACGCGCAGGACACCGAGCACCTGGACCGCACCGCGACCCCGCTGGAGATCTGCGGCGCCCATACCCTGGCCCGCACGCTCCTGGCCTGCCTCAAGGTACGGCCCGACCGCATCGAGCAGCCCCTGGCCGAGGCCAGCGCCGGCGAGCGTGCCAAGGTAGCTCTCGTGCGGCTGTTGGTAAGCGGCGCCAACCTGCTGCTACTCGACGAGCCCACCAATCACCTCGACATCGAAGCCCAGGAAGCGCTGGAGAAAACCCTGGCGCAATACCCTGGAACCCTCGTGGTGGTCTCGCACGACCGCGCCTTCCTGGGCGCCCTGGCGCCGGACAGCGCGATCGCGCTGTAGCGCCAAGCCGCCGCCCTCACAGGCGCAGGATGTCCGGTGCGTGCGCGTGCAGATGACGTAGAGCCTAGCGCGGCGGCGTGAAACCGGCAGGCAGGCGGCGGGTAGAGGCGTTCGAGCCCTGCCATTCCCTCCTCTCAGGAATCCGGTTTGGCGATCCGCCGGGTCCCGTCAAGGCCGCGCGAAGCGCGCCGGAGGGAAGCCTTGACGGGTGGCGGAGCGCCGGAAAAAGGTGGAGGAGGGAATGGCAGGCCTGTCGTCGGCTCAGCCTGCAGGGGACCCCTGCCAAGCCGACAACGTCGGAATGTGTTACCTATGTCTCAGGAACGAACTGTCACCCATGCGTCCGGTCCGGACACAAGGAGCGGGTGGTGGGCCCTGTAGGATTTGAACCTACGACCAACGGATTATGAGTCCGCTGCTCTGACCGCTGAGCTAAGGGCCCTCGTACTTCATTGTGATGCATCGGGGCTGCGGCGGCAATCCTTACACTTGTGGATCGGCATGGCGCGCCGCAACGGGGCGGGTGTTCTCCACGCGCTTGACCTTCACGCCGGCTTCCCGAAACAGCACTTCCACCAGCCCGAAGTGCTCGTTGTAGTACTCGCTGGAGTACTGCGCCATGCGCTCCGCCGAGATCGCCACTTGCGTAATACCGGCCTGCACGATCGCCCGGGCACAGTCCATGCAGGGCATGATTTCCACGTACAGCGTGCAGTTCTCCGTGGCGGTGCCGGCGCGGGCCGCGTTGCAGATGGCGTTGCGCTCGGCATGCTCGATCCACAGGTATTTGGCAGGGCGCGCCAGGCGCTCGGGCACCTCGTCGCGGATGCCCCGCGGGAAGGAGTTGTAGCCGGTCGAGCGGATCTCGTGCGCCGGCCCCACAATCACACACCCGATCTGTGTGTTCGGATCCTTGCTCCGGGTGGCCACCACTTTGCAAATGTCCAGGTAGTATTGATCCCAGTTGGGAATCTCGCGCATGCTTTCCCGATTATAAGCGGGGTGCGGCCAATGTACGCGGGCGCCGGAGCGCGGATTTGACAGGCGGGCCTCCCGGGGCGATAATATTCTTGCAGCACCACAATTCTGTGGTGGTGCAAGGAGGCGCGCATCATGGCCGCCCTGACCGTCACCCCCCAAGCCGTCCGCCTCTCCGGCGGCTTCCTTACCCTCGAAGAGATCGTGGCCATCGCCCGCCATGGCCGGCCGGTGGAACTGGACCCCGATCCCGGCTACCGCCGCCACATCGAAGCCGGCCGGCACACCCTGGAGCGCAAGCTCGCCCGGGGAGAGATCGTTTATGGCGTGAACACCGGGTTTGGCGGCAACGCTCGCTTCGTCATCCCGGCCGGTGAACTGGCCCATCACCAGGAGAATCTGCTGGAGTTTCTGTCCTGCGGGGTGGGGGAACCCATACCCGAGGACCTGGTGCGGGCGGCCGTCCTGTTGTGCGCGAATGCGCTGGCGCGGGGGCTCTCAGCGGTCCGCACCGTGGTGATCGAGCGGTTGCTCGATCTGCTCAACCACGGCATTACGCCCGTGGTTCCGCGCTACGGTTCCGTAGGCGCGAGCGGGGACCTGTGTCCC
>JAWLGN010000431.1:0-3299 GCA_041685075.1 Bryobacteraceae bacterium
CGATGGGCAGGGCGGCAAAGCGCCGGCTGGAGTAGCCCGAGACGTACTTCCAGTAGACGTTGAGATCGAAACCCCAGCGGGCGGCCATCATGCCGGCGCCTGTGATGCTGCGGGGGATTTCGCGGTCGCGCAGCATGAGGTCTCCCTCCTGAATGCGCGCGGTCAAGGCGGTAAGGTTCCAGAACACCTGCACGGTGTTGGCAAAGCGCCGGGAGCGCAGGTCGATTTCCACGCCCTTCGAGTCCTGGTCGCGGTTTTCGTACAGCTCCAGCAGGCGGCCGTTGACGTCGACGACCTCGCCGCTCAGGTTGATGCCGTCTTTCCGCTCGATGGTGAAGACCGAAACGGTGGCGGTGCCCAGCCGTGGCTGGGTGAACCGCAGCCCCAGGTCGGCCATGAAGCGGCCTTCGGTGGCGGGCGGTTCCATCTCCGCGGTCAGGTTGCCCCGGCGCGGCTCGACGGTGCCGCCGGAGACGTTGCCGTGGATGGAGAGATAGTCGTTGACGAAGTACGCCGCGCCCAGGTTGCCGGACCATGCCGGAGGCTCCCATTGGTTCAGCACCGGGAGCACGTCGCGGTACGGGTTGGCGCTCTCGTCGATGTTGTAGGCTCCGTATTCGTTGATGTAGGTGCGGTGATACCGCACGCCGCCGTCGATCACCCAGGCTCCCAGCCGCTGCTCATCGGTGACGGCCAGGGAGTAGGTTTCCAGGTCGCAGCGCCGGCCGGCGTAGAACCGCTTGCCATAGGGCGCCACCCAGTGGTTGTAGTGCGCCCCCACCCGCAGAACGTTATTGGCGGCCAGCGCAATGGATTGATTCCCGCCGGCAACCAGCTCGCGGTCCCAGTCGCGCGTGGTGGTCTCGCCGGTGGCGGTAGTGGCCACGTGGGTGTTGTGGCGGTCGCTGTAGCCGAACAGCAGTTGCGTGGACATGCGCTCGTTGGGCCGGTAGAAGGCCTTGAGCGTGCCGAAGCTGACCTGCACGGGGTCGAACCTCTCGATGGCGTTTTGCAGCCGCTGGTTGGCGGGCGGGAGCGCCTGCACCAGCCCCCGTCTGCCGGCGATATGGAACAGGCGCGTAGTGAGAGAGAGGGCAGGGGAGGGGCGCCAGGTCAGGGTGCCGTAGTAGTTCGCCAGCCGCTCTTCGCCGTAGCGGTTATCGGGCCCGTCGGTGCGGTAACCGTCCGCTCCCAGGCCGTAGGAGAAGTCGCCCGCGCGGCCGCCGTGGGAGATGCGCGCGTTGGCGGTGCCCAGGCTGCCGTACTCCACCTTCACCGTCGTCTCGCGCGCCTCGTACTCCCGGGGCACCACGTCGATCAGGCCTACCAGTCCCGCGTTCCCCGCCATCATGGCGGCGCCGGAGCGCATCATTTCGACCCGCTCCACCTCGGCGGTGGAGAAGAAATAGGGCACCTCGTGGAACTCGCGGAACAGCACGCCGTCGACGGCGTACTCCGGGTAGGGATACTTCTGGCCGCGGAAAGAGAGGAACTGCTTGACCTTCCGCCCGCGAGACTCCACCCACGCGCCGGGCGTGAATTCGAGCGCGTCGACCAGCGTCTCGGCGCCCTGCTTTTCCATCTCGGCGTGGGTGACTACGGTGGCCGCAAGCCCCAGCCCGGCCGATTCCCTCTCGGGCCGTTCGAGCAGCGACGGCGGCATGGTCCGGGACGGCTTGCGGAACTCCAGCCACAGCCCGTAGTTCACATCGCCGCGCTTGGGAATCTCGATCCGGTAGTCCTCGATCTTCAGCTCCCGCATGATGCCCCGGAGTTCCTCCGCAGCCTGCTCGACGTCGTAGACCGGCTCATTGCCGCGCCGGCGCTGGCCTTCCCGAACCGCGCGCGCCACCTCGACCGGCAGGTTGCGGGAGAAACCCCGCCCGATGAAGGCCACTCCGCCCGGCTTCAGCACCCTGTAGATCTCGCCGAAGGCCCTCCGCTTGTCCTTCCAAAAGGGGTAAGAGCCGCGGGAGATTACGATATCGGCGAAGCCGTCGTGAAAGGGAAGCGCCTGGGCGTCGGCCAGCATGGCGCTGACCCGGCCGCGGAAACCCGCCGCCTCCGCCCGCTCGAGAAATCCGGGGAAGACCCGCGAGTCGATATCGGCGTTCACCCAGTGCATCGAGCGCGTGCGCTTGCACAGTTCGATGATGAGATCGCCGGGGCCGCTGCCCACGTCCACGCCCGTACCGCGTTTCTCGTGCAACTCGAAATCGCTGACGATCTGCTCGGCCAGCGGCGCGTAAACCGGGGCCAGCACCCGGCTGATGTTCTCTGTTTTCTGGGCCGCTCCCACGTGGCAGAGCAGCAGGAAAATCGGCAGTATAAGGGTCCTAGTATGAGTCCTGGTTTTCAAGAATGACCTCGATGCCCGAGAGCAACGGCGGAACCTTCGCTTGGGGGGAGACGGGCAGGCACTCGACGGTGAGCGCGTCTTTCACCCCGATGTTGGCAAAGGTCTGAACGACCGGCCTGTCGGCGCCGCCCGCCGCGCGGGCAATATCGAATGCGCGCAGGACCTCGCGGCCCTGCAGCCGGACGTTGAAGATCCGTTCGCCCGGCTCTTTGTCCTCGAGTTCGGCGAAGTGCAGCTTCACCGTGTACGAGGCGCTGCCGGCTGCTTCGCCGGCCAGTTTCATGTGGAGCTTGAGCGGCCCCGCAAAGCCCGAAGCCGCCACCCACTCGTGCCCGGTCGACTCGATCGTGAGGGCATGCCTGCGGAGCCCCCGCACCGATGCCGCGGAGAACTCGATAGGAACGTCGGGCGATTTTCCGCCCACGCTGGGAAAGTCCACCCACAGGGTTCCATCGGCCGCCACGCGGTCGCCGGGGGCGTTCAGGTTGATGCCCAGCTGGCGCACGCGCTCGCCATTCCACTCGAACGCGTTGGTGGTCCAGTACTCCAGTTCCGGCATGTGGATGAGCGCCAGGGAGGTCTGGTTCTGGTAAGAGCACTGGCAGGTGCGGGTGTAATCGGGTGCGTTCAGCACGCCGCCCGCGGCGATGAGGTTTGACGTACAGCCGGATTTGAAGCCTCCCAGGTTTCCGGTGCCGCCCTTGGTCACCAGGTCGTAGAAGCCCGCGGCCGCGGAGCGGAACGAGAGCAGGTACTCGCTGGCGATGTTGTAGTTGCAGCCGTAAGCGCGGGTGTAGTGCCAGGGCATCGGCTCTCCGGTAAGGGGATCGGCGGTGTGCTTGCGCTCGCCCGTGGCCAGGGAATAGGCCGCGTTGTCGGTGATGATTTCGCCGTGGTGCAGGATGGGCGGATTGTTGTACTTGATGGGCCGGTCCCACAC
>JAWLGN010000432.1:0-3299 GCA_041685075.1 Bryobacteraceae bacterium
GCGCTCGCCCGTGGCCAGGGAATAGGCCGCGTTGTCGGTGATGATTTCGCCGTGGTGCAGGATGGGCGGATTGTTGTACTTGATGGGCCGGTCCCACACGGGTGCGCCGGTCGAGGCGACGTAGACCGCCATGCGCGCGCCGGGCTCGTCGGTAATCATGTCGCGCGAGGGGCGGGTGGCCTGCAACAGGCGATCGTGTTCGCGCGAGTAACTCAACCAGCTTCCAAAAACGCCCGTATTGCGCTCCCACAGCACGCGGCCGGTCTCCAGGTCCAGCGCCAGCATGCGGTAATCGGCGGGAAGCTCCTGGCCGCGCCGTTCCAGTCTCTTTTCCAGCCCCGGGGGCAGCTTGTCGAGACAAAACAGCATACCGCCGCCGGAGGTGATGGCATTGTGGATGAAACCGTAGCGCGCCTTGAGAGTCCACTTCACGGCCCCGGTCTGGCGATCCATCATCACCAGGGATTTGCTGGCGGTCAGGTCGAACCGGCCGAACACTTTCAGGCGGCCACGGTCGCGCTCGCTCAGGGAGGCGGTGTCCTCGGTTTGCAGCGCGGTATCGGGGAAGACGCTCTCGAACGGCACGAAGTCGCGGCCCGCGATCAGGCGGTCTCCGGAAATCCCTATATAGCCCCAACGCTCGGCCTCCACTCCATTTTCCCGGGGCAGGGTAAAGGCCTTCTTCTTCTCTCCGGTAGCGATGTCGAGCAGCAGGCAGCGGTTCCCCTGCACCACGTAGACCCAGTCGGATGTGGCAACGAAGTTCGTCCCGCGGGCGTTGGCTCCGGGGACATGCCTCTGGTTCGTGATGGTAGCCAGCGGTAACTCCTGGTAGGACTCATCGTAGTATTGCCCGAAGGTGTCGCTCTTATCGAGCGGCGCCTTCCAGAGCACCCGTCCGGTGTAGACGTCGCGGGCGCTGATGAGGTCCATGCCCTGGATGATCAGGCGGCCGTCCACGATCTGTTCCGGCGGACCGTGCCCGTGGCGCGGCAGCACGTCGTGGTTGGAGACGCCGCCGAACCACAGCACGCCCAGCGGAAGCTTCACCAGCTCATCGTCGGACTTGACCGTATTGGTCATATCGCCGTACTGATGGGTCCAGTTGGCGGTCTTGGGCAGCGGACCGTCTTTGCCGATCACCGTGCCGGAACCCTCCATGCTCGCCGAAAGCCTGGGTCCATCGGTGGAGGCCAGCAGGCGGTCGACAAAAGCGGGCCGCGCGCCGTCCGGGGGCAGCCAGATCTTGCCGCCGTAGGGCCGCACCGACCGCACCAGCTTCCTGAGCGGCTCGTCGCGCTCCCAACCCACGGCGCCTTCGGCCAGCACGACCAGGGAGGCCATGTAGGGCGGCGGTTCGAAGCTATCGGGAGTACCTGCCAGCAGGTGAACGCGCCTGGCCGGCAGGTTCAGCCGGTCGAAGCGGCGGCGCAGCTCGGCCACGCGTTCGGCGCTCCGCTCCACCACCACGATGTCGAGCTTCGAAACGAGCGCCAGGGCCGCCGGCAGATCTCCGTTGCCCGCGCCGTAGAGCAGGGCATAGCCGTCCTTCACCCCTGTCTCCGCGAGGATGGCGCGCGCCCGGGCGGCGGCCGCGGGCGGCGCCTCGAACCCGGGGGTTTCGCTCGCGTAGGTCTTCACCGGAACGCGCTTTGCACCGAAGGCCATCACCTTGCCGTCGAGCGTGACGGCGAAGAGCATGTCGCCTGCCGCCACCAACCGCTCGACGCGTCCGTCCACCTGCCGTTCCCAGGCGGCTCGCAGACCACGGGTTTTGGTATCGGGGTTCCAGAGCAGATCCACGGCGGTGATCCGCCCCTCGCCTCCGGCGTAAAGACGCGATCCGGCACGGATCAGATCGCCCGTAGCGTCCACTTCCAGGCTGACGGTAGGCTTCTCCTTGGGCCGCAGCGGATCGAGAATTGCGATCCGCTCTCCGGAGGTGTAGTAGGCGAACTTCGCCAGCACGGGGTAGCGGCCCACGCGCCTGGCCACCACTTCGCCGGTTTCGACCTCGTAGATATGGGTTTCGCGGTCGCGGTGGTGGTTGAGGAAGTGGCGCTCATCGGCGGCCACGAAGGCCCCGCCGGTTTTGTTGTACTTGGCCAGATGATAGTAGAGCGGCTTGCCGTTGTGGCGGTCGAAGCAGGCCGGCACCGAGCGCCCGCCGGGGATCAGCAGCTTATCCGCCACCGCCGCCATGGCTCCCTGGGGCGCCACGCCCGCGAAAGCGGGGGAGTTGTGCGGCTGGAGTTGGTAGTCCGCGCCGGTGCCTTCATTGCGCCAGACAACCGCGCCGGTTTCGGCATCCAGGGCGTAGATGAAGGTGCCCATGAAGGGCCAGATGCTGGCGGCGAAGTAGGCCACCCCGTCATAGAGCACTACGCCGCCGCGCGCGGGCCAGGTGGAGATGAGCCGCTTGTTGCCCAGAATTTTGCGCTCGGTTGGTCCGCCGCGGAACTTCCAGCGCAAGCCGCCGGTGGCGGCGTCGAGGCAGTAGAGATAGCCGTCGTCGCTGGTGAAGTAGATGCGGTTGCGGTGTCCGGCGGGCGGCAGGCGCACGGGGCCGTCCGCATAGAAGGTCCACTTCTCGGCACCCGTGCGGATGTCCAGCGCCACCAGCTTGTCGCGGTCGTTGAAGCCCAGGTAGAGGGTGTCGCCCAGCACGATCGGCTCGAAGACGCGGTCGAGCGGCATGAGGTCCCGGTTCAACGCATCGTCCCAGACAGGTTCGCGCTGCCCGTACTGCCGCACCCACTGCAGATGCAGTTCGGGTGCAAGCTCTTCGGGCGAGAACGCCGTGCGCCCGGCGTCGTAACGCCACATGGGCCAGTCGTGCGCCGCGGCCGGCAGCGTGGCCAGTAGCAGGGATCCCAAAACAACGGTTGCGGGCAGGAACTTCAACGTGGGGCCTCCTGTTCTTGAGAACCGGGGAGATACAATACCTGGTCCGCCTGGCCGGCGATGTCGCGATCGTGCGTCACCAGCAGGACCGACCCTCCGGTTTTCACATACTCCCTGAGATAGCCCATCACCACTTGGGCGTTGGCGTGGTCCAGGTTGCCGGTGATTTCATCGGCAAGCAGAACCTTCGGTCGAAACAACAGCGCGCGGGCCAGCGCCGTGCGCTGCTTCTCCCCGGAACTCACCGCGGCCGGGGGGGGGTCGAGCCGGTGCTCGAGACCGAACTGCGCGGCGAGTTCGCGAGCGCGCGCGTGGCCGTCGCGGCCGCCGTGCGCGGCTTCCGGCGCCAGGATGTTCTCCATCACGCTCAGGTAGGGGATGAGGTGATATTGCTG
>JAWLGN010000433.1:0-3293 GCA_041685075.1 Bryobacteraceae bacterium
AACGGTAAACGCAGGCGGTTCAGCGTCGCAGGCGCGAAAAAAACGTGTACATTGTTCCGTAGAAGGAAATCCCGAGAGAGGATGACGACATGAAGACGCGAATAGGATATTCGGCACTCACGGTAGCGGCGGCCCTGGGCGTCGGGCTCTTGGTCGGCAGGGCTACCAGCGAACCGGCGCCGAGCGTGGCGCTGGCCGCGCCGGCCGCACCGGCGGCGGCACAGGCACCGGCGAACGACGGCAAACTGCGCATCATCATCTTCGGCGCTCACCCGGACGATGCGGAATACCGCGGCGCCGGCGTGGCCATGAAATGGGCCCGGTTGGGCCACCACGTCAAGCTGGTTTCCACCACCAACGGCGACATCGGGCACTGGCAACAGGCCGGCGGCCCGCTGGCCCTCCGCAGGACCAAAGAGGTGGAGGAGGTTGCCCGGAAGCTGGGTGTCACGGTAGAAGTGCTGGACATCCACGATGGCGAGATCATGCCTACGCTGGAGAACCGGCGCATCATCACCCGGCTGATCCGGGAGTGGAACGCCGACGTGGTGATCACCAACCGGCCCAACGATTACCACCCGGACCACCGCTACACCTCCATCCTGGTGCAGGATTCGGCCTACATGGTGACGGTTCCGTTCTTCTGCCCGGATGTGCCGGCGCTCCAGAAGAACCCCGTGTTCCTCTACACGGCGGACCGTTTCCGCACGCCCAACCCGTTCCGGGCGGACGTGGCGGTGGCCATCGACGACGTGATCGAACCGACCCTGGAGGCGCTGCTGGCCATGGAGTCCCAGATCCACGAGGGAGGCGCCAACGGTCACGCGGGGCTCTTCCCGGCGGACGAAGCCGTGCGGCAGAAGCGCCGGGACCAGGTGCGGAAGAACCTCGCCCGGCGGTACGCCGGGGCGGCCAACACCTACCGCGATGCGCTGGTGAAGTGGTACGGCGCCGACCGGGGGCGCAAGGTGCAGTACGCGCAGGCCTTCGAGGTTTGCGAGTACGGCCGGCAGCCCTCGCCCGAGGAGCTGAAACAGATCTTTCCGTTCTGAAGACCGCCGGCGGGGCGGGCTTCGGTCCGCGGCCGGACCTCGGTCCGGATTGCGCGTGAAGTCCGCCCCGGCAAGGCAGAGCACCCGCCGCGCTACCATGGGGCATGGAGCTACGGTTTGCGTGCCAGCCCGGCTGCACCGATTGCTGTCAGGGTAAGGGCTTCGTCTATCTCACGGAGGAAGACCTGGAACGTGTGGCCGGCTTCCTGGGGATGAGCCCGGCGGAGTTCGAAAAGCGCTACGTCTACCGGACGCGCCACCTGCGGCGGCTGCGCATTCCACGCAAGAGCAGTTGCGCCTTCCTGCTGGAGGACGGCTGCGCCATTCATCCGGTGAAGCCCACGCAGTGCCGGCTGTTTCCCTTCTGGCCGGAAGTGGTGAAGGACCGGCACTCCTGGCGCAAGGCCGCCGTCAAGTGTCCCGGGATCGGCAAGGGGGAACTGGTCCAGATCGCGGCAGCACGCACCATGGCGGCGGAGATGCAGCGGGCCTACCCAACCCTCTATCTCGTCCAGCCATAACCTGCGGTAACGTATCCGTATGCCGCTGATGAACCGCCGCCAATTCCTGGCCTCCTCCGGGGCCGCCGTGGCCGGCGCGCAGGCTCCCGCGCGCAAACCGAACATCGTTTTCATCCTGGCCGACGACCTGGGGTACGGCGACCTGGGCTGCTATGGGCAGCAGCGCATCCGCACGCCCAACCTGGACCGCATGGCCGCCGAGGGCACGCGCTTTACCCAGGCCTACGCGGGGAGTACCGTGTGCGCGCCCTCGCGCTGCGCGCTGATGACCGGCAAGCACATGGGCCACGGGACGGTGCGGGGCAACCTGCGTCCCGAGCTGGGGCTGCGGGAAAACGAAACCACGGTGGCCTCCATGCTGCGGCAGGCGGGCTACCGCACGGCGCTGTTCGGCAAGTGGGGGCTGGGCGGTCCGGGCAACGGCAGCGTGCCCAACACCCGCGGCTTCGACGAGTTCTACGGCTATCTCGACCAGCGGCACGCCCACACTTCCTACCCGGAGCACCTGTGGGATAACCAGAACGAGCACTTCCTGGTGGAGAACTGGTTCAACCGGCGCAAGCTCTTCTCCAACGACCTGTTCACCGAGCGGGCCCTGAAGTTCATCGAGCGGCAGGACGATACTCCGTTCTTCCTCTACCTGCCCTACACCATCCCGCATGCCAACAACGAGTTGGGACAGGTGGAGGAGAACGGCATGGAGGCGCCGGATACAGGGCCTTACGGCAACGAGCCGTGGAAGCCGGTGGAGAAGACCTTCGCGGCCTCCATCACGCGGCTGGACCGGGATGTAGGGGCGGTACTGGCGGCGCTCGAGCGCAAGAACCTGGACCAGAATACCCTGGTGATTTTCGCCAGCGATAACGGCCCGCACCGGGAAGGCCACCACGATCCGGAGTTTTTCGGCAGCCGGGGCCCGCTGCGGGGCATCAAGCGGGATCTTTACGAGGGCGGCATCCGGGTGCCCGCCCTGGCGCGCTGGCCGGGCAAGGTGCCGGCGGGCAGGACCAGCGATGCCGTGTGGGCCTTCTGGGATTTTCTCCCCACGGCGGCCGAGTTGGCGGGCACGACGGCGCCGCGCGATATCGACGGCGTCTCGTTCCTCCCCGCCTTGACGGGCGGGAGCACGGCGGCCAACCGTGCCCTCTACTGGGAGTTCCACGAGCGCGGCTTCCACCAGGCGGTGCGGCGAGAGAACTGGAAGCTGGTGCGGCAGGGTCCGGCGCAGCGGCTGGAGTTGTTCGACCTGGCCGAGGACATCGGAGAAACGCGCAACCTGGCCGCCGATAAACCGGCACTGGTGCGGGAACTCGAGGCGCTCTTCCGCAGCGAACGCGTCGATTCGCCGCACTTCCCGGTTCGGCGGCGGGGGTGAGGCCGGCCCCGGGCGGGTCGCGCAATCGGCGCGTGTTTTCCAGAACCCTGCAGGGAAGTTATACTCCATTTTTGGAGACCTCATGAACCGAAGGCAATTATTCATTCTTCCGGCACTTCTGCTTCCGCTTGTGAACTGCGGCAGCTCGGCGCACTCGCCCGAAGAGAGATACGTGCTGGTGGCCAGCAACATCAAAGTGCCCTACTGGCAGCAGGCATTCGCGGGGCTGAACGATGCAGCCAGAGAACTCGGGGTGCGCTCCGAGCTGGTGGGACCCGATACCTACAACCCCAAGGAGCAGCACGAGTGGTTCCGCGACGCCATCGCGAAGAAGCCCAGCGGCAT
>JAWLGN010000091.1:0-18404 GCA_041685075.1 Bryobacteraceae bacterium
GCCGTTCACTATTACCGCTACCTGGAGTCGATCGAGGGATGCCGGTCCGTCCCGAAGGTGCTGCTGGATTGGCATAACATCCACTCCGAACTGGTGCGCCGGTACGCGGAGGCCGCGCGGAATCCGGCCAGGCGGCTCTATGCGCTGCGGACGGCACAGTTGCTGCGATCGCTTGAAGACAAACTGCTGGCGCGTTGCGACGCGCATGCGGTATGCAGCGAGCGGGAACGGCAGAGCCTGGCATCGCGGGCGCCCGGAGCCCGTATCGAAGTAATCCCGAACGGCGTGGACGTGGAGTATTACTCAGAAGGCAGCGGCCGGGGAGAGCGCGACGACCGGAATGCGGTTCTGTTCGTAGGATCGATGGATTACGGGCCGAACATCGAAGGGGCGGTGCTTCTAGTGAGAGAAGTCTGGCCCGTTCTGCGGGCACGCCATCCGCATTTGCGGCTGTTACTGGTGGGATCGCGGCCCGCACCCGAGGTGCGCAGCCTGGCGCAAGTTCCGGGCGTGACGGTCACGGGCACGGTAGAAGACGTCCGCTCCTACTACCGGGAGGCATCGGCCGCGGTCGTGCCGCTGCGAGTGGGGGGCGGCACGCGCCTGAAGATCATGGAAGCCATGGCATGCGGCGTTCCCGTGGTATCGACCACCCTGGGGGCGGAAGGACTGGGGGTGGAGCACGGCCGCGACCTCCTGATTGCGGACACGGCGGCCGAGATGGCGGCGGCGGTGGCCTCGCTGGTGAACGATGCGGCGCTGGCGGGGAGCCTGGCGGAGGCCGGGCGCGCGCTGGTGCGCGAGCGATACGACTGGCCGATTTCGGGCGCGCGCCTGCGGTCGCTCTACGGCGAGATACTCGGGCGATTGTAAGCAGAGGTTCCAGCCCGCGGCTCGAGGCGGCACGCTCTTCCGATCCGCTTCCCTTTCCGCCCGATTCCCAAGACCTGCTGGCGAGTTGAAGGTCACCCTTGCATTCACGGCCCGAACGGTTTTTTATTCGCTTTGTTTCTATTCAGATACCGGAGTGCAGGCGGCGGAACCGGAGAGCGCGCGGGTTAGTTTTGAACCAGAGCGGCGATTGGGCCGCCCGGAAGTGATTATGACGAACAGGACGATGCTTATCTTTGTGCTGGGGACCGCTGGTTGTCTCTGGGCCCAGACGCAGGTGGACCTCCGCACGCAGTCGAAGAGCGTGGACTTTTCAGCCGCGGAACGGACGCGGCCCGTCAAGGTGGGAAACGCGCTTCCAGCGACGTGCACGGTGGGAGATCTGTTCTTCGCCGATCACGCGGAAGCCGGCAGAAACCTGTATGGATGCACTGCGCCGAACCAGTGGTCGGTACTGAGCGCCTCGTCGATAGCGAGCGGATGCGGGCTGATGGGCTGCGAGTCGGGCACCTGCGCGGTCGATTCCTCGATTATCCCGAGTTACCAGGGGCCGTTCACGCCGCACGGGGTGGTGGTGGCCCGGGATGCGTCCGGGATTGGGACCGTGGAAGCGGGGCCCGCGGGATCGGTGCTGATGTCCAATGGCGCGGGAGCGGATCCGGCTTGGACGCCGGCATCTACTTGGACGAATCACGCGGGCTTGGGGAATTTGGATTACGAGAACTCCGGGCACACGGGATTTCAGCCGGCGCTGGGCTATACACCGGAGCGGCAACTGACGTTCGAAGGGCCGCTGGTGCGGACCGGCGACACGATCGCGTGCCCGACATGCCAGGGGGCGAGCTACGCGCAGAGTTTCACGGCAGCGACGGCCGTAACGCTGGCGCACGGCTTGGCATCGGCGGACCTGCTGGTGCAGTGCTACGACGGAGAGGGCCTGCGGGTAGGGGCGGATAGCGTCCGGGTGGATCCGGCGGCGCCGTACGAGGTGACGGTGAGGTTTGCGGTTCCACAGAGCGGGCGCTGCGTGGTGACGAGGTAAGGAGGGCGGGATGAGAACGGCAGTGTTCATCACAGCGGCAGTGTTACTGGCAGTAATGGCAGCGGCACAGGCGGGGGCGCAGACCACGATCAACGGAAGCCGCAGGATTCTGGGGGCGTGGGATGCGTCGCAAGCGACCAGCACGAAGGTGGCGCGACAGGCGGCGGCCGATCCGGCGAGCTGTGAAGAAGGCGAGGTCTATTACAACACCGAGAGGCACGTGCACCGGCAGTGCACGGGCCCGAATACCTGGACGGACTGGGTAGGAGGCGGCGGAGTGATGCCGGGGGGCGCGGCCAACGCCGTTCAGTACAACAGCGGCACGGAGTTGGGCGGGGTGGAGGTGAACACCACCGGCACGCGCCGCTTTCTGATGCAGGTTTCGGGCGGAAGGCCCGCATTCGAGGCGCTCGAAGCCGCCGACGTTCCCAGTCGCAAGGTGGCGATGTACACGTCCATGACCGCGGCGAAGTGCCAATCCGGGCTGGCCATGGCGAACTTCAACCTGCCGGCGCAGAACGCGCCCACGGCGGCATGCCAGACGGGCACGACATACGGCGCGGTACTGCGGTTTGCCGCGGGGGCGACGCAATCGTTCATGGATCATTTCCAACTGCCTGCCGATTGGTCGAGCACGCCGGATACGATCGATGTGGAGTTCGCGGGACGTTCGGCGGATGCGGCACAGGCGGTGAAGATCGAGGTGGAGTATGCCTGCGCGGGCACGGATTCGGGGATCGACGACCTGGTGTTCCAGCACGCCGGGAGCGCTTCGTTCGTTCCGAACGCGGGGAGCAAGCGGACCATTACCAGGATCGCGAACCTTTCGGCGGCGGGTTGCGCCGCTAACGACGCCTATTACTTCAAGGCGGCAGTGCAGCCGGACCCGGGAGCGGCCGCGTACGAGTTGATCTCGCTGCGCGTGGTGGTGAGGAGAGCCTTCTGATGCGCGGATGGATGCTGCTGGCGCTCTGCACGGCACCGGCGTGGGCGGGAGCTTACACCTCGGTGCGAAGCGGGAACTGGTCGGACCCGGCGGTCTGGTCTCCCGCGGGGGTGCCGGGCGACGGCGATACGGTGAGCATCGCGAACGGCCACACCGTGGCGGTGGACCGGGACCTCTCGGTGGGGGCGTCGCTGAACGGCTATTTCAGCTACATCTCCGGGATATCCGTAGCCGATGGAAAATCGGGGCTGGCGGGCGCCTGCAGCGCAACGGTGACCGGCGGATCTCCGAACGGTTATCAGCAGGGGTTAGAGTGCGAGTTCGCGGACGGGGCGCTGGCGGCGGTCCACCTTGCGACGACGCACCGGTATTACGGCGCCGCTTCGGCACAGCCTACGATCACGATCCACTGCGGCGGCGCGCCCTGCGATCCGCAGCCGGAACTGGCGGTGGCGTGGCACCAGGGCAGCGGCGTGCCGGCCATTCACCTGAACGCCAGCGGGCAACTGGTGATCGGCGCAGGCAGGACCCTGCGGGTGAAAGGCACGATATTGTACACGGGTGGGTTGGCCAACACGACCGATGGCATCGTCTACCAACCCGGCGGGCGGCTGGTGTTCGACTCCTCCGAGGCGGCGGCACTGGCGAATGGGGCGAAGCCCACTTACAGCTACGGCCAATCGTCGCCGGGAGGACAGCGGGCGATCAACGCGACCGCCTGCACGGCGGAGCAACGGTGCGGGCTGAGCAGCACCAACGGCTATGCGCAGTTGAGCGCGCATTCCTTTGTATCCTTCGGGCTGCCGGTGCGGCTTCATTTCATGGACATCGAGAACCTGGGGCGTGAAGAGATTCCATGGTTCGACGGGCCGATGGGGTATGTATCCAGCCCGCTGGATATCAGATATTGCCGTATTTCAAACTGTTCCTTTCTGGTCAATCCACCGGTTCTCGGCGCCGATATGGAACTCACGCTTCTCTACAATACCTGGAGCGGCACGAAAACATCCTCGATCCTGTCGTGGCATTCGGCGCACGTTCCCATGAGTGGCGGAGCGCGGGAGATCTCGGGCAATGTGTTCGACGTGGCACTGTTCGGGACGGGCGCTCTACCGGGTTCACTTCAGGATTTCACGATCGCCAACAACTATTTCGGAGAGCACCCGGCGATCATCGACACGGGGGCGTACGCGTCGTTCCGGGGGAATTTCCTTCGCACTGCATGGGATCAGCCCAGGGTAGCCATCTCCAATCCCGCCTACGATTCCTATGTGCTGATCGATAGGAGCGGGTGGATCGAACCGCGCGTTCTGAGCATTGTGGGCAGGGAAGGAAACGGGCTCCACGGGTGGATTTTCGGAAACGGGGATAGCAACGCCGGCGGCTGGGGAGTGGCCGTTCAGGCTTACCATACGGGTTCGCCGGTGAATCTCTATGTTCGCGACAGTATCCTGCTGCCGGCGGCGTCCGGATACGGATGGGGGCAGTTCACCAGCGTGGGGGCGTCCACCTCCGGGACGCGGCTCCACCTGGAGCACAACACGTGGTTCGGCGGATCTGTGGAAGGGACGGGGTCAGGGATGCTGCAAATGAACGACGGCAGCCCGAGCCTGACGGGAAATGTGCCCTCGATGCGGGGCAATATCATCTGGAATCCGCACCTGGAGGGATACATGCCGGCTGGTTTCATGAAGGCCAGCACCGGTATTCACGGCTCTTTGCACCCCGACGTCTGCAGCGCCTGCGATTATAACCTGGGTTGGAATCACAGGGAGACGCAGCCATCCTGCACCAACTGCGAAAACCAGGGCAACGGGTATGCGGGACGGTGGAGCGAGACGCCCGGCACCCACGATCTGAATGTCAACCCACAGTTTTCGGATTGGCAGCGGACGGTGGAGTTATTCGACTCGAAGTACCTTGGCAACTCTTATACGGCATGGAGCCCCGGCGGCAGCTACGCCTATGGCGACTTCACGACCAGCCTGGACGCGGCGGTGTATTGGGGGCTGCCGGTGAATTACCGGTGCATCGCGCCGGACGGGTGCACAGGGGCACCCAAGCCGGGCGTTCCGGGAACGGAATGGCGCCGGTGGTGGGAGTGGGCCAGTTTGTACCGGCTGCGGGAGAACCTGGGAGCGAACTACCGGGTGTTTCCGGTGGACGGCGCAGTTGCCGCTGCGATGCCCGTCACGTGCACGCCCGAGGAGAACAACATCCTTTGCGTTATGATGGCATGGGTTCGCCAAGGGTATATCCCGTGGCACTACCGGCTTTACGGGGCGAGTCACGACGGACGCGACACGGGAAGCGTTACGATGCCGCCGCGACGCTTCTTCCCGCCCGTAGAATTCTGACGGGGACAGAACTATGAAACTTCGTGCAGCCATCATCCTGCCCTGCATCCCGCTGCTGGCGTGCGGGGCGGAATACGGAGCGACGCCCTACGACATCACGCCGCTTGGTGCAAGGACGGTGTATATCGGACAACAGGCTCTGGTTCCGTTCTGGGTGACCTACCGGCCTGGAGGCATGACCCGATATTTCTACTACGACGAGATCCGCGGCGTTCCACCCGGAGTGACGGCAGAGGTCTACTGCGTCAACGACAACCGCTCTCCGTGCACGGGAACGCCGCTGCAGCAGAATTATCCTTACGCGGAAGTCAGCCAGGCGATCCGGGTGACGGCGTCGGAGGAGGCGGCACCGGGCGAGTACACCCTGATGCTTCACACGCACGATTATGAAGGGCATTCGCTGGTTGCCCCGATTCCGCTGAGGGTGGCGCGATTGCCGGAGACACCGGCCACGCCGGCATGGTATCAACCGCCCATCCCGACCTTGGAACTGTGGCGCCAGAAGATGGTCACCGAAGGCGCCAGGTTCTGCAATGCCAGCAACAAAAGCCAGACGTTCGCGTTCGGCTACGAGGGATCGGTCTGGTATTACGACGGAGCGCGGGTCTTTTACCAGATTCACGACGCCACGGGTGAGGACATCTGGCGGCAATGCGCGGAGAACGTAGCTTCTCAGTATGCCGATTATGTCAACAATTCCTGTCAAGACGGCGTTTGCGGAGGAGTACCCGGATGGCGTGTGTTTCCGCGCGGCCTGAGGATGGCATACGAAAGGACCGGGCAGGACAAGTATCGGCAGGCGGTGGAAAACCTGGCGGCGAACGGGCGGTACACGCAGCGACCGGGGCACCTGGTGGATCTCTACATCCGGGAGACGGCGTACGCGGCGGATTCCCTCCTGGAAGCGAGGCTGATTCACAGTCCGCATTACGAAACGGTCTACGTGCCCAAGTTGCGAATCCTGGTGGATGAACTGCTTGCCATGTACGAAACGCTGTTCGAGCGAGAGCGATACGGCCTGCATCAACCGTTTTACGACGCCCTCGCGGCGGAGGCGCTGATCGACTATTACCGATTTGTTCAGCCCGATCCACGGATTCCCCCGGCCATCAAAAAAATGCTGGACTGGACGTGGGAGGTGGCCTGGGATCAGCAGGAGAAACGGCTGTCGTATCAACCCGAGGGCGTTCCGCTTTCCGGCGCGAACGACTTGTTGGGCCTCACGGTACCAGCCTTTGCGTGGTATTACAGCATTACCGGGGACCTTACCTACTTGCAGCGCGGAGACGAACTGTTCGGGCATATTTTCGATACCGAGTTGTGGAGCGGGAAGCAGTTCAGCCAGACGTTCCGGTGGACTTTCGACTATGTGAAGTGGCGGTCGCCGGCCTCGGGGCACGTGGGCATCACGGTACCGGAACGCCTGTATCCGAGCGGGAGGGCGGAGGCGACGATCCGGCTTCCGGGCATTGCGAGAGGCAAGTGCGGCGAAGCGGTTCGATTTACCAGCGTTCCAGAGTTGCTGGGCTGGCCCAAGGTGGTGCCGCTCAAACCGGGAACCAGCGCCCGGACGGTGCGGATACGGCCGCAGGCGGTTGGGGAAGCGCGCCAGGTGGCGATCACGGCGCAGTACCGCAGCCTTTGCGGCGAACCGTCGGTTTCGGGCACGGCAGTGACGACATGGGGGCCGGACCACCTGGCGATCGAGCTGTTCGCGACGCGAGTGCCGGGGGGCATGATTCCGAACAACAGGGTGGCGATCAACGGCCCGCCGATGGCGGATGGGGCGCCGATCGCACTGAGCACCGACCGGCCGGACCTGGTGCGATTCTTCGACATGGACGGCCGGCAGGTGAGCAGCATCCCGGTTGCCGGGGGAAAAGGGCGGTCCCACTTTTTCTATGTGGACACGGGCTACGTGACGACGCCGACGCCGGTTACGGTGAGCGCGTCGGCGGGAGGGTTGACGGGCAGCGCCACATTGGTCGTCGAGCCGCCGGCGCCGCGGCTGATGATGCAGAACGGGCCGAAACTGGTGAGTGGGTTCGAAACCTGCTTCAACCAGGTGGTGATTCATGAGCCGGCGCCGCCGGGCGGCATGGCTGTGGACATTTGGACCAGCAACAAGAGCCACCTCGCCACTACCTTGCATGTTACGGTGCCGGAAGGGGCGATCTCGACAACCTTCTGCGCGACTCCGGAGCTAACCGGCGAAGGGGAAGGGACGGCGCACATTTCGTATGGGCGCGGGAAATACGCGATCCGCCACGTTGAGGCGGAAAAGCGAACCCTGAAGTTTACCGATCTCCCGGCTACGATCCGTTCGGGAACGTCGGCGACGGGGAAGCTCGGGTTTGACAGTTGGATTCCCAGAGATACCGCGATCACCCTGACATCGGACGACCCGGCCATCACAGTGAGCGGCGCGCTCACGATTCAGCGCAGCACGGAGCGGGTTCCGGCACAGGGCACATTCACCATAAAGGCCGGGGCAGTAACGGGGGAAAGAACGGCGACCATCCAAGCGGCCTCGGAGACCGGACACAAGGCGGTGTTTTCCTTGAAGGTAACGCCATAATTCAGGGGAATATGGCGCGCAAACTTTCTTTGTTAGGATATGTTTTGTGGACAGACCCCCGGTTCTGCTGGTAGCGTACCTGTATCCGCCTTACAACTACGCCGGCGCCGCTCGGCCCCATCGTTTCGCGAAGTACTTGGAGCGTATGGGTCATCGTGTCGTGGTGCTATCCGCCGGCACAGGCAACCGGCCGGAGGTGACGGGCAATGTCCACCGTGTCCGAGGCGAGTTTGAATTCACTCCCAGAAAGGACCGCCGGGCCTTATTGGAAACGGCCGCGCAGCGGCTGTTCTTTCCTTCCGATCCCGGGTCCACCTGGGCGGTTCGCGCCATGCTCCACGGCGCGCGGATCCTGCGGGACCTGCCGCGTCCGATCATCCTCACGACCACGCCGCCGGGGATGTCGCCCCAGGCGGCGGTGTGGCTTGCAAGGCGGTCCGGTGCAGTCTGGATAGCCGATTTCCGGGATCCGTTTGTAGGATTCCGGAAATCCCGGCGCAACCGCTGGCTCGATCCGCGGATCGAGCGGGCGATTTTTCATCATGCCGGCGCAGTGATCGCTAACACGGAAGGAGCGGCCGAGATCTGGCGGGCACGTTACCCAGAAATGGGCGAGCGCATCCACACGATCTGGAACGGCTTCGATCCGGAGGACGCACCGGGGCCGGAGTCGCTGCCCGCGCGCGATTACGCAGTGCTGACGCACGTCGGAGAGGTCTACGGGCGGCGCGATCCGGGACTGGTGCTGGGCTCCGCGGAGCGGCTCATCCGCTCCGGCAGACTGGATCCAGCGCGGCTAAGGATCAACTTCACCGGCGTTCTCGAAAGAAGCGCCCTGCAAGACCCCGCGCCGTTTGACAGGCTCCAGGCGATGGGCTGCGTGACGGTGACTCCCCGAGTGGATCAGGCGGAAGCACGTCGAGTGATGTCGACCGCCGATTACCTCTTATTGCTGGATCTCTTCACGGAGTTGCCGCCGGTACAGGTTCCAAGCAAGACCTTCGAATATGTTTGTATTGGCCGCCCCATTTTGGCCTCTGCGCGCCGTAATTCTGCGTTGATTGATGTCCTGAATAAGAGTGGAATTCCGCATGTCGTTCTGCATGACGACGACAGCCCGGCGGCGCTGGACGCCAAGCTGCTTCGGTTTCTCTCGCTGCCGACAAATCCCGTCCCCATGTCGCGGGAATTCCGGGAGACCTTCGACGGATCGTGCCAGGCCGGAATGCTGGCCGGACTGATCGAGAGCCTCGCGCGAGGCGTGGGAGCCCCGGCCGACGCGGCAGGAGACCGGGGAGACCGGAGGAGGCGTTCCGCCGGGAGGCAGGGCGCCATGGCCGGATTGAAAAGTTTTCGGCGATAGTACGGGAGGCGCGGCATCTATGCTGAAATCCGGACCGAGCAGTGCCGATTTGCCGGGACGTGAGGCGCTCCGGGTGGCGGACCTGCTGCGCATGGTCCCGCGGGGCAGATCTTCCCTGCTCGACGTCGGCGCGCAGGATGGCAGGTTGACGAAACTTCTAACCCGCCACTTCAAAACGGTTACGGCCTTGGATTTAGAGCGGCCGTCTTTCGAGCATCCCGGCGTGACCACAATGGCCGGCAACGCTACCCGATTGCCGTTTGCCGACGGCTCCTTCGACTGCGTGGTCTGCACGGAAGTACTGGAGCACATACGGGATGTCCAAGCGGCGGCGCGTGAATTGGTACGGGTAGCCAGATACGAAATATTGGTTGGCGTTCCCTACCGGCAGGATCTGCGTTGTGGGCGGGCGATGTGCAACAAGTGCGGAAACGCCATGCCTCCGTGGGGCCATCTGCACTCGTTCGATGAACGCACCCTTGCGGCTCTCTTTCCAGAGTGCAAGGTGGCCGAACGCTCGTTTGTGGGCACCAACAAGGAAAGGACCACCGCCGTCGCCGCCTGGTTGATGGACCTGGGCGGCAATCCCTGGGGGGTCTACGATCAAAAAGAGCCCTGCCCATACTGTGGCGCGCGGCTGGAGCGGCCCGGGCGCGGTCCGTTTTGGAGACGGTGCTGTTCGGCCGTGGCCGCCCGGATGAATGCGGTGCAAGCCAGGATAACCAAGGAACGGCCCACTTGGATTCACGTATTATTGATCAAGCTCCACGCTGAAGAGGCCGCCGCGCCGGCCTTCATAAGCGGCGCGGGTGCCCGTTGCATCACGGCCGGTCTACCGATGCGGTCTTCCGCTGCAGGCCTGCAAAAGAACGCAGCAGGCGGATGACCGTCAGTACGGTGGAACGATCAAAGACCCACACCAGGCCGGAATACACGGCAGCGCCGGAAAGCACGAGCAGGCCCGCGCGCGGGAGGTCGGTGAGCCAGGGCCGCACCCACCAACGGAGGAGCGCGGTGGCCGCATACATGGCGGCACCGGCACATGCGGGGACGGCGACGACGCGCAGCAGGTCCGAAGACCGGTAGTTCATAACACGGAGTAGGTTCCGTAAATTCCAGACAAGCACGCAGGGGTAAGCCGTCAGCCAGGCCGCACACAGGCCGGCCATCCCATACGAGCGGCAACCCACATAGAACGCCGCAGGCATCACAACGGCGGCGGCCATGGTATTCCGAAAGTCGACGTCGGCGCGGCCGAAACTACGGACGGCCACCGACATGAAGTTCGACAGGAGCCGGAACGGCATAACCAGGGCGAGTATGGCGAGCGGAAGCACGGCCGCGCTCCAACGCGGCCCGATGGCGACGGCAATCAGTTCCGGCGCGGTACACGAGACACCCCAGAAAACCGGAAAGGCCCCCATCGCCAGCGCGCTGAGAGACCGCAGCAGGCTGCGCCGGACCGCCTCGGGATCTTCCTGCAGACGAGCGAAAGCAGCGAAGGCCACCTGGGAAACGATCTGGCTGAAACGCGTGAGCGGAATCGAGGCGATCTGATTGCCGATGGCGTAGGCTCCCAGCAGGTGCTTGCCGAGCAACCTGCCTGCAACCAGCGCATCGGCCTGCGACCAGAAGAGCCAGAGCAGCGCCGCGCCGGTGATGTTGGCGCCGAAGGTGACCATGGTTTTGGCCGAGTCCAGCGAAAACAGCGGCCGTTTCCAGAAAGGACATGCGAGATTCAGGGCCACTACCTGGACAAGCACGCTCGTGAGGCTGCCAACGACCAGCGCCCATACTCCTTTCCCCGCCGCAGCCATCGTCAAAGTGACCAGGGCGTTGGCGACCATACCGCCTAACTGAATCTGCGAAAGCACCCGAAAATTCAGCCTGCGTTGCAGCAGACCGCGCGGAATGGTTGTCCATACGCTCATCAGGAACTGCAGCGAGAAGGCGCGAACGACGGCGGTGAGGCGCGGCTCGGCGTAGAACCGGGAGATGAGAGGCGCGCCGCAGAGCAACACCAGCGCCATCCCGAGATTCAGCAGGAGCGCCAGGCCAAATGTCTGCCGAAGCTTGCGTTCATCGATGTCGGGCGCCTGAGTAATGGCGGTGCTCATGCCCATTTCGGCCAGCACCACCAGGAATTCCAGGAAAACGGTGGTCATGGCCATCAAGCCATAGTCGGCGGGGGTGAGCAGCCGCATTACCAGGAGCGTGATGCTCCAGATAACGACCTGCCCGGTAAGGCGGACGGCGGCGTTCCAGCGCAATGCAATCGTGGCTTGCGAAGCGATATCCATGTCTGCAGTGACGAGACTCCGGTGCCTGGCAGCGGAAGGACGAGCGCGAACGGCGCAGAAAGGAAACCATATCATACTGGCGGCGGAAGCGAAGCGTCCGGAGGCGGGACCGAAGCGTTCGGAGGCGGGACTGAAGCGTCCGGAGGCGGAAGCGAGGCGAACTTTCGGCCGCGCCGCGGAATGCGGGCCAGCGGATCTGAAATTGCTATGGCGGGGGTAATCGGCCTTGACAGGCGCGACTCAGCGTCACCCTTACGACCCGGAAGAACTCCTGCCGGGGACTGGCCGGATGGGCGTTGCGGGCCTGGAAGCGGCGCTTCCGGCCGGCACGGCGGATACCACGGCGCGCGCCGTGACGATGAACTGCCGCGTTCGCGACACGGCGACTTCTCCAAACCCGCTCCGCTCGAGCGCACGCCGGATTCCACGCTCCGTTTGAAACGATTCGTACTTTCCCAGAAGCCCAAACTGCCGCTGGAAAAAGTGGAGGCAAAGGCCGTTGAGCAGCACGTATAGAAACCAGATTTTCCCCTTGTAGCCGGCGCGCCGCGCCTGCCGCAGCGGAATGGCGAGCGGATGCAGGGCCAACCATACCGATCCGTTCGGTTTCAACACGCGGCGCATCTCGCTCAGACAGGCGAGGATGTTCATGTAAGGCAAGGACACGCGCGCAACGACCATGTCGAACTGGCCCGCCATAAAAGGCAGCGCTGTCCCGTCCGAATGGACGAACCGCACGTGGCTGGTCAGGGATTGGCCCAGCCTGAGCGCGCCGAAGTTTATATCGACGCCGAACGACATCCGATCCGGATAGGCTGCTATGAGGGTCTGGCCGGCGCCGCAGCCGACGTCCAGCACCCTGGCCGCGGGCGGCAGCGGCGGCGGGAGACTATGATTCGGATCGGCCGGGTCTGAGGCCACTCTCAATTCCGCAAGGTGATAGTCGCTCATTGACAGGAACTCCGTATCCGCCGGATTGGGGCGGGTCCGCGGATGGCGTGCCATGCTTCGAGGGAGGCGTACCGACGGTGAATCGAGGCGGCCGGCAAGCACCGCCGTTTCAGGTGGTGATGCAACGGGACGCGCGCCAAAGGTCGCCGCCTCCGGTGTCGATGGTGATGAGGAATCCCGGTTCCATGCAGGCAGACGCGATAGATCATCATAACTGCATATCACGTACATTGGCACTGCGGGTCACAAATCTATAGAATAACGGTTCAGTGCTGAGAAGGTTCAAGCTCGGGCTGCTGCGGCTGGCCAGCAGCACGGGCATTACGGCCCTGCTGCGCGACTCGGAATGGCGCCGGCGGCGTTTACTGATTCTGGCCTATCATGGCATCTCGCTGGAGGACGAGCATCGTTGGCTGCCGTCCCTCTACATGTCGCAAGAGGTATTCCGGCGGCGGATGCAAACTCTTCGGGACAACGGCGTAGAGGTGCTGCCGCTCGATGAAGGGGTGGACCGCCTGTACGCCGGCACATTGCCCCCGAAGAGCGCCGTTCTAACGTTCGACGACGGTTTTCACGATTTCTACCGTATGGCCTATCCGGTGTTGCGCGAATTCGGGTATCCCGCGACGGTTTACCAAGCGACCCTGTACAGCGAACTCGAACGTCCCCCCTTCGGCCCCATGTGTTCGTACCTGCTCTGGAAGCGCAGGGGAGGCAAGCTGGATTGGCCGGAAGTGGCGGGGCCGCAAGTGGACCTGGACGAAAGGGGACGCACGGGCGCGTGGAAGCGGATTCTCCGGCACGCCGACGCGGCCGCCATGAGCCCGATAGAGCGGGACGGATTGCTGGCGGAGTTGGCGGAGCGGCTGGGGATCGATTACCAGGCGCTCTGCGCCCGCCGGCTGCTTCACCTGATGACACCCGGCGAGATCCGGGAGCTGGCCGCGGCGGGCATCGACTTCCAACTCCACACGCACCCGCACCTGGTGTCGCGAGAACGCGAATCGTTCCGGAACTATGTTCTGATGAACCAGCGCCGGATCCAGGCGCTCGGCAACGGCAAAGGGCGCTGGCACTTCTGCTATCCCAGCGGCATCTGCCATCCCGAACTGGCGGCATGGCTGAGGGAAATGAACATCCACTCGGCGGTAACCTGTGAGACGGCATTGGCCACGGCGCGAAGCGACCGCATGTTTCTGCCGCGAGTTTTGGACGGCAGCCATCTGGCCGAATGCGAGTTTGTAAGTTGGGTGAGCGGGACTGCCGCCCTGCTGCCGCGCCGCCACGGCAGCCAGCGGTCCGAATGCTAGTGGGACAGGCGGTCCGTACCGCCGCTCACCCGACGGTTTTCGTAGAGGAAGATCTCCTGTGAAACACACCCTAAGGGCACCCAGCCCGCCGCCACGGTTCGGGACTTACATGAAGATATTCGGGGCCGTCATTCCGATAGCTATCCTGGGCTCGACGCCTGCGGCGGCGCAGCCGGAGTCGTACAGCGGTCCGGCGGTTCTCAGCCGGGGCGGGGATAGCGACATGCCGGCGTCGCCCATCGCGTTCCGGCCTTTCGTCAACGCCTCAGCGCTGTACACCGGCGGGCTGGCGAGCGGGACGGTGGGCCCGGACGGCAGGCTCTCACACCGGAACACCTACGGTGTGGAGGCGGCCGCGGGGGTCTACGGATTTCACACCTGGAAGCACACTATCGTGGGATTGAACTACCGCGGCGACTACCGCCAGTACAGCCGGGGAACGACGTTCGACACAACCAACCACCTGCTTTCCTTCGGCGTCAGTCACGAGGTGAATCGCAAGCTGACGGTCAGCCTGCGGCAGGGGGCGGGGTCGTTCAGCCAGAATTACGGGTACTTGGGGTCGTTCGGTTTCTTCGACCCGACTTTCGCCCAGATTCCGCGCGACGAGATGTTCGATACCCGCACCCACTATTTCACCACCATGGCGGACGCGACATACGTCAGGAGTCCGCGGCTCTCCTTCAACGTGGGAGGGACGGGCTTCACGGTGCGGCGCGAGACGAAAGCACTGTATGGTGTCACCGGCGCTTCGGCGCGGGTGGATACGGCCTACCGGCTGACGCGGAGCACCACTATCGGGGGCGACTATTTCTTCAGCCATTTCTCCTTTACGAAGAGCTTCGGGGACGCCAACCTGCACTCGGTGGGATTCAACTACTCGGTCCAGTTTTCCAGGCTCTGGCAGCTTGCGCTCCGGGGCGGGCTGGTGAGGGTGGAGACGCTCTCGCTGGGGCGCGTGGAGGTGGATCCCGTGATTGCCGCCATCACCGGCCAACGCCAGGCGCTGCGGGCATTTCACGAGGTACGGATCCAACCCGCGGCCGCGGCACAGCTTTCGCGCCGTTTTCGTAATGCCTCGGCAAGCATCAACGGCCAGTACGGCGCCTCGCCGGGCAATGGCATCTACCTGACCTCGCGGCAGGCCACCGTATTCGGGCAGTATTCCTACACCGGACTGCGCAAGTGGAGCCTGGCGGCACTGGTGGGATTTTCCGATCTGCAGAGCATCGGCCAGGACATCAGCCGGTACCGCTCCGTGACCGCGGGCGGGAGCGTCACCCGGGCGCTGGGGAGGCAGAACTTCTTCGCAACCGCCCGGTGGGACGCCCGCAGAATCACAGCCGGGCAGTCATTCGGCCGGACGTACTACACGGCCTCGGTGGGGGTGGCTTACAGTCCGGGCGACATTCCGCTGCGCCTCTGGTAACCTCAGGCCGGCACCTCCCGGTTACCGGGACGCCCGGCCGCCGGCGAACCATCCGCGGATGGCGCCGGCGATGCGCCGGCTGGCTTGCCCGTCGCCGTATGGGTTGTGAATACGCCGCATGCGCTCGTATTCCGCCGGGTCGTCGAGCAGCCGGAAGATCTCCGCCAGGATGCGGTCCTCATCGGTTCCTACCAGCTTCACCGTCCCCGCCTCGACGGCTTCGGGCCGCTCGGTCTTTTCCCGCAGCACCAGGATGGGCTTGCCGAGGGAGGGGCCTTCTTCCTGGATGCCGCCGGAATCGGTGAGCAGCAGGTAGGCGCGCCGCATCAGGTCCACGAAAGAAACGTAGTCGAGCGGTTCGGTCAGCAGCACGTTGGGCAGGCCGCCCAGCCGCTTCGTCACCGGCTCCAGCACGTTGGGGTTGCGGTGCACCGGGTAGACCAGTTGCACGCCAGGCCGTTCGGCGATGGCGGCGATGGCGGCGCAGATGCGCTCGAAACCGGCGCCGAAGCTCTCGCGGCGGTGGGCCGTCACCACGATCAGCTTCCGGGAAGGATCGAGGGGCGGCAGGACCGGCGCGCGCAGCCGCCCGCACTCCAGGCCCTCGGCAACGTGCAGCACCGCGTCGATGCCGGTGTTCCCGGTGACGTGAATGGTTTCGGCGGCAATGCCCTCGGCGAGCAGGTTGCGGGCCGCGCTTTCGGTGGGAGGAAAGTGGAGCGCAGCCAGGCGGGTGGTCACCACCCGGTTCATCTCCTCGGGAAACGGCTGCCGCATGTCGTGCGTGCGCAGCCCGGCTTCCACGTGGCCGACCGGTACCTGCTGGTAGAAGGCTGCCAGGGCGCCGGCCATGGTGGTGGCGGTGTCGCCCTGCACCAGCACCATGTGCGGCTCGAAGGAGGCGATGACGCCCTCCAGCGCGGCCAGAATGCGGGAGGTGGTTTGGGAGAGCGTCTGCCCGGGCTGCATCAGGTTGAGGTCGTAATCCGGTCGAACCTGAAAGGCCTCCAGCACCTGGTCCAGCATGGCGCGATGCTGTGCCGTGACGCAAAGCCTGGCATCGAAGTCCTGGCAGTCGCGCAGGCAGCGCAGCACGGGGCACAGCTTGATGGCTTCGGGCCGGGTGCCGAGAACGAGCAGGACGCGGGTCATAGAACCCTCACTTTCGCATAGCGCGCGCCGGCCCGCCACTTGTGCCGGCGGGTCCGAGTACAGCACAATGGGTTCGGCGCCATGAACCGCAGGCACTTTCTTCTTTCACCGCTGGTGCTTGCGCCGGTGGGTTGCGGCCGCTCGGCCGCTCCCTATCCCGCGCGCGAGATCAAGCTGGTGGTGCAGGCCGCGCCGGGCGGACTTTCCGACGCGGTATCGCGCATCGCGGCCAGCCTGATGGAGAAGCCGCTGGGGGTTCCGGTGGTCTGCGAAAACCGGCCCGGCGCCGCCGGCGCGCTGGCGTTTTCCTACGTCGTGCGGCGGCGGCCGGACGGCTACACCATCGGGCACGCGCCGGTGGAGATCGCCATGGTGCGGGCCCTGGGCTACGCCGACGTCGGACCGGACCGGATGGACCTGCTGTGCCTGGTGTCAAAGACGCAGCCGGCGCTGGCGGTGCATGCCGATGCGCCGTGGCGCACCCTCGAGGAGTTTCTGGACGCGGCGCGCGCGCGGCCGGGGCATTACGTGCTCGCCAACTCCGGCACCGGCTCGATCTGGCACGTGAACGCGCTGCTGCTGGAACGCGCCACAAACCTGCGGCTGGTGCACTGCCCGTTTGCGGGATCGTCGGGCGCGCTGACCGCGCTGCTGGGCCGGCACGTGGACGCCGCCGTGGCGGGAGTGGGGGAGGCCGGGCCGCACGCCGCCGCGGGGCGGGTGCGTATGCTGGCGGTCTTGGATCGCCAGCGCTCGCCGTTCTTTCCCGACGTGCCCTCGACCGGAGAGCAGGATCTCGAGATCGGCGCGGGCGCCTGGAGTGGGTTCTTCGCGCCCAAGGGCCTGCCGGACGCCGTGCGGCAGCGCCTGGTGGCTGCCCTGCGGACCGCCTTCGACGCCCCGGAGTTTTCGCGGCTGTGCGAGGAACGCGGCATGACCCCGGAGTTTCAAACCAGCGCCCAATTCGAAGCCTTCGCGCTTTCACAGGCGCGTTTCTTCGCCACCCGGCTGCCCGAACTCATGCGAGGGACGGGATGACGGCCGCCGCGCTCTTCCTGGCTCTGGGGGCGGCACTGCTGGCGGGCGCCGCCGTGCTGCCGCCAGGCATCGGGCGGCTGCCCGGACCGGGCTTTTTTCCCGCCGCCGTGGGCGCGATCACGATCGTGCTGGGCGGTTTCCTGATGGCGGCCTCGTTCGGCCAACGCCGCGCATCGGCTCCCGAAACGCGCGTTAACCTGCGGCTGCTCGCCGGCGGCGCGGCGCTCCTGTTCTTCTACATCCTGCTGTGGGAGGTGGTGCCGTTCGCTCTCCGCACCGCGCTGTTTCTAGCGGTTTTTCTGCGCCTGGCCGGAGAACGCTGGCGCTCCGCGCTGGCAGTCTCCCTGGTTCTCACCGGCGCGGTGCTGCTGGCGTTCCAATACGGGCTGCGGGTGAGTTTCGGTTGATGCCATGAACCCGGAGATTCTCAACGGCCTGCTGGCCATCCTGCATTGGGACGTGCTGCTCTTCCTGGTGGTGGGGTTGGCTCTCGGGGCGGTATTCGGAGCGCTGCCCGGCCTTACCGCCACCATGGGAGTGGCGGTGCTCACGCCCCTGACCTTCTGGGTTTCGGCGGAGAAGGGCCTGGCCATGCTGCTGGGCATCTACTGCGGCGCTATCCCGGCGGGCGGCATTCCCGCCATTTTGATGAACATCCCGGGCACCCCTGCCTCCATCGCCACCTCGTGGGACGGCTACCCGCTGGCGCGGCAGGGCAAAACCGGGCTGGCGCTGGGCATCAACGCTATTTTTTCGTCCGCAGGGCAACTGGCCAGCGTGCTGTTTCTGGCCTTTGCCGCCTTCCCCATCGCTTCCTTCGGGCTGCGCTTCGGTCCGGCGGAGTATTTCGGGCTGGCGCTGTTCGGCATCAGCCTGATGGCCGGGGTATCGGCGGGGAACACGTTGAAAGGCATGCTGGCGGGGATGCTGGGGCTGGCACTCGCCATGGTGGGGCTCGACCCCATGACCGCCTACCCGCGCTTCACCTTCGGGCGCAGCGAATTTCTGGACGGCATCTCCTTTATCCCGGTGATGATCGGGCTGTTC
>JAWLGN010000092.1:0-18377 GCA_041685075.1 Bryobacteraceae bacterium
TACTCGAGATAGGCGGGCACGCGGTCGACCGAGCCGATGGTATCGAGCATGTGGAGCACGGCTTCGTTGGCGCCGCCGTGCAAGGGCCCGGAGAGCGCCGCCGCGGCTGCCGCGGTGGCCACGTAGGGGTCCGCGCGCGAACTGCCGGCCGCGCGCATGACGCTGGTGCTGCAGTTCTGCTCGTGGTCGGCGTGGAGGATAAAGAGGACCTCCAGGGCGCGCGCCACCACGGGGTTCGGCTCGAACTTCGGCTCGGCAATGCGCCACAGCATGTTCATGAAGTTTTCGGTGTAGCCCAGGGTGTTGTCGGGGTAGACGTAGGGGAGCCCCAGGGAGTGGCGGTGGCAGTAAGCGCCGATGGTGGGGAGCTTGGCGATGAGCCGTACGATCTGCAGCGCGCGGGCGGCGGGGTCCTCGATGTTGCGCGCCTCCGGGTAGAAGGCGGCCAGCGCCGCGATGGTGCTGGTGAGCACCTGCATGGGATGGGCGCGGCAAATGAAGGCATCCATGATCTTGCGTACGTTCTCGTGGATCATGGTGTGGTGCCGGACCTGGTCCTCCCAGGAGCGCAATTCGGCGGCGGTGGGCAGCTCGCCGTGGAGAATGAGCCAGGCGACCTCCAGGAAAGTGCAGTTTTCCGCAAGCACCTCAATGGGATAGCCGCGATAGCGGAGGATGCCGCGGTCGCCTTCGATGTAGGTGATGGCGCTGCGGCAGGCGGCGGTGTTGAGGAAGGCGGGGTCGTAACTCATGACGCCGAAATCGTCCGGCGCGGTCCGGATGCGGCGCAGGTCCGTGGCACGGATGGCGCCATCAGTAAGCGGCAGGGTGTAGGTGCTCCCGGTCCGGTTATCGGTGACGGTAAGGGTGTTATCTGGCATATGAGTTCATCCCCACAAATGAATCGGTGGACTCCGGAAGGACGGCTGCGTCCCCGCCGGCAGGAAAGTTCGTAGATTATGGTATCCGAATGCCCGTGTGAGATGCCACCCGGGGGCGCGCGGATGGGCCGCGATGCGCCCTGGGTAGGGGGTGCCTTTCGCAACATCGGTGGGGAGACTGCCTGGTGAAATGTCCGCTTTTGAATTTCCGTGCACTTGGCGGTCATGGTACAGTGTTTTCACCGCTAACCGCGGGGGATGCCGCGTGTGGGCGACGCCAGGCGACGCGGGGGGTGCCGGCCAGTAGGTACAGCCGCGTTTTCGGTGGCCGCTAACCGGGGCATAGGCCGCGAGTCGGCGGCGCGGGAAAGTTGCGATGTGTGCCCCGCAGGAATGGGCACCGGGCTTTCCGGCGACCAGACGGGAGAGCCACCATGAAGGCGTTCTCAGTAGTCTTGGCTGCAACAGTTGTGTTGACTGCGGGCCTCCAGGCCAGCCCGACCCTGGAACGAGCCCGCCAGATGGAGCGCGCGGGCGACGCATCGGGGGCGCGCACCTTACTGTCGCGGGCGGCCCAATCATCCCCGGAAGATGTGGCGGCGCTCACCGAATACGCCGAGTTTCTGGATCGCTATGGCGATCCGGCGTGCCGGGAAACCTACGACAAACTGCTGAAGCTGCTGGCGGGCGACCAGGCGCGCCGGCAGGCGGTAGCGCGGCGGCTGGTGGTGCTGGACCTGCTGGCGGGCGATCGTGCCGGGGCGGAACGGCATTTCGAGGAGTATCGCGCCGCGGGAGGGACGGAACTGTCGCTGCCGCCGCCCGATGCGCGAAAAGCGGAGGCGGAGAGCCGCGAGATGGCGACCATCCCCGGCCCCCTGCGCTCGTTTGCCCGCATGGCGGCCATCTCTTCGCAGGCCGTGGGGGAGGACGTGCTGCCGGCCCTGGCCCGCAACGTGGTGACCAACGGGTACCAGGCCTCCCACAGCAACGAGGCCCTCGACCCCACCGAGTATCTCAAGCTGGTGCACCGGTACGTTTCGCAGGCGCGGGAGCTGGAGAAGCTGGCGGGCGAGGACAAGGTGATCCGCATCGATACCTGCGAGTCGGCCCATACAGGCGAGCTGCTGCGCATTCTGGGCTACCGCATGCGGGGCGGGTGCGGCAGCGAGCTGGTGCTGGAAACGGTGAACGCCAGCCGCGCGTTCCTGAGCGTCGACTCCGGCTTCCCATTGGCGGAACTGGAACAGGCGCTGCGCACCAACCGGCCGTTCACCATGGATTTCCGGCCCACGCGCGTGCCGGTGATGTTCAGCGTGGATTACTGGCTGGGCCCGCGGGAAAAGGAACTCGATTTTCTGGACGTTTTCCTGAGCGACCCCTCGCTTTGCCGGTTGTACCTGGGGTTTTCGAAGCTGAACCGGGAGACCGCCGAGGCGCTGCGCAAGGCCGTGCCCATGCAGCGGCTGAAGGCCTTCGCGCACGTGCTGGATTTCTTCGGCGGCATGTTCGAGCTGCGCGACGGCAAGATGGTGGTGCCGGGAGGCCCTGCCGCGGCAGGCGCGTGGGCGGACCTGGCGGGCGTTCATCCGGATAAGGGGGTGGAGTTCCTGGAGCGGCTGCTCTCGCGCGACGACGGCTGGCTGGCCAGCTACTTCGACGCGCTGGCGCGCGTCCGCGGGCCGGTTTACGATTACCTGACCGAGCCCTCGCGGCTGAAGCGGTTCTACGGCGCCGTGCGCGGGCGGGTGACCAGCCCGGGTCCGGCGCGCCCGGTCTTCCGCTCCAACGCGGACCTGATGCTGCTCACCACGCGCCTGCAGATTACGCCCGAGGGGCGGCCGCACATACCCGGGAATATCGAGGTCTGGAAGAACCTCTTCATCAAGCATCCCCATGGCAAGTACGACGGCAAGCTGACCCGTGCGGCCAGTTCGTGGAAAGAGCCGGACGATGTTCTGGAGGCGCTGTTCGCGCTGTGCCGCAAGAGCGTGGAAAACGAGCCGCTCAAGATTTTCATGACCCTGAGCGACGTGGACCGCAACCGGCCCAAGCCGCTGGACCCCGCTACGGTGGACCGGCTGGCGCGCGCCTACAGGGACATGGGCCAGCAGTACTCCATCCTGAACGATGCGGTGCTCAGCGATGAGACGATCCTGCAGTTCATGCGGGTGGCTGAGGCGATCAACAATATCCGGGACCGCATGCTGCGGGCCAACACCGCCGGGACCATGCAGGCGCTGGTGGGGTTGTGGCGGATTCTGGCACGGCAGGGCGCCATTCCCGCCGCGCAGGCCGACGGGGTGCTCTGGAAACTGCTGGAGCCCTACCCGGAGATTCGCGGCAACCGGGAACTGTTCGACGCCGGCCGCGCGGGCGTGCAGTTGCTGCTCGAAGCCGCGGGCAATAAAACCGATTCGCCCCAGGACCGCATGATCGACCTGTTGGCCGGGAACGCCAAGAATCCGAACGACGACGCGCATACCCGGCTGGTCCAGGAGATGATCCGGGTTCTGGAGGCGCAGCGCATCGTATCGCTGAACGCGCTGTTCGAGTTGGCCGATCACCTGAACGCGGTGGCCGGCGGCGCACGGCTGAGTCCCTCGCTGGTGAACCGGCTGACGGCGCGCATCGGCGAGATTCAGTTGCCGCGCACTTCACTCAGCTCGGCGGAGAAGAACGCCATGGCGTTCGGCTACTGGAGCGAGCGCCATATCGACTACCAGCGCAAGTTGAACCTGCGGGTGACCATCGAGCGTGCCGCGGGCGACCGGGAAAAGATCCAGGACATCCGGGGTATGCTGGCTCCGGTGCTGCGCGACACCCTGGTGGCGCTGAACTACGCGCACTACGCGCCGCCGGGGGCGCAGGTTCTGTTCACCAACCCGCTGTTCGTACGCAGCCACGATTTCCTGGGCATGCAGGGCGCCAACCAGACGTGGCGTGCCACGGAGGTGTTTGGCACCGGCTGGCCATCGAACGGCGGCGGGCGGCTGGTGGGCTCCTTGGCGGGCCTGCCCTACGCGCTGGCGGAGGCGGAACAGAACTTCCTGGTGCCGAACCAGACCCAGGCGCTGATCTGGGGCGACCTGGTTCCCCAGATGATCCTGAGCGCCAAGATTCCGCGCTGGTGGAACGTAACGCCGGCGCAGATGCACTGGGCGGCGCTGCACCTGCGCTATGCCAGGACGGCGCTGGCGGAGGCGGCGCTGGATAGCGGGCTGCGTCAGGCGCTTCTGGAGGTGCTGGCAACCCAGGCGCCGCCGGCGCGCATCGGCCTGGTGGCCTCGCTGCTCGAGCGGGGCGCGGTGGCGGACGCCGTTGAGAAGATAACGCCGTCGGAGCTGTTCGTGCTGGCGCGCGAACTGGCGGCCAGGCACGAGGGGCCGGTACCGCCCTCGCTGGCCGAGATGCGGCGGCTGGCGGAGGAACTGCCGGCAGAGGCCAATTACGAGGCCGTGTCGCGCGCTTTTGGCACGCCCAAGCCGACGCTGGCGAACTCCTACCAGGCGGAGCTGTTGAACCTGCGCACATTCCCCACCCTGATGGGCTACTCCAGCCGCATCATGGCGGAGAGTTGGGAATCCAATACCCTGTACTGGGCGGAACTGGCCGATACCATCCATCTGCCGCCGTCGCAGTTGAACGTGCGGATTCCCGAGTGGACGCAGAAGCTGGTGGAACAGATTTTTGCCTCGCACCTGGAGGATTGGCCCGCGCTGCTGCGGTCCCTGCATACGGTGGGCAACGATGTGCGCGCGACCAGTCATTCCCAGCGCGTGGAACAGAAAGCTGCATTGGAGTAACGCCATGAATCTATCGCGACGAGGATTTCTCGGAGCCGCGGCGGGCGTGGCCGGCGGCAGGCTGTGGGGACAGGAGGGGCAGCGGCCTGTCTTCCGCGTCAAGGTGGACATGGTGGTGCTGAGCTTCACCATCACCGACAGCCGGAACCGTTACATCAACGGCCTGAAACCGGGCGATTTCCGTATTCTGGAGGACGGCATTCTGCAGCGTATCGCTACTTTTGCGGAGGGCGCCAGGCCCCCGGTGGCGTTGCTGGAAGACGGCACCACGCGGCCGCTGATCGAAAGCCGCGGGGCCAGCGAGAGCGCGGGGCCGGGGCTCGATACCACCCCGGACGCCTTCGTGGGAACCAACGTTTTCGTCCTGTTCGACACCAGCAACTTCATGTACCGGGGGTTCGTTTATGCCGAGGACGCCATCGCGGACTTCATCCGCGGGCTGGACCGGGCGGACTCGGTGGCGGTCTACACCTTCAGCCGCAACCTGTCGCGCGCGGCGCCGCTGACGCAAGACCGCTTCCAGGCCATCGCGGGGCTGCGCAAGTCCGTGGCGGGCGACGATACCGCGCTGTACAACGCGCTGCTGCTGACCCTGCGGGACGCGGCCAAGGTGCCGGGACGCAAGGTGGTGATCGTCTTCTCCAACGGGCCCGACAACGCCAGCATGGTCTCGCCGGACGATGTGCGGGCGGTAGCCGAGGACGAGGGCATCCCCATCTACGTCATCTCCACCAACGAGGTGAACAAGGACCCCATCTCGAGCGGGGTCTTCCGCCGCATCGCCACGCGCACGGGCGGCAAGGCCTACTGGGCCAAGACCTGGCAAAAGCAGGTGGAGGCCTTCGAAAACATCCGGGAGGACCTGGGGAACTCGTACACCATTACGTACTATCCGCAGCCCAACCCGAACGAGGGCTTCCGCAAAATCTCGGTGGAGATCGTCAGCGACGTGGGGAAGAAGTACCGCGTCCGCGCGCGCCCGGGCTACCGGCCGAGGGGCGGGTTCTAGGCGCGCCGCGAGCGCCCCCGGTAGTTATCGCACCGAGGTTTGGCGCGCGCGGAGGTCCTCCACCTCCGTATCGGCGTGGTTGTCCTGGATGATCACGGCTCCCGCCTTGCTTCCGATCCGGATGGCGGTGCGCTGGGTGCGGGCTTCTCCCTGCCGGGTGTCGCGAATGGTGTTGCCGCGGATGACCGTGCCGTGCGTCTCGCCGTCGATCATGATGCCGGCCATCCCGGGCTTGCGGCCGTTGTCCTCGATCTGGTTGGCCTCGAGCACGTTGCGGTGCCCCGCGATACCCTCCGGCTCGTTGCGGAAATAGATGCCGTGCGCGGCGTTGGCGCGGACGATGTTCTTGCGCAGCTGGTTATCGGAATCCTTGTGGCCGATGGAGATGCCGTAGCGCCCGTTGCCGATCAACTGGTTGTTCTCGAACAGCCCGTGCCGTACCCGCCAGCACAGGTAGAGGCCGTCGGTGCCGTTGTTGCGAGCAACGCAATCCCGCACGACGGGGCGTTGGGAGCCGCTGCCGGGGTGCAGCCCGAGAGCGGCATTGTCTTCCACCCGGCAGGCGATCACCTGGACGTCGTTGGATTGCTGGAAGCTGATGCCGTCGCCGTGGTAGCCGCGCACGGTGCAGTTGACGATCGAGCTGCCGAAAGCGCGGTAGAAGTAGATGCCCGCCCCGCGGCAGCCGTTCAGCGAGACGTTCTTGTCCCGCGCGCCATCCACCACCAGGTTCTCGACGCGGGCGTCTTCGATGTCTACGCCGCTGACCACGGCGAAGACCGTGGCCGCCTGGGCGTCGCGCCGGGCGATGCAGTCGGCGTTCAAGGGTCGGCTGAGGGCCAGGATGTTGCCCGTGCGGCCGATGATGCGCGCCACCGTGGTGTGGAAGCCGCCGGCGCGCGCATCCCAGACGGCCACTCCGTCGCCGACTTCGAATCCGGCGGCGTCGGTCACGGTGATCTGCTCCTCTCCGAAATCGCCGTCGATGGCCAGCCGCGAGCTTGCAGCCGGTGCTTTCAATAGTACGGTTTTGTCGCCCTGGCCGCGCACGGTCACGTGGGAGCGCAGATGCAGGGAGTCCCGCATCAGGTACACCCCCGGGCCGATCTCCACCGTACCCCCGCCCAGCGCGCCGATGTAATCGACGGCGGCCTGCAGGGCGCGGTTGTCCTTCCCGATGATGTCGCCGGCGTCTGCCCCCACCCGGATCACCGGGCGCTGGGCCATCTCCGAACGCATGGCCTTGGGCAGTTGGCGCTCTTCGGGCCGCGGCGCAAACGACTGCTCGTCTTGCGCGGCAGCGGGCAAAACGGCCAGCAACAAGAAGAAAATGCCTGATTTCATCGGTGTTTCCCCTGAAGCCAACCAGTATACCGTTTGCGGCAGTCTCGCGACGGCCGGCGGGTACGCGGCGGTTTCGCGACGGCCGGCGGGTACGCGGCAGCCTCGCGACGGCCGGCGAATGCGCGGCGGCTCAGCGCGGCACGGCAGCGGCTGGCGGCTGCGCACGTGAAGCAGCGGCGCGCGGGTCGGGCATCCGTCTGCGGCAGCCTCGCGACGGCCGGCGGGTCCGCACTTGGGGCAGCACCAGCAAGTCGGTTGGCGAGGCGGTGCGGAGCGCGCTGCTTCCGACGGCCGGCGAAGGTGGCGTGGTTCCGCGCCGCGCGGGTCAGCCGCTAGCTGAGTTTGTCGAGCAGCTCGCGGATTTGCGCCGCTTCTTCCCGCGGCGGATTGTTCTTGAGGGCCGTCTGGAGCGCCCGTTGCGCGCCCGCCAGGTCGCCTTTCCGCGAAAGCGCCATTCCCAGGTGGAAATGGTAGGTGGAGTGGTTGGGCTCCTTGCGCGCCAGGTCCGCGAAGATATCCACGGCGCTGTCGTACATGTTTTTCTTCAGGTAGACCCAGCCCAGGGTATCGGCGACTTCGGGCAGGTTGGGGAGAAGTTGCCTGGCACGCTGGGCGTAGGTGAGGGCCTGGTCGAGGTCGCCGCCGTGCTCGGCGATGAGGAAGGCCAGGTTGTTCAGCGCCACGCCGTTGGAAGCATCCAGCTTGAGGGTGTGCTCGTAGGCCCGGCGGGCCTCCTGCTTGCGGCCGGCGCCGTCGAGGGTGAGGGCCAGGGTGCCGGCCACGGTGGGATTTTCCGGCAGCAGTTCCCGGGCCTTCAGCAGGGCCGTGATGCTGTTGTTGAGGTCGCCCTTGCGGCGGTAGGTCTCGCCCAGCCGGAGGTAGAGGTCTCCGGCGGGACGTCCCTGGCCGCCGATGAGTTCCAGGGCCTGCTGGAATTCCGCGACGGCCGTGTCGTACCTGCCGGTGCGCACCGCGGTGTTGCCGATGGCCACCCGCAACTCGACCTTATCGGGGGCGCGGCGGGCTTCCTGCCGGAGCAGCCCGATGGCCTCATCCGGCCGGTTCTGCGCCACATAGGTCTCGACAATGCCCATCAGCCCGCGATAGTTGTTCGGGTTGAGCTGGTAAGCCCGCTGGAAGGCGGCTTCGGCCTCCCGGTACTTCTTTTCGGCGAGGTGAACCACGCCCATCTGGAAGAGTACGTCCGGGGAGGGGGATTTCTCCTCGAGCATGCCTTCGAGCACCTGCCGCGATTCCCGATAACGTTTCATGCCCATCAGGGCGGCGGATTCGATCAAGCGGGCGTGGGTGTTCCGCGGGTCGATGCGAAGGATCTCGGCGGCGGTTTTGAGGGCCGCTTCGAAATCGCCGCGGGTGGCCAGCAACTGGGCCAGCGCCAGCCGCGCCAGCATGTAGTCCGGGCGCAGCCGGACGGCCTCGGTGAACTGCTGGCGGGCCTGTTCCCATTCGCCGCGGCGCATGTGGGCGCGGCCCAGGTGGAAGCGCGCCACGAAGTTGTCCGGGGCGGCATTGACCACGCCCTGCAACTCGGCGACGGCGCGCGCCAGGTCGCCCTGATCCAGCAACAGGGAGCCGGCCAGCGCGCGGGCGTCCTGGTCCTTGGGACGCTTCTTCAGGATCTCGGCGTTGGCAGCGGCGGCTTCCGCCCGCTTGCCCTGGCGCATGAGCACCTCGATGACGCGCTTCTGGTAGTCGAGCCGGCGGGCCGAATCGGCCTCCATGCCTTCCCGGTACTCCTTGATGGCCTGATCGCCGTTGCCGACCCGGAGATAGAAGTCGCCGGCCATCATGTATGCCTCGGGGAACTCCTCGGCGTGCTCCTTCATGCGCCGCAGGACGGCCGCCATCTCAAGGTGCCGCCGCAAACCGTAGTAGTGGGATGCCATCAGGGTGAGCAGGCCGTACTGCTTGGGGTTGTTGGCCACGGCAGCTTTCAGGGTGTCTTCGGCCTCCTCGAGCTTACCCTGCCAGACGTAGAGCTGGTAGAGCTCGGTGTAGGCCAGCACCTTGTGCTTATCCTGCTGGACGACGCTGCGGTAGATGTTCTCGGCTTCGCCGAATTGGCGCGCCGCGGCCAGCGCCCTGCCCAAAGCCATTCGCAGATTGGGCCGGCCGGGCTTGATGGAGTCGGCTTTCCGGTAGGACCGGATGGCATCCTCCAGTTTCTGCATGCCGGTTTCCTGGTTGCCGGATCCGAAGTGCCCGTTGGCCTCCGCAAACGCCAGGTCCGCCGTCAGGCGATGCCCGTCGTAGGATTCGGGGTCGCGGGCGAGGAGGCGGCCGGCAATGTCCTCGGCTTCGGAGAGGTGCTGGCGGTCGCGGCTCGCCCCCACGTAGATGTCGGCCAGTTTGATGGCGGCATCCCAGTAATCGGGTTCGCTGGCGGGCAGGCGCTCGACAGCCCGGCGCAGCGCGGCTACCGCCTGGGGCAGCCGGCCGAGTTTCAGTTCCGCCAGCCCCAGCTTGTAGTGCGCCGGCCCGAACAAGGCGTCCTTGGCCAGCGAATTGCGGTACATGATCGACGCTTCACGGTACTTGCCGCGAGCATAGTATTTATCGCCGCTTTCCAAATAACGCTGCTTCACCACGTTGGGATCGCGGCTGCACGACGCCAGCGCGATCGCCGCCAGGACCAGCACCAGGGATTTCATTGGTTTTCCGCGCATTCTAGTCGATTTCCAGAACACCACCAAATCAGTACCGATTATCCGGGTTCATCTCGTTTTCCACGATAGACCGATCCCGCGCCGCGGCGCGAGAGAGCAAAAGTGGTGAGAGTACTAGTACTACGCGCCGGTACCGCGGAGAGATCGGGCGGGAGACGTAAAGCTGCTCCACCGGGGCGGCGAAACGGGATAATGAGTAGCGAGGCGCTATGAAGATCTCCCTGGGCACCTGGGCATTTTCCTTCGGCCCCTTCGCCGACGACCCGGTGCCTTTCGCGAAAGTGGCGGCGCGGCTGTCGGAAGCCGGCTACGACGGAGTGGAAGTCTGCGGCTTTCCGCCGCACATCACGCTGGACAGCTATCCAACCAGCGAGTCCCGGCGGGAACTGGCGCGGTTTCTCCAGGACCACAAGCTGGGCATTTCCGGCTATGTCGGCGATTTTTCCACCATCAATCCAACCGTCGAGGGCAACCGCGAGCGCTACCTGGACCTGTTCCGGCGCAACGTGGAGTTGTGCGCGGATATCGGCAGCCCGACGATCCGGGTGGATACGGTGGCGGCGCCCGGCTCGGTGCGAAACCGCGATTACCAGGCGACCTTCGACCGCCTGGCCGATATCTGGCGCGAGGCCGCCGGGATTGCCGCCGAAGCCGGCGTGCGGATGGCGTGGGAATTCGAACCGGGATTCCTGTTCAACAAGCCCTCCGAGATCCTCAGCATGCATCAGCAGGTGGGCCATCCGAACTTCTTCATCCTGTTCGACACCACTCATGCCTACATGTGCTCGGTGGTGGGGGCGCGGCAACACGGCGCGCGCGAAGTACTGATGGGCGGGGTGGCGGAACTGCTCACCCGGCTGCACGGGCGCATCGGCCACATCCACCTGATCGATTCCGACGGCACGCTCTACGGTGAAGAGACCAGCACGCATTGTCCCTTCGGGGAGGGGCTGATTGATTTTCCGGCCCTTGTTCCCTCGCTGCTGGCCATTCCTGGAATCGAGTGGTGGTGCATCGACCTGTCGTTTCTCGCCAACGCGTGGGACCTGGTGGAATCCAGCCGCGAGTATGTGCTGGACCTGCTGGCCCGCGCCGGCGCCGAGCGCTCCTGAGGGCGGCGCTACGCTACAATCGATTCGATGTCACTGGTAGTGGTTGGTTCGGTAGCCTACGACGGCGTGGCCACGCCGCACGGAAAAGTAGACCGCATGCTGGGTGGCGCCGCCACCTATATCTCCTTGTCCGCCAGTTACTTCACCCAGGTGCAACTGGTGGGGGTGGTGGGGGACGACTTCGCCCGGGAGGATTACGACCTGCTGGCCGGCCGCGGGATCGATCTCGCCGGCCTGGAACGCGTGCCCGGCAAAACGTTCTTCTGGGAAGGGGTCTATTCGGCCGATATGAACGACCGCACGACCCTGCGTACCGACCTGAACGTCTTCGCGGATTTCAATCCCAGGCTGCCGGAGTCCTATCGGGGCTCGCCCTACCTGTTGCTGGGGAACATCCAGCCGGCGCTGCAGCGCGGCGTGCGGGAGCAGATGGCCCGGGTGCAGTTCGCCGGCGGGGACACCATGAACTACTGGATCCAGGACTTCCGTGAGGAGTTGCTGGCCACCATCCGGGAATGGGATTTCCTGCTCATCAACGATTCCGAAGCGCGCCTGCTCTCCGGCGAGTACAACCTGCGGCGGGCGGCCGCGCGGGTGCTCGCCATGGGGCCGCGCACCCTGGTGATCAAGCGCGGCGAGTACGGCGCGGTGCTGTTCGGCGAGGGCTGCCACTTCATGGCGCCGGGCTACCTGCTGGAAGAGGTCTTCGACCCTACGGGCGCGGGCGACTGCTTCGCCGGCGGCTTCATGGGCTACCTGGCGGGGCGGGGAATCGACGCGCGCCAGGGCCCCGTGGACTTCGCCGAACTGCGGCGCGCGGTGATCTACGGCTCCGTGATGGGCAGCTTCTGCTGCGAGCGTTTCGGCGTGGAGCGGTTCCGCACGCTGACGCGGGCGGAGATCGACGCGCGCTACCGGGAGTTCCAGAACTGCACGGTGTTCTAGCATTGTGGAGCGGGCTGCAACCCTGCCGCCGGGCGGAGGGTGCGTAGTTGGGCGTCCACCGGAAAGGCCGGTGGGAGGCGCCGCTGGCGGCCGTTCTGCTGGCCCTGTTGAGCGCCGCCGCGGTCCTTTGCTGCTACCATTACGGCTGGCTGTACTACTACGGGGACGCCGAGGCGCACTTGAACATCGCGCGCCGCGTGGTGGATTCTCGCACCCCGGGCTATGAGCAGATCGGCACGGTGTGGCTGCCGCTGCCCCACGCCTTGATGCTGCCGCTGGTCCGGCACGACGGGCTGTGGACGAGCGGGCTGGCGGGGTCGATTCCCTCGGCTGCGGCCTTCGTGCTGGCGGGGGTATTCTTCTTCGCCGCGGTGCGGCGGGTTTTTCACTCGAGCGCCGCCGGATGGACGGCCGCGGCGCTGGTGGCGCTCAATCCGAACCTGCTCTACCTGCAGTCGACGGCCATGACGGAGGCGCTGTTTCTGGCCTCGCTCTCGGCCCTGTTCTATGCCACGATGGCGTTCCGCCAGACGCAGTCCTACGCCGCGCTGCTGGGGGCGGGGGCGGCCACCGCGGCGGCCTGTCTGACGCGCTACGAGGGCTGGTTCCTGGTCCCCTTCGTGACGCTCTACGTGCTATGGGCGGCGCGGCGCAACCGCTGGCGCGCGGCGGCGCTCTACGGCGTGCTGGCGGCCCTGGGGCCGCTCTACTGGCTGGCCCACAACCGGTATCTCTACAGCGATTTCCTGTTCTTTTACCGGGGACCGTATTCGGCGCAGGCCATTCAGGGCGGCAGGCCGTACCCGGGGCTGGGGGACTGGGGGCAGGCCTGGCTGCAATTCAGCACCGCGGCGCGGATGTGCGCCGGGGCGCCGCTCTACTGGCTGGGGATTGCGGGGCTGGCCGTGGCGGCCTGGCGGCGGGCGCTGTGGCCCCTGGCGCTGCTGGCCTTGCCGCCGGCTTTCTACGTGTGGAGTATTCACTCTTCCGGTACGCCGGTGTTTGTGCCCTCGCAGTGGCCCCATAGCTACTACAACACGCGCTACGGGATGGCGCTGCTGCCGCTGGTGGCGCTGGGCGGCGCGGCGCTGGTGGCGGCGGCGCCCCGGCGGCTCGGGCGTTGGGCGGCGCCGGCGCTGGTGGCGGCGGCTATCTCGCCGTGGCTTCTCCAGCCGCGCCCGGAGGCCTGGGTCACCTGGAAGGAAGCGCAAGTGAACTCGGAGGCTCGGCGGGCCTGGACCCGGGAAGCCGCCGCGTTCCTGCGTCCCCGCTACCGTCCCGGCGCGGGCATTTACACCGCTTTCGGCGACCTCACCGGCATCTACAGACAGATGGGGCTGCCGCTCCGAGAGACGCTTACCGGCGACAATCACCCGCATTTCCTGGCCGCCTTCGCGCGCCCGGACCTGTTCCTCTGGGAGGAGTGGACGGTCTCGATGGCGGGCGACCCGGCACAGACCGTGGCCACCCGCGCGCGCCGGCCCTATCCCGGCTATCCCGAGTACACCCTGGTGAAACAAATCGTCGTGAAAGGCGCGCCGGTCATCGAGATCTACCGCCGCTTCACACCGCTGGAGATGCCATGAAAATCCCGTTCATCAAGGCGCACGGCGCCCTCAACGACTTCCTGCTCACCCGCGCGGAGGAGGCGCCCGCGAAGGACCGGGCCGAATTCGCGCGCGCGCTCTGCGACCGCCACGCCGGGGTGGGCGCCGATGGCTGGCTGCTGGTCGGTTCGCCGGAAACGCCAGGCTGCCACGCCCGCATCGAACTGTACAACTCCGACGGCAGCGTGGCGGAGATCTCCGGCAACGGCACGCGCTGTGCGGCGGCCCATCTGCTCTACCGGGGGCTGGAGGCCGAAACGATCCGGATCTCGACCGGCGCGGGAGTGAAGTCCCTGCGGCTGGTGGAACGCTCCGGCCACTCCTTTGTCTTCGAAATGAACATGGGGCGCGCGGAAATCCGCGACTTGCACGCCTCGCTGCCGCTGGCCGGCGGCCCGCGGGATGCGGTGATCCTCTGGGTGGGGAATCCCCAGTGCGCCGTGCCGGTGGAGCACTTCGATTTCGACTGGCGCGCGGTGGGGGCGGAGATCGAGCGCCACCCCATGTTCCCCGACCGCACCAACGTGTCGTTCCTGCGGGCTGTCGACGAACATACCCTCGAGGTGCGGTTCTTCGAGCGCGGCGCGGGCGAGACCATGAGTTCCGGCACCGGCTCGACCGGCGCCGTGGCGGCCGCCGTGGCGCGCGGCATGGCACGCAGCTCGGTGCGCGTACTGACGCCCGCCGGTCCGCTGGACATCCGGTGGGACGATGAGATCTTCCTCACAGGTCCGGCGGTGATTACGGCCGAGGGCGTTTACCTGGTGTGAGAAAATTCAAAAAGATATGGCTGAACCGAAGCTCGCCGCGCAGGCAACCTCCGAGGTGCTGAAGGAGAAGATCCGGTCGCGCACCGCCCGGGTGGGAATTATTGGGCTGGGATACGTGGGGCTGCCGCTGGCGGTGGAGTTCGCCAAGGCCGGTTTCACCGTCACCGGCATCGATGTGAGCGCCGCCAAAACCGCCAGCATCAACGGCGGAGAATCCTACGTGGGAGACGTGGCCTCATCCACGCTGGGCGCCCTGGTGGAGGAGGGCAGACTGCGCGCCACCACCGATTTTTCCGCGGTGCTGGAGTTGGACACCGTCAACATCTGCGTCCCCACGCCGCTGCGCAAGACCAAGGATCCGGACATGAGCTACATCGTCTCGGCATGCCGGGAGGTGGCGCGGCACTTCCACGCCGGCATGCTGGTGATCCTGGAATCCACTACCTACCCCGGAACCACCGACGAGGTGGTGTTGCCGCTGCTCTCGAAGTCCGGGCTGCGGGCGGGCGAGGATTTCTACCTGTGCTTCTCGCCGGAGCGCGTGGACCCGGGCAACCCGAAGTACCAGACGGTGAACATTCCCAAGGTGGTGGGCGGGGTCACCCCGGCATGCACCGAAATGGGCCGGCTGTTTTATTCGCAGGCGCTCCAGACGGTCGTGCCGGTGAGTTCCACACAGGTGGCCGAGATGGTGAAGCTGCTGGAGAACACCTACCGGATGATTAACATCGGGCTGGCCAACGAAATGGCCGTGATGTGCCGCCGGATGGGGATCGACGTGTGGGAGGTGATCCAGGCGGCGGCCACCAAGCCCTTCGGTTTCATGCCCTTCTACCCGGGACCGGGGTTGGGCGGGCACTGCATCCCTATCGACCCGTTCTATCTCTCGTGGAAGACCAGGCAGGCGGGCATCGAGGCACGTTTCATCGAACTGGCGGGCTACATCAACGGCCAGATGCCGCAGTTCGTGGTGGACCGGCTCCAGGACGCGCTCAACGACCAGGGCAAGCCGGTAAAGGGCACCCGCATTCATATCATGGGGGTGGCCTACAAGAAGGACATCGGCGACGTGCGGGAGTCGCCGGCGCTGGATATCATGCTGCTGCTGGAACGGCGCGGCGCGCGGATCACCTACAGCGATCCGTACGTGCCGGAGTTGCGGGTGGACGGCTTCGAACTGGACGCTTTACCGGAAAGCGCGGCCGCGGAGGCCGACTGCACCGTGGTGGTGACGGATCACTCGTCCTTCGACTACGGGAAACTGGCGGCTACGGCGCCCCTGATCTTCGATACCCGCAACGCGCTGAAGGGCTACAGCGGACCCCACATCGTGCGGCTGTAGTCTGCCCGGCCGCGGTTACAGCTTCCGGATCGCTACCTTGGCCGCCGGATAGTCCGGGACCACGATGCGGAAGCGGTCCAGGTCCTCGAAGACGATCAATTCGCCGCTATCGTCGGTGACGAACTCCTCCGATTGCCCCGAGTTTTCAAGAAACACCCTGGCATTGCGCAAGCCCTTCCGAGATTGTTGCGGGCCGGTGATGTCAATGGCCGCCGGAGCGTTGGAGAGAAGCTCCAGCCGGGTTGCCCCATCTCGCATATCCTGTTCGCTCACTAGCAGCCGGAGCGCGCCCAGGCGCTGTATCTTCCACCGCCGGCGATCGGAAAGCCTGGCTATCTCGCACTGCGTCAGAAAAGCGGCGAAGGCGCCGGGGAAGGGAATCGCCAGCTCGGCGACACCGTTCTCCAGCTCTGCCATGGCATGGCGGCGTGAATCGGTCCGGCTGACGACAGCCATCCAGCCGCTCACAAAAAGATATCCGGGGCTGTGTAGCTCGACTTTCATTTGACCGCGAAAGGACCTTTGCAGCGCAGGTCTACTATTAATTATCTCATGCTGAACCGGCACTTCCCGTTTGAGGCGGATAACGGCGGTTTACGGCAACCCGGTGCGTTTGACAAACGTCCACAAAGCGGCGGAAGCTGGAAGTGGAAAGCCGCCGCGGGGCGGAAGGCGCAGGCGCCCGCTCCGGGACCGGCGGTTCCACGCAACGGGGAGGCGTTATGCAGCGGCTTAGACGAACTCTTGTGGTCTTGGCGCTTGGCAGCCTGGCGGCGTTCGGACAATCGGTGGTTTCGGCCCGCTCGGGCATGATTCACCTGGTCCAGGGCCGCGTGTTCCTCGATGACGAGGCCGTCCGGACCCGGTTCGGCCAGTTCCCCGAAGTGAAGGAGAACCAGGTGCTGCGCACCGGGTTGGGGCGCGCGGAGGTGATTCTGACGCCGGGCGTCTTCCTCAGGGTGGCGGAGCAAAGTTCCTTCCGGATGGTCACCAACCGGCTGATCGATACGCGGCTCGAGTTTCTCACCGGCTCGGCGGTTATCGAGGCAGGCGATATCCCCAAAGACAACGCCGTGACGGTGGTGATGGGAGACGCCGAGGTGCGCCTCCTCCGGCGCGGGGTGTACCGCTTCGATAGCGATCCTCCGGCGGTGCGGGTCTTCGACGGCCGCGTGCAGGTGGCCGCCGGCGGCCGCGAAGTGGCGGTCAAGGGCGGCCGCATGCTGGCCCTCGGTCCGGAGCTGGCGGCGCTGCGCTTCGACAAGGAGCAGACCGACGCGCTGGACCGCTGGAGCCGGCGGCGCGCCGAATACGTGGCCATGGCCAACATTTCGGCGGCCAACTCGATCCGGCGCTCGGGGAACAGTTGGATGTCGAGCGGGTGGGCGTGGAACCCGTATTTCGGCATGTTCACGTTCGTGCCGATGAGCGGCACCTGGCACAGCCCGTACGGATTCCGCTACTGGAGCCCGCGCGCGGTCTATGCGGTGTACCGCCCGCGCGTCATTTCGGTGGTCCCATCCGGGAGCGGCCACGGCAGCATCGGCGGATACGCCAGGGTGCCTCGCGCGGCTTCGGCTTCGGGCCGCTCGGGAGCGATCACGCGCGGGGCGTCGCCGGGAGGCGCCGCAACGGCTTCCCCGGCGGGCAACGCGGGCGCGGGATCGCGGCCGGTTTCCCGCGGCGGCAGCGCGCGCGGCGGACGGCGTTAACTCAGGCGGGCGAGGGGGCCGCCCCTCCAGGGAGACGGCCGCCCGTTACGCGCCGTCAGTTTCCGCCTTCCTCTTCTTCTTCTTCCTCGTCGTCCGGCGGAGCCGGAGGCGGCGCATTGGGGTTGACCAACGGGAAGGTGACGATGTTGCTCACGAACTCCGCCTGCGCGATGGTGAGCTGGGTGACCTCGTTGGTGGGGAGATCCGCGTTCAACTCCAGGTGCACCTCCCAGAGTCCCACCTGCCCGGGCACCAGGCCGGCGTAGAGCACGTTAGCGGTCTTACCACCAGCGATCGAGGAGACGAACTCCCGCGGCTGGTGCATGGGGGCGCCGTGGGGATAGGCCTGGCCCGTGTTGACGTGCTCCAACTGATCCGGCAGGCCCAGGCCGGTGGCATAGACCACCAGGGTTTCGCCCGGTATTGCGGGGTTGTGGGGCGTGATGGGCGCGCCGGCGATGTTGGCGCAGCAGAGCGCCGTGTTGGTCGGGGTGAGAATCACTCCGGAATCCGTCGACGAGGCGGAGGCGGTGAAGGGGATGCCGTTGCCGGCCGGCCCGGCAATGCGGGCCTGGAGGCGAATGCGCGTCCACAATCCGGCGGCGAAGGCCCGCACCTTGGGATCCTGGGCGTTGATCATCTCGATGAGGGCGTCCCGGACTTTGAACAGGTCGTCGCCATCCTGGGCGGTGTAGGAGTAGGAGCGGTCCTCGATGGTGACGGTGGCAACGTCGCCTTCCTTGACGGTGCCGTCCACCGAAATGGTTCCCGTGGCGTTGCTGGAGAAGTGCATCGCGATGGCGGGCCGGGGATCCTGGCCGGGCATGGTGAAGATGCCGGGGTTCTCCTGGACGATGGAGACCGCCACGGGCGTGGTGACGGTAACGGTGCCGTCGGCCCGCCGGGTGCGGACGAAGGCGCTGATGCTGGTGGTGTCCAGGAACTCGAAGGGCACCTGGGCGTTGATCTGGCCGGGGGAGACGTAGAGCAGGGGCGCGCGGACGCCGTCGAAGTAGACCTGCACGCCGGCCAGTTCGTCGGGCAGAACCTCGGCGCCCGGCGGGGCGGCCGCCACGCTGTCGGCGAGATTGTCGCCCACGATGCTGACCAGGGCGCCGGGAGCGATCTTGGCGGCATCCTGGCCGCCGGAGAGGGTGGCGCC
>JAWLGN010000434.1:0-3275 GCA_041685075.1 Bryobacteraceae bacterium
CGGTAGTTGATGGCCGCCACCGAGATGCCGCCGGCCAGCAGGCGCTCGAGCGCGCGGGCGGAAATCCGCTCCTTGGAGCCGCTGCGGAAACCGCCGCCTTGAATGTAGATGGCCAGGGGGGCGGGGCCGGGCGCCGGGGCTTGCCAGAAATCCAGCACGTTGCGGTCGTGGGGACCGTAGCGCACGTTGGCCGCCGTAGGGGCGGGCGCCGCGGGGCACAGCACCGCCGCCAGCAGGAGACCGAGGTACCGAAACTCGCGCCGTCGCATGAAGCCGGATTATATCCGGTTGAACGCTGGTGTAGAATGCCGGGCATGCGGAGCGCATGGATTCTGCTGGGCCTGGCCACGCTGCTGCACGGCCAGGAGACGAAGCTCATCATTCACGCCGACGACCTGGGCTTTTCGCACGCCGCCAACCGCGCGTCCCTGGAGATGCTGGAGAAGGGCTATGTCTCGAGCGCCTCCGTCATGATGCCGTGCGGCTGGGTGGCGGAGGTGGCGGAGTGGTCGCGCCGCCATCCGGACAAGGACCTGGGGCTGCACCTGACGCTGAACAGCGAGTGGAAAGCGCTGCGCTGGGGGCCGGTGGCGCCGCGCGACCGGGTGCCCAACCTGGTGGACCCGGAAGGCTACCTGTGGGCCTCTCCGCGGGATACGGCGCGGCGGGCCGGGGCGCAGGAGGTGGAGACGGAGCTGCGGGCGCAGATCGAAAAGGCGCGCGCCATGGGGATCCGGTTTACACACCTGGATACCCACATGGGCACGCTCTATGCGCGGCCGGATTACTTCCAGGTCTACGAAAAACTGGGGCGCGAGTACAAGGTGCCGGTGATGTTGGTGAAGCCGTCGGAGGAGGTGCGGGGCGAAGCACCCGCGGCCACGGTGGAGTTCCTGCTCAAAAACGAAGAGCGCTTTCGAAGACAGGGCGTCTTCCGGCTGGACCGGCTGTTGACGAATCCGGCGCGCGGCGCGTCGGATCTGGCATCGCGCCGGGCAGCCTACCACGCAGCGCTGCGGGGGCTGGGGCCCGGAGTTCACCAGATTATCCTGCACCCGGCGGTGCTGAGCCCGGAACTGCGGGCCGCCACCGCGAGCGCAGTCCAGCGGGACCTGGACTACCGCATCTTTTCCGATCCCGGGACTGTGAAGCTGATGGCCGATCTGGGCATCCAACTGGTGGGGTGGCGAGACGTGGCGCCGCCCGGAGGCTTATGAAACTGAGAGACGCAATCCTTCCCGAATTCGACCGCGAGATGGCCAACACGCGCAAGGCGCTGGAACGGATACCCGAGGACAAGCTGGGGTGGAAGCCTCATCCGAAGTCCCCTCCGATGGGGTGGATGGGGACGCACCTGGCGAACCTGCCCAATTGGGTGGTCATGACCATCGACCAGGATTCGCTCGACCTGGCGCCTCCGGGGCAGCCGGCTTCCCGTACCCAGGCGGCGGAGTCGCGCGCCGAGATCCTGGAGAGGTTCGACTCGAACGTGAAGGCGGCGCGCGCCAAACTCGAGCAGGTGGAGGACGAGCACCTGATGAAGCCGTGGTCCCTGCTTTCGGGCGGACAGACCATCTTCACGCTGCCCAAAACCGCCGTGCTCCGTACCTACGTGATGAACCACATCGTGCATCACCGCGGGCAACTGACGGTTTACCTGCGGTTGAACGACGTGCCGGTGCCGGCGCTCTACGGGCCGAGCGCCGATGAGAGCGGCATGTAGGGGCGCTCACTCGGCCGGCGGGTAGTTCCGGCTGTAGCGGTTGCGCGCGTTGGTGACGGTGAAGGCGCCGTCCGGGGTGGCGGTGAGCAGGATCCAGCGGCCTTCGCACTGCTCGTCGACGTTGGCGATGAAGGTGTCCGGCGAGTTCAGGTCCCGGCCGGCGGCAATGGCGTAGTGCAGTTGCCATAGGTCCTGGAAACCGGGCGAACTGCGGATGATCTTAATGGCTTCGGCGCTGCCTCCCTTGCGCGCGCCGTTGTTCATGACGGCCACGCGCGGGCGCAGCGCGTGCACCATGGCCGCGGGCCCGGACTGGTCCAGGCCGTGGTGGGTGGTGAGGTAGACATCCACGGGCGGGATGCGCGTCCGGGGGCACATCAGGTCGATTTCCCTGTTCCAGGTGATATCGCCGAGATCGGCGAAGCGGAACTTGCCGTAGGCGACGAGCATGCCTATGGAGCGGGCGTTCTCCGTGGGGTCGTCTTTCTTGCGCGGCTCGGTGCCGCAGGCGGGATTGGGGGCGCCGGCTCCAGGCAGGGGCTGGTCGATCAGCTCGTTCGCGGAGCAGACGATGTCGACCTGCAAACCCTTAATGGGGATGGTGTCGCCCGGCTTGACCTGCAGGTGCTGGCCCTTGGCGCGGTAGGCCAGGTAGGCGCGCATCAGTTCGTCGGCCTGCTTGCCGCTTTCCACCGAGGGGCCGTGATCGACGTAGGTGCGGATGGGAATCTTTTCGGCGAGCTGCGGGACGCCGCCGACGTGGTCGGTGTGGTAGTGGGTGACGACCATGTAGTCGATGCGCTTGACCCCTGCCTTCTTCGCGGCGGCCACAATGCGATCGGCGTCGCGGCCGCTGCGGCCGGGCCAGCCGGCATCGACCAGCATGGACTCGCCCGAGGGAGCGACGATGAGGGTGGCCTGCCCGCCCTCGACGTCGATGAAGTAGATCTGGAGGGGCCGGGCGGCGTAAAGGAGCGATGCCGCCACCAGCAGCGCCGGAATCAGCAAAATCCTTCGCATTTGGTGGCATCGTAGCACAAGGGCGCTGGCAGGCCACCAGCGAGCGCAACCGGAAAACGTGCCAATAGGCTGAACCGATTATTTTGACATGGGTCTGTTCATTTGATCGAGTGCCATCGGGCTTCACGCCCAGAATCCGGTTGTGAGCGGCCGTATCACGGATGCGACCGATGCCGCAATCCCCGGCGCCACCATTGAAATGGTCAGCCAGGGAACGGGAATCAAGCTGACCACCAGTTCGAACGCGGAAGGCTACTATGTCTTCCCCTCGCAAACGCCGGGCCGGTATGACATTACCGCTTCGGCCCAGGGCTTTACCAGCGCGCCAGGAAGACGTGCTGCTTCTCGACCAGCGAAATTCTGATCGACGGCGCGGCCAATACCACGCCGTATAACAACCAGGTATCGGCCATCCCTCAGGTGGACGCAGTTCAGGAGTTTAAGGTCTTTACCAGCCCGTACGCGGCGGAGTTCGGACGCACGGGCGGCGCCCACGGGGAACACCCTGGGGCTGGCGACCAACCTGGGACAG
>JAWLGN010000435.1:0-3249 GCA_041685075.1 Bryobacteraceae bacterium
TCGTTCACCCCCGGCGCGGTCGGCGGCGGACCAGACGCCCCGGCGCTGACCGTTACTTTCTGGCTGCCGTTCCGCCCGCCGGTGACAAAGCCGGCCTGTTGGGCGTAGAGGCAGCCCGCTTCAACGTTCGTTCCCGGGGGCACGGAAAGGGTGGCGGGGCACGGAGTCGGCTGCTGGCAGACGCAATCGGCGCCGCAGACCGGCGTGGCGTTGCCGATGGTGGACAGCACCTCCTGGGCGGCCGCCAATGCGGCGGCGTCGGCGGCCGTGCGCGCCGACTTGTAGCTGAAGTAGGAGAGTCCCAGGTCGGTGGCCAGGGCCATCATGCCGAACAGGGCGAACAGCGAGAACGTCACCATGACCAGCGCCTGCCCGCGGCGCCGGCGCGAATCGAGTGTCGGGATGCGCATATCTGCACCGAAGACGCGGCCGTGCGCCGGTTTGCTTACAAGGTTAACGCCGGGTTAGTTAACCGAGGTGAATATTGCACCGCACGCGCGGCGGCGGGAGCATGAGAGGAGGTGAGGAGTGCCGTAGACCCACGCGAGAGCAGAACCCTCGGCGTGATCGAGCGGGAGGTGGCCGCGGTTCATCGCGAGCACGCCGGCCCCCTGTTCCGATACGCCGCTGGGCTGGCGCCCGGGTCTGCCGCGCAGGACGCCACGCAGGAGGCCTTCCTGCGCTACTTCCTGGCGCGCTCCCGCGGTCTCCGGATCGAGAACCCCGGCGCCTGGCTGCGCCGCGTGGCGCGCAACCGCCTGGCCGATGCGGCGCGTTCGGCCGCGGCGCGCGGCGAGGTGACGGCCTCCGCTTTACCGGACCTCCGCGCCCCCGGCAGCGACCCGGAGGTCTGCTGCAGCCACTCCGAATTCCTGCTCCGCGCCGGCGCCGCCCTGGCGCCCCGCGAACGCCAGTGCGTGCGCCTGCGCGTCGAGGGCCTGAGCTACCGGCAGATCGGAGCCCTGCTGGGGATCCGCACCGGCACCGTGGGCGCTCTCCTGGCCCGCGCGTACAGAAAGTTGCGGGAACTCGACGGCGGCCGCGCCGCCCGGCACCCCCGCGCGCACACCTGATATACTGCGGTACGTGGAAACCCTGAGTGACGGGACCAAGGTCAAACAGCGTCTCCTGCGCATGCGTGCCTGCAACGAAAAGGATGCAAAAGGCAAGCTCTGCGCCGGCCATTTGAAGCGCTGGTACTTTTTCGGCGACGAAGTGAAGGAAAAATTCGGCCCCGACGCCGAAATCTACCGTTGCGAACGCTGCCACACTCTCTACCTGCCCAACCCGGAAGAGAAGCCGCGCAGCGGTACCCTGGCTTACTGACCGTTTCTTCTGGAGACGCGCATGCGCCTGCCGGTGCTGGTTGGTGCTCCCGTTCAGGTGCGGCTGGTACGGGCGCCGCGAGACCGCCGCGGGCCTGTGGACGGCGGCGCTTTTCTGCGGCGGCGCCGTATCGTACTCGACGCCGATCTGGCCGGCAGGCCGGCGGAACTCACCCGCATTCTGATCCACGAGTTGTTCCACTTCGCCTGGCTGCGGCTGGGCAACCCGCTGCGCCGCTCGTGGGAAGAGCTGCTGGCCGATGAGTGGGCCGCGGGCGTGCCCGGAGAGCTGGGGTGGTCGGCCGAGTGGCGCAAGCGCGCGCTCGCCAAGCGCCACTCTCGGGCGCGTACCCGCCGCTGGCGCGAGTACTGCTGCGAGAGCTTCTGCGACACCGCCGCCTGGTTGTTCGCGGGTCTGCGCGCGCATCCCGACTTCACCCTCCCGCCTCCGCACCGTGCCTGCCGCCGGCAGTGGTTCATCCGTTCCGGCGTAACCAGGCGGATCTCGATATAATCGGTTGTAGCGAATGACCGCACCACTTCCCGGTATGATCCTAAGTGTCCTCGCGCTGCTGGCGGCCGCGTGCAGCTCGGGATCCACCCCCGCAGACGCCACTTCCGCCGTGAAGTCGCCCAAGGACCGCCGCCCCGCTCCCGAATTCAGCCTCAAGGACGCCGACGGCAAGACGGTGCGGCTCTCCGACTATCGCGGCAAGGTGGTGCTGCTGAACTTCTGGGCCACCTGGTGCGGCCCGTGCAAGATCGAGATCCCCTGGTTCATCGATTTCGAACGGCGCAACAAGCACCGGGGCTTCGCCGTGCTGGGCGTTTCGCTGGACGATGAGGGTTGGGCGGCAGTCCGCCCCTTCGTCAACCAGCTTCGCGTCAACTACCGCGTCGTGCTGGGCGACGAGCGCGTCTCGGAGGCCTATGGCGGCGTGGAGGCGCTGCCCACTACGTTCCTCATCGACCGGGAAGGCAACATCGCCGCCGTCCACGTGGGACTGGCGAGCAGGAGGGATTTCGAGGATGGCATTGAAGAGTTACTCGAAAGCGCTGCCGGCGCTGCTGATCGCGCTGGCCTCGGCGACCGCCTTGCACGCGCAAGGTAGCGCCATGCTTACCGTCGCGCCGCCGCAGAAAATCACGGTGAAGCGCGGCGCTACGGCGGAATCGCGGCTGGCGGTGACGCTCCGGGAGGGCTATCACGTCAATAGCAACACCCCGAGCGAGGAATACCTGATCCCGCTGCGGCTCACCTGGGGTGAAGGTGCGCTGGAAGCCGCCGAGGTGGTCTACCCCAAGCCATCCATGGAGAAATATTCCTTCTCCCCCAAGCCGCTTTCGGTCTTCACCGGCAAGTTCGATATCGTCACGAAGTTCAAAGCCGCCGCGGGCGCCTCCCCGGGGCCCGGAGTGACGACCGGCAGGCTGCGCTACCAGGCGTGCAACGATAAGGCCTGCTTCCCGCCTCGAACCGTGAACGTGCAGCTCACTTACGCGATCGAGTGAGCGCTATTTCCGGATGTGCACCGCCAGGATGCGGGAGTGCATGGGGGCGCCGCCCGTGATATCGACCCGGAGCAGCGCTTCGAACTCCGGCACCGGTCCCGGCGGGGGGGATTCGAGAGCATCCAGCAGCAGCCGGACCGTGTCTTCGCGGGTGACGAAGTCCACGGCGGCCTGCGTCCCCAGGGTCATGGTGCCGGCCAGCACCAGCATGGTCCGCCCGGAGCCCATCCGGATACGCCCTATTACCGCGTGATCGTAAGAGAAGGGCCTGCCGGAGTTGCCGTAGCGCAGCGGAGCCGCCGGATCCGCGCGGGCGTCCTCGAGGACCGAGCTGGCGAAGCGGAAGCGCTCGAGTTCCGGCAGTTGGCCGAGCTGGAGGTGCACGTCCGGCCCGCCTACGAAAACCAGGTTC
>JAWLGN010000436.1:0-3235 GCA_041685075.1 Bryobacteraceae bacterium
GCGGGCTCGCGCTGGGAATCCTTCACTTTCTGCCAGTCCAGCTTCACGCCGCGGGGATCCACACCCTGCATGGCCAGGTCGGTGAGGCGCTGCTCGATGCGGTTGCGGATCTGGCGCTCGATGAGCACCTCGGGCACGGGGAACTGGTGAGCATCGACCAGCGTTTCGACAAGCCGGTTCTTGGCCTCCCGCTGGGCTTCGTACTCGCGGGAGGCGAAAATGGACCGCCGCAGGGTGTCGCGCAACTCCGCCAGATCGCGGTAGTCGCCCAAATCCTGAGCGAACTCGTCGTTCACCTCCGGGAGTTCCTTGCGGCGGAGACCTTTCACCCGGGCGTGGAAGCGGACGGTCTTGCCCGCCAGCCGCGGCTCCCCATAATCCTCCGGGTATTCGACTTCAAACTCCGTCTCTTCCCCGGGGGAGAGGCCGCGCAGGTTTTCGGTGAACGCGGCGAATGTTTCCCGGTCGCCGAGCTGGACGGTCATCTCCTCGTTGCGGATGGGTTCGCCCTCCACGCCGGCGATGCTTTCGAGCGACAGGACGGCGAAATCGCCGTCGGCCAGCGGCCGGGGATCGACGTTGACGAACTCGGCCTTCTGCTCCCGCAGTTCCTCGATGCGCTTGTCGATGTCCTCGTCGGTGACGACCGGCTCGTTGTAGACCACTTCCAGGTCCTGGTAATTGCCCAGCTCGAATTCCGGGATGACTTCGAAATCGGCCTTGAAGCGCAGCGGTTCGCCGTCGTGGAAATGCACATCGGAGATGTCCGGCGTGCCCACCACGTTCAGGTTCTCCTCCTCGAAGCGTTTCTGCAGGTGCTTGGGGATGAGGCTTTCCAGGACCCTCTGGCGGATTTCGCCGCTGAAGTGTCGCCTCAGAAGGGAATCGGGGACTTTGCCGGGGCGGAAGCCGGGCAGTTTGGCCTGCTTGCGGACGTCCGCGACGACGCGGCTGGTTTCGGCTTCCACATCAGCGGCCGGAATTGAGATTTCAAGCGAACGCTTGCAGCTTTCAGCAACTGGCAACTTGGATTTACCTCGGGAAGAATGACCCTAAGTTTTATGATAGCACCGGGAGGGGAGTTCACGTCTTGTCCAGTTCCTCGCGGATTTTGCGCGCCAGGCTGGCGGGGTTGAAGGGCTTGGGGAGGAAGGCCAGGCGCCGCCTGACCAGCTCGTCGTTGGGGTAGCCGGACATGTACAGGACTCTCAGCTCCGGTTTGAGGTTTTGGAGGAGTTCGCCCAGCTCGGGGCCGCTCATGCCGGGCATGACGACGTCGGTCAGGAGGAGCCGTACGGAGTCGCGGTGGGTTTCGAAAAGCTCGATGGCCTCCCGGGGGCTGCCGGCGCCGAGCACGCGGTAACCCCAGCTTTCGAGCAGGATGCGGGAGATCTTCAGGGTGGCGGGTTCGTCCTCGACCACCAGGATGGTTTCGGCGCAGGGTTTTCCGCGGAAGCTGGCGCACTTGGCGGCGATGGCCTGGAGTTCGACGAAGAAGGGGCAGCGGGGATCGGCGCGGAACTCGCCGCCGGGGCGTTCGCTGAGGACGCCGCCCGCCGCCAGGGCGGCCAGGTCGATCTGGAGAGCGGCCGGGGGGAGGCCCAGGCGGTCGGCCAGAGCGGCCAGGGTCCACCAGCGCGCGGGTTCGGCGAAGATCGCGGCCAGAATGCGGTGCCGCGGGCCGGGAAACAGCGCTTCGAGAGTCTTGCTCCAGTCGCCCATGGGGTAGATCGGCCAGGCCGCCGGGAGAATTCCCTATACCCCGGCCCCGGCGCCCTGAATTTTCGATCTTATAACGTCCGGCGCCCCTGTAACATCCCGGCTCCCAATCGTACCTTTAGAACGAAGGAGAACACCCTGTGAGGTACATCGTAAGTATCGTGGCGGTTCTGCTGGTCCTGGCGGTGGCGGCGCCCGCCGCAGATGTGACCGGCAAGTGGAAAGCCGAGATGAAGGGGCGCGACGGCAACGTCTGGGAGAGCGTTTTCGACTTCAAAGTCGACGGCTCGAAGCTCACCGGAACGGTCACGGGCGCGCGCGGCGGAGCGGTGGAAATCACCGACGGCGCCATCGAGGGCGACAACCTCTCGTTCACAGTAGTTCGGAAGTTCCGGGAGCGCGAGTTCCGGCAGCAGTACAAGGGCGTGGTCAAGGGGGACGAGATCCATTTCAACGTCTCCTTTGGCGAGCGCGAGTTCCCAGTGGTCGCCAAGAGACAGTGAGCGTTGCGCGACAATAGGAGGATGGCGCGGATCACGGAACTGCTCGTCAACGGTGTCCGGCGCCGGGTGGACGCAGAACCCGGCCGCACCCTGCTGAGCGTCCTGCGCGACGACCTGGATCTGACCGGCACCAAGTACGGCTGCGGCGAAGGACGCTGCGGCGCGTGCACGGTGCTGGTGGACGGGCGCGCGGTGAAGAGCTGCCTGGTGCGGGTGGAAAGCGCCGCCGGTAAGCGGATCACCACCATCGAAGGTCTGGAGCGGAACGGCCAACTCCATCCGCTCCAGGCCGCTTTTCTGGAAGCCGATGCATTGCAGTGCGGCTACTGCACGCCGGGCATGATCATGGCGTCGGCCGGACTGCTCGACCGCAACCCGAATCCCACTGAACCGGAAATCGCCGCCGCGCTCGAAGGCAACCTGTGCCGCTGCGGCACCTACCCGCGGATCATCCAGGCGGTACGGCTGGCGGCCAAGGGAGGGCGGCGATGAGCACCCTGACAACCCGCCGGGACTTCTTCGCCGTGGCGGGCGGCGGCCTGGTGGTGGCGCTGACGGCCGAGGCGCAGCGACGCGGGGGCGGGCAAGGCGTCCCCCAGGATGTCTCCGCCTGGCTGCACATGGGCGAGGACGGCGCTGTAACGGTCTACACGGGCAAGGTGGAGGTAGGGCAGAACACCCGCACGGCGCTCTCCCAGGCGGTGGCCGAGGAACTGCGGGTGCCGATCGAATCCATCCGGATGATCATGGGGGATACCGACCTGGTGCCCTACGATGGGGGAACCTACGGCAGCCTGAGCACCCCCGTAATGTCGCCGCAACTCCGGCGGGCGGCGGCCACGGCGCGGGAGATGCTGGTGGAGATGGCGGCCCGCGAGTGGCGCGTCGAGCCCGCATCGCTTCATGCCGCGGGCGGCAAGGTGAGCGGCGGCGGGCGCAGCGCCGGCTACGGCGAACTGGCGCGCGGGCGCAAGCTCGTGCGCGAAATACCCGCCCAGGTCGGGCTGACCCCG
>JAWLGN010000437.1:0-3231 GCA_041685075.1 Bryobacteraceae bacterium
CCTGGGGAACTACTCCGTGCTGGAGGCGCCCTCACGCTACTACGCGGCGGCGCCCGCCACCGACCACCTGAACCGGCTTCTGTATCTCGATATCAAGATCACGCTGGGCGATAGCGATCTTCCCAAGGTGACCACCATGTGCGAACTGGCCGGCATTCGGCCGCGCTTCCCCTTTCTGGACCGTTCCGTGGTGGAGTTTTCCGGCCGCATTCCTGCGCACTGGAAGGTCAAGGGGCTGGAGAAGAGATATCTGTTCAAGCGGGCTTTCAGGGGGTTGCTGCCGCCCGAGGTGATCGCCAAGAAGAAGAAGGGCTTCGGCATCCCGGTAGCGGAGTGGCTGAAGACGGACCCGCGCTTGCGGGAGTTGGCGAACGATACGCTGCTTTCCAACCGGGCGCTCGAACGAGGCTATTTCCGCCGCGATTTCGTTACAGAAATCATGCGCAAGCACCAGGCCGATTCATCCCCGTACTACGGCGACACCCTCTGGAACATGCTGACGCTCGAGCTGTGGCACCGGGAATTCATGGATCGTACAGCGTGGAAGACCGTATGAAGGTGATGGAGCTTGCCGAATCGGCTTTGGAGAAGCTGCGGCCCGCCTGGGGCTCGCTGCTCTCCCGTTCCGCCGCCGATACGGTCTTTCTCACCTGGGAGTGGGCCACGGCGTGGTGGGCCGTTTACGGCAGCGCCGGCGGTTTGCGGATCCTCGCCGCGTACGACGACGATGGCACGCTGCGCGGCCTGGCGCTGTTGCGCAGCCATTCGGTGCGGCGGTACGGGCATAACGCTCCGGCGTTCTCCTTCCTGGGGGACGGATCGAACGACTCCGACTACCTGGACTTCATCGTCGAAGCCGGTTACGAGAGCACGGTGGTGAAGTCGTTCGGCCGGTATCTCGAGGCGGAGTTGGCGCGGGGCTCCATTCTGCTGCTCAACGAGATTCCGGACAGCTCTCCGAATCTTCCCTTTCTGAGAGCGCAGCTCGAGGCGAAGAACACCATCTCCATCGAGACCACCGTGGCCTGCGCCACCCTGAAGCTGCCTCCCACTTGGGAGGAGTATCTCGGCTGGCTGCGGCCCAGGTTCCGGACAAAAGTCCGCTCCATTCTGCGGCGTTTCGAAGGCTATCCGGAAGTCCGGTTCGGCTTCTGCGCAGACCCGGAGCATGTCCGGCGCATGCTGCCGGTTCTCTACGATCTCCATACCCGGCGGTGGGCTCAGGAAGGGCTTCCGGGCGTTTTCCGCTGGGAGCGCAAGCGCGAGTTCTACGAAACGCTGTCTCCGGTTTTGTTGCAGCGCGACTGGCTTCGCTTCAGTTGGATGGAGTGGGGTGGACAGGTTCTCGCCTGCCAGTACGGCTTCGCATACGGGGGAAAGTACTTCCTGCTGCAGGAGGGCTACGAGCCGGCCTCCGCGCATTGGAGTCCGGGGATCGCGCTGCGGGCGTGGACCATCCGGGAATGCCTGCGCGAGGGACTGCGGGAGTACGATTTTCTGGCGGGCGTAGGGCGGCACAAGCTCGAATGGGGCGCCGAGGTCAAGCAGAGCAGGCGTTTCGAGATCGCCGGGGCAAGCCTTGGCAATGCTCTCTACTGCCGGGGTCCGCAATGGGAGGCGCGTGCCGCCGCGTGGGTGAAGCGGCTGGTTCCGCAAGCGCTCCTCGACCAGCGTCGCGCCCGCATCGAGCGCCAGCGGAGCCAGGCCCTCGAGGCGAACCAGCCGGGCGAATCCGCCGGGCGGTCCTGGACGCGCGATGCGGCCGCTGCTCTGTATTTCCATTCGGGGATGCCGGCCCTGATGCGCGCCTTTCGGGACCGGTACAGCCTTTCGGTGGCACGGGAAAGAAGATGGCCGCGCCTGGAGTTGCGGAGGAGAACCGAGCCCGCCGCCCGCATCCTGTACTACCACCGCATCAACGACGACGGCGATCCGTTTTTTCCCGCCCTTTCGCCGCGCCTCTTCGAGCGGCAGATGCGCTTCGTATCCCGGCATTACAAGGTGGTGAGCCTGGCGGAACTGCTGGACAGACTTCAGGGGGGCGCGCCGGAAGGCGTTCTCGCCATCACCTTCGACGACGGCTACCAGGATAACTACCTGCATGCCTTCCCCATCCTCCAGCGCTATGGCCTGCCGGCGACCGTGTTTCTCACCACCGGGAGCATCGACTCGCGCGAACCGCTGTGGTTCGAGATGCTGGCCCAGTCCATCAAGCGAACGCCGCGCGAGTTCCTTGACCTGGAGATCGATATTCCGCGGCGCTTCTGGATGCGCACGGAAGCGGAGCGTCTGGACGCCAACGCGCAGATTTTCGGGTTGCTGCGGCGGCTGCCGGATGCCGGGCGCCGGCAGCGGCTGAAGGAGATCCTCCGGGAACTGGGGATGAAGGACTACCGCGAGCGCTGCGACAGGATGCTGACGTGGAGCCAAATCCGGCTGATGAAGGAGCACGGGGTGGATTTCGGCGGCCACACCGTCTCGCATCCCTTCATCTCGAAGCTGGCGCCGGAGGATGCCGCCTGGGAGTTGTCCGAGTGCAAGCACCGCATCGAAGATGAACTGCAGGCGCCGGTGGATCACTTCGCTTACCCGAATGGCCGCAAGGAAGACATCGACCGGTGCAAGGACCTGCTGCGCTGGGCGGGATACAGGGCGGCTGTCACCACCATGTGGGGCTTGAATTATGGTTCCACCGACCCCATGGAACTCAGGCGCGGGCAGCCCTGGGAGGAGAATCCCGCGCTGTTCGCTTACAAGCTGGACTGGTACCAGTTAACCAACGGGTGATAAGGACCCAGGATGTTCAGACCATCGGACCGTGAAAAGTGCCGGCGCCTCTTTGAGCGATACTATGCCGGCCGCAAGTTTGGCGATACCCTCTACCGCGAAGCGATACGGCAGCGCCTGGGCGCGGGCCAGCGTCTGCTGGACGCGGGATGCGGCCGGTACATGAAATTTTCCAAAGACCTGGCAGGGTCCGCTCAAGTGGTGGGAATCGACCTGGAGCCGGCGCTGGAAACACAGAACCGGGCGGCGCCCTTCGGCGTTCGCGGCGACCTGGGCCGCCTGCCCTTTCCGCCGGAGACCTTCGACGTCGTGATTTCGCGCAGCGTGGTGGAACACCTGCCGGATCCGCTCCAGGTCTTTCGCGAGTTCTACAGGGTGTTGAAGCCGGGCGGAACATTGGTGATCATAACGCCGAACAAGTACGACTATGTCTCGCTGATCGCC
>JAWLGN010000093.1:0-17908 GCA_041685075.1 Bryobacteraceae bacterium
GCGACGGACTAACGGTGTTCACCAGCTTCCCGAGATGCTCGAAGGCCTCCCTGCCGATGCCCCTTGGCAGGGTACGGTCGCGCGTCAAAGCGTATACCGTCCGGCGATGAGCAGGTGCTGCGCGATGCGGCGGCCAAGCTCGATCGTGTTGATCGGTTCGTACTTCGCCAGCCTTCTCACGATGGACATCTGGGTCCGCAGGAGGTCGCCTTCGGCTACCGATGCGATCACCTTCCGGACGGACGATTCGATCGTCTGGATGGCCTTGGCGGTGTAGTAGCTGGTGAGATGGATGGCGTTGGCGGCGGTCTTCTCGCCCTCGCGGGCGAGCAGCTTCTCCGCGCGCAGGAGGCAGGATTCAAGCGCGTAGATCTCGATGATGCAGTCGGCCAGCGCGCCCATGATCTCCTGCTGGTCCGGAAGGTCGCGGGGGTGCCGTTGCGAGGCAGCGCCGGCGGCGAACAGGGCCAGTTTCTTGGCATTGGCGAGGATCTGGCGTTCCGCACCGAGCGGGTGGTCGTCCGTTTCCGGAACGCTCCCGGGAGAGAGCAGCTCTTCCATCACGTTTTTGATGGCGGTCATCAAGGGCAACTGCCCGCTCAGGGCGCGCTTCATCAGCCAGCCCGTGATGATCAGGCGGTTGATCTCGTTGGTGCCCTCGAAGATGCGGTTGATGCGGGAGTCGCGGTAGGGCCGCTCCGCCGGGTACTCCTCGACGTAGCCGTATCCGCCGTGGATCTGGAGGACGTGATCCACCACCATGTCCAGCATCTCCGAACCCCAGACCTTCATGATGGAGCACTCGAGGGCGTAGTCCTCGATGCGCCGCTGGATTTCGAGCGATGCGCCGGGGGCGCGCTGGTCCACGTCCGCAAGCGCGGCGTCGATCATGCCCGCGGTGCGGTAGGTGAGGGCTTCGCAGGCGTAGATGGCAGCGCCGCACTCGGCCAGCTTCTCCTGGATAAGGCCGAACTCCGCAATGGGCTTCCCGAACGCCTTCCGCTCCTTGGCATAGCTGATGCCGGAAACGAGCGAATGCTGCGCGGCGCCCAGCGTCGCGGCTCCCAGCTTGAAGCGCCCGATGTTCAGCACGTTGAAGGCGATATGGTGGCCCTTGCCAGGCTCGCCGAGGAGGTTCTCGACCGGCACCTTGCAGTCGGCAAGCACCAGCGGGCACGTGGAGGAGCCGCGAATCCCCAGCTTGTGCTCTTCGGCCCCTATGGAGAGACCCGGCGTGTTGCGCTCGATGAGAAAGGCCGAGAACTGCTCGCCGTCGATCTTGGCGAAGACCGTGAAGAGGTCGGCGAAGCCGCTGTTGCTGATCCACATCTTCTCGCCGTTGAGTATGTAGTACTTCCCGGTGGGATCCAGCGTGGCGCGCGTGCGGATGTGCATGGCGTCCGATCCCGAGGTGGATTCGGAAAGCGCGTAGGCCGCCACCCATTCGGCGGTAGCGAGCTTGGGCAGGTACTTCCTCTTCTGCTCTTCGGTGCCGTACCAGACGATGGGCAGCGTGCCGATGCCGCCATGAGCGTTGAACGCCACCGAAAAGCTGCCCAGCGCGCTGATGTTCTCGGTCACCAGCGCGGAGGTGACCTTATCCATCTCCAGGCCGCCGTAACTTTCGGGAATATCGACGGCCAGCAGCCCCAACTCGCCGGCCATGCGCAACAGCCGGACGGTGACCTCGAAGTTCTTGGCCTCGATCTCGTCGGCTGCCGGCAGGACTTCTTTCACGGCGAAGTCGTGCGCGGTCTTGGCAATCTGCCGCTGCTCGGTGGTGAAATCCTCCGGGGTGAACACGTCCCGGTGGGAAAGATCTTCAATCAGGAAACTGCCGCCCCTGGCGCGAGCCGCCTTCAACGATGTGGTGGATGACATGCCTTTCGCCTCCATTAGTCCAGGTTCTCGAAGATGCCCGCCGCGCCCATGCCGCCGCCGACGCACATCGTGACCATTCCGTACTTTGCTTTGCGGCGCTTCATTTCGTGCAGCAGGCTGGCCGTCAGTTTGGCGCCGGTGCAGCCCAGCGGGTGCCCCAGGGCGATGGCGCCTCCGTTCACGTTCACTTTCGCGGGATCGAGGCCCAGCACCTTCATCACGGCGAGCGATTGCACGGCGAAGGCCTCGTTGAGTTCCACGAGATCGATCTGGTCCAGCGTGAGCCCGGCAATTTTGAGTGCCTTGGGGATGGCGTGCACCGGGCCGATGCCCATCTCCTCGGGCAGGCAGCCGGCGTAGGCGTAGGCGAGAAAGCGGGCCATCGGGCGCGCCCCGGCGGCGCGGGCGGCCTCCTCCGACATGACCACCGCGGCGGCGGCTCCGTCCGAAGTCTGCGACGCGTTGCCCGCCGTGACCGTGCCGCGCGCATGGAATGCCGGCTTCAAAGCGGCCAGCGCTTCGAGCGAGGTGTCCCGGCGCGGTCCCTCATCGGTGGTGAAGTCGATGACGGTGGCCTTGGGCCTGGTTCCCGAGTTGGGCGTTCGGAACACTACCGGAACCGCAACGATCTCTTCGGAAAACCTGCCCTCCGCCTGCGCGGCGAGCGCCTTCTGATGGCTGGCCAGCGCGAACCGGTCCGCCTCGTCGCGGCCGATTCCATATTGCTGGGCCACCCGCTCGGCCGTCAGCCCCATGGAGTTGTACGAGTCGGGATAGTTCTCCTGGAGCCACGGGTTGAACGAGAGCTTGTGGCCGCCCATGGGGACGAGCGACATGGACTCGGTGCCGCCCGCGACGATGGCGTCGGCCCCGCCCACGCGGATGCGGTCCGCGGCCTGCGCGATGGCCTGCAAACCCGAAGCGCAAAAACGGTTGACCGTCATGGCCGAAGCGTTCACCGGAATGCCCGCGCGCAGCGACGCGATGCGCGCGACGTTCATCCCCTGCTCGGCTTCGGGCATGGCGCAGCCCATAACCACGTCGTCGATGCGGTTCCTGTCGAGCCCGGGAACGCGGTCGAGCGCTCCCTGGATGGCAAATGCGGCCAGGTCGTCGGACCGCGTCGTGCGCAGGGTCCCCCGCGGAGCCTTTCCGACCGCGGTCCGTACGGCGCTGACAATCACTGCGTCTCTCATGACTGGTATCTCCTGTCAGTTCCTCAACGGCTTGCCGTTCTTGAGCATGAAGGCGATGCGCTCCTCGGTCTTCTTCTCGCCGCAGAGCGAGAGGAACGCTTCGCGCTCGAGGTCGAGCAGATACTGCTCCGATACCGGGGTTCCCGGTGTGAGGTTGCCCCCACAAAGCACGTGCGCCACCGCGTTGCCGAGCCGGACATCGTAGTCGCTGATGTACTCTCCCCGGCGCATCATGTGGACGCCCATTTTCAAGGCCGCCAGCAGATTTTCACCCGGCGCCGGGATATCCACACGCGGGACCGGAGCCACCCATGCGCGGGCCAGCTCGCGCGCCCTGGCCTTGGCATCGGCGAGCAGGCGCATGCGGTTCATGGTGATGCCGTCGGAGGGAGACAGGTAACCGAACCGGCGCGCTTCGGCGGCGGAGCTCGATACCTTGGCCATCGCGACGGTCTCGAAGGTGCGGCGGAGAAGTTGCATCAGCTCGATGGATTCGGTGGAGCCGCTGGTGCGAACCGCGGCGGCGCCATCCACTGCCCGGAGGGTCATCTCCTTGCACCCTCCGGCCGCGGGGATCAGCCCGACCCCTACCTCGACCAGCCCCATGTACAGCTCGGCGTGCGCCTGGCGCGCGGCAGCGTGGAGGCAGACCTCGGCGCCGCCGCCCAGGCACATGCCGAACGGGGCGGCGACCACCGGGCGGGGGCAGTACTTGATCGTCTGGGTCATCTTCTGGAACGCCTGGATCATGGCGTCGATTTCGTCCCACTCCTGCTCCTGAATGGCGAGCAGGAGCTGCATGAGATTGGCGCCGGCGGAGAAGTTCGCGGCGTCGCTCGAGATGACGAAACCTTCGAAGCCGGCCACCGCCGGGCTCTCGGGCTTGAGGGTCTGGCTGACAAACGTGACGATCTCCGCACCGATGGCATTCATCTTGGTGTGGAACTCGATGCAGGCGATGCCGTCGCCCAGATCCACGAGCGAGGCGCCGGCATTCTTCTTCACCACGCCTTGCGACCGCTTGAGGATCTCCAGCGTCATGACGCCATCGGGTAGCGGCACGGGCGCGTCACTCTTCGTGCGGAGGTCGAAGAACAGGCGGCCCGAGGGCACCGATGGGTCCGCGCGGTACCAGGCCGTGCGGCCAGAGGCCAGCAGGTCCTCCGCCGCGCGCGCCACCGGCCGGCCCGCGGCCTTCATTTTCGCGACTGTCTCGGGAACGCCCGCGGCGTCCCACAGCTCGAAGGGTCCAAGCTCCCAGTTGAAGCCGGCCTTCATGGCGGCATCGATGGCGGCCACGTCGTCGGCGGCTTCCGGAATCCGGTTGGCGGCGTAGTTCCAAAGGTCCGGGAGCACCTGCCAGTAGAACGCCGCTGCCGGGTCCTTCGCCGGGTCTGCGCCGAGCAGCATTTTCACGCGCTCCGGCAGCGACTCGACGGCCTTCGCCATTTCGAGCACGGCGAATTTCGGCTTCTCCGAGGGACGGTACTCCAGAGTCTTCCAGTCCAGCGCGAGGATTACGCGCCTGCCTTCGGGATCGGTTTCTTTTTTGTAAAAGCCCTGGCCCGTCTTGTCACCGAGCCATTTGCGCTCCAGCATCCGGCCGGCGAAATCCGGCATGACGACATCCGAACGCTCGTCTTTCACTCGCGCCAGAAAATTCCCGGCGACATGAGCGAGCACGTCGAGCCCCACCAGGTCCGCAAGGCGGAAGGTGCCGGTCTTGGGCCATCCCAGCGCGGGCCCTGTAAGGGCGTCCACCTGTTCGATGGTCAAGTCCATCGCCTGCATCACCCGGATGGCGTTCATCAGCACGAACGTGCCGATGCGGTTGGCGATGAAGTTGGGCGTGTCTTTGGCGTAGACCACGGTTTTGCCGAGATGCAGATCGGCGAAGCGCGCCACGGCCGCTGCAACCCCGGGATCGGTGTCCGGCGTGGGAATGATCTCGACCAGCTTCATGTATCGCGGCGGGTTGAAGAAGTGCGTTCCAAGCCAGTTGCGGCGGAAGTCTTCGGGCATGCCCTCCGCAATCTGGCTAACCGGCAGGCCGCTGGTGTTGGTGCTCACGATGGCGTCGCGGCGGCGGAAGGCGTCGACTTTGCCGAGCAGCCCGCGCTTGATATCGAGGTTCTCGGCCACTGCTTCGATGATCCAGTCGCACCCGCCGACCAGGCCGAGATCATCCTCGAAGTTGCCGACCGTGATGAGGCGCGCCGCCGCGGGGTCGAACAGCGGCGCGGGACTGGCCTTGGCGAGCCCTTCGAGAGCGCGCCGCACCACCGCGTTGCGCGCCGCTTTTTCGCCCGCGGGCGCGCCCGGAGCGGCTATGTCCAACAGCACGACCTGCACCCCCGCATTCGCCAGGTGAGCGGCGATTCGGGATCCCATCACCCCGGCGCCAAGCACCGCGACTTTGCGGATAAGAATCGATTGCACGGGTGAAGGCTGCAGCAACTGCCTCTCCATCACCGTGCGCACAACGGCATCACTGGACATCGAAAATCCCCCTCTTGAATCCGTGTGGATGTTTACGTTCGTGGCGCCCGGCGCTCGCTGCGCGTCCGTTCCCGCACCACGCTCAAGCCCCGCGCCGCCACCGCAGGGCGGCTCCCGGCCTGCACTCCTCTGTTCGTCAGGCCATCGGTGAACAGCTTCACGTACTTCTCCGCGATCTCCTCCGTGGAGAGCGTTCCGGCGGGCCGGTACCAGGTTCCGATCCAGTTGAGCGCGCCGGCGATGGCGAAGGCCGCCAGTTTCGGATCGACCGGCGCTACCGAGCCGTCTTCGATCCCTTCCTGAATGAGCGATCGCAGCCGGCGATCGATCTCGCGCTTGTACGTACGGATCTCCGCGCCGGCTTCACCCGAAAGTTCGCCGTCGTCCAGCCGGATAACCGCCCTGCCGAAATCGATGGCGATGAGCGCGATGTAGGAACGCATGAAAGCGGCGATTTTATCCAACCCGGTGCCGCCGTGGGAGGTGATCTCGTCGAGGCTTTCCCGAATCAGCAGGCACCCCCAGCGGTAGCACTCCAGCAGGATCTCTTCTTTATTCCGGAAGTAATGATAGAGCGCGGGCTTGGTGATCCTGAGGCGATCGGCGATATCGTTGAGAGCCGTCCGCGTGTAGCCTCTTTCGAGGAAAAGCTGGACCGCCGCGCGCAAAATCGCCTCGCGCTTGCCGTCCGGATCGCGCCGCCGGTCGGCGAAAACCTTTGCCAGGATCGCGTCCTTCGCCAATGCAACACCCCTCACAAACCGCTCTTGACAGCTACCCTGGGGTTATCTTACCCTGCGGTAAGAAAAAAGCGCAAGGGCGTTTGCCGGGCCCGCCGGCAGCGGATTTTCCCGAGCGTACGGCACAAACTTTTCTCCCCCCGGCGCCACGACCGAACGTCGAAGGAGCGTGCGTGCATGAAGATCCTCGTCGCCATCAAACAGATCCCCCGCCGCGATGCGACCCCGCAGATCGATGAGAGCGGCCGGTGGAATCCCGACGAGCAATCCGAGTTCGAAACCAACGAGCCGGACGCGTTTGCGCTGGAAGAGGCGCTGCAACTCAAGGACAGGCACGGGGGCGAGGTGGTGGTGCTGAGCGCCGGTCCGGAGCGCGTGGCCCAGAGCATCCGGGAAGCCTTGAGCCTGGGCGCCGATCGCGGCATCCACATCGTCTGCGACGATCTTGCGGGGCTGGACACCCTGGGCCTGGCGGGTAGGCTCGCCGAGGCCGCGCGCCGCGAATCGCCGGATCTCATCCTGACGGGACTGCAGTCCGACGATCTCGGCCTGGGGCAGACCGGCGTCGTCATGGCCGAGTTGCTGGACATCCCGCACGCTACCATCATCATGCAGGTGGAAGCGGGGGACGGCCGCGTGCGCGTGAAGCGCGAACTCGAGAGCGGCTGGTTCCAGTGGATCGAGCTGCCGCTGCCCGCGCTCCTGACCATCCAGTCCGGCATCGCCAAGCTGCGCTACGCGAGCCTGATGGGCATCAAGAAAGCCCGCACCAAGGAGATCCGGAAGATCGAGGCCGCCGAGTTGGCAGCGCCCCCGCCGCCGTCCGTTACGCTCCATCGAGTCTTCCCGCCGCAGAGCAGGAAGTCGACCCAGATCATCGGCGGCCCACCCGCAGAAGCGGCCGCGAAGTTGGTTGAAAAACTGCGAAGCGAAGTGAGGGCCATATGAGCGGCGTACTGGCGATTCTGGAGCAACGCGGCGGAGCCTGGAACCGGATGTCCTGGGAGGCGTTCGCAGCCGGACGGGAGATCGCGAAAGCAACGGGCGCGCCGCTGATGGCCTGTGTTCCCGGGTACGCAATCGAACCCTTGCTGCCGGACCTGATGTGCAGGGACGCCGCCAAGGTGTATGCCGTATCGCACCCGCTGCTTGAAAACTACACCGCCGACGGGTACACGGCCGCGCTCGAGCAACTGGTGAAGAAGGCGGCGCCGGAGTACGTCGTCTTCCCCCACACCTACCAGGTGCGCGATTTCGCACCGCGGCTCGCCACGCGCTTCGGCGAGACGCTCATCGCCGACGTTGTGGGCCTGGAGATTCGCGACAGCCGTCCGGTTTTCATCCGGCAGCTCATGCAAGGCAAGCTCAACGGCGCGTATGGGCATTCGGGGCGAGGGCCGTGCTTCGTCTCGGTACAGGCCGGAGCGTTCGCGGCGGAGGGCTTGGAAGCGGGCACGCCCGAATGCGAAGCCTTTGTGCCCGAGCTTGCGGAGTCCCGGATCCGCGCCAGGGTGGAGCCGCCTTTCCGCGAAGCCACCCAGACCGTGGACCTCAGCTCCGCGCCCATCATCGTATCGGTCGGCCGGGGCATCCAGTCGAAAGATAACCTGCCCGTGATGGAGACGCTGGCCGAAGCCCTGGGGGCCGAACTGGCGGCGTCGCGTCCCATCTGCGATAGCGGATGGCTGCCCATGGAGCGGCAGGTCGGCAGTTCGGGTCAGACCGTCACGCCCAAGGTGTATTTCGCGGTGGGCATCTCCGGCGCCATTCAGCACCTGATCGGGATGAAGGGGTCGAAGTGCATCGTCGCGATCAACAAAGATGAGAGCGCCCCGATTTTCGAGGTGGCGGATTACGGGATCGTTGGCGACCTGTTCGAGGTGGTGCCGGCCTTGACGGAAGCGGTCCGGCGAGCCAAATCGTAACCGGAAGCCGGTCCGGAGGGCTGGGTCATGGCGACGAAGCCATCGGGGGGACGCGCCTTTCCTACTGCGCGCGAACCCGCCGGAATCACGGACTCCATGCTGCCCCTCCAGCGGGCCTACCGCTGGGAGAAGGAACGGAGCGGGGCGGTATTCCTCACACAACCGGTACGCGGCCGCACGCGCGATTGGACATGGGCCCAGACCATGGACGAGGTGCGGCGGATGGCGGCGTACCTGGCCGCGCAGAACTGGCCCCCGGGGTCGCGCATCGTCATTCTGTCCAAGAACTGCGCCTGGTGGATCATGGCCGAGCTGGCGTCCTGGATGGCGGGCCACGTGACCGTCCCCATCTACGCCTCGCTCGGCGCACAGTCGATTCGCACCCTGATCGAGCACTGCGAGCCGGTCTGCTGCTTCATCGGTGCGGTGGAAGACAGGCGGGTGGCCACCGAGGCCTTCCCGCCCGGCATCCCGCGGATCGCCTTCCCAACCGGCAACGATCCCTCCGCCGCAACGTGGGCGTCCATCATTGCGGCGAACGCGCCGTACGCGGCCAGCCCGGTCCGGGCCATGGATGAGGTGGCCACCATCATCTATACCTCCGGAACTACCGGTACACCCAAGGGCGTGCTGCACCGCTTCGCCAGTTTCGGCTACTTCGTGCGCGCCCAGACACGCGTAGTCGGGGAACCCACCAACGACCGGTTCCTCTCGTACCTTCCGCTGGCGCACATCGCGGAGCGGGCGCTGGTGGAGGCCCTCGCCATCTACTCCGGGCAGCGCATCTTTTTCGTCGAGAGTGCCGAGACGTTTCTCGAGGACCTGCGGCGCGCGCGCCCTACCATCTTTTTCTCGGTTCCCAGGCTGTACATCAAGTTCCAGCAGCGCATCCTGGAGAAGGTGCCGCAACGCAAGCTCGACCGGCTGCTGCGGATTCCCGTGGTGCGCCGTCTCGTGCAACGGCGCATTCTCCGGCAACTCGGGCTGGACTGCAACTACATCGCAACCTCCGGCGGCGCGCCCTTGCCGATGGCCACGCTGCTCTGGTTCCGCAAGCTCGGCCTCCACCTGGTGGAAGGCTACGGCATGACCGAAACCGGCATCACCCACACGCCGCGCAACGGCCTGAGCCGGCCCGGATACGTGGGCGACGCCATCGAGTGCGCCGAAGTGAAAATTTCGGAAAGCGGCGAAGTGCTCATCAAGAGCCCCATGAACATGTTGGGGTATTACAAGGACCCGGAGGCCACCAGGGCCGCATTCACCGAGGACGGCTTTTTCCGTACGGGCGACTTGGGCGAACTGGATCCGGAGGGCTGGCTCAAAATCACCGGCCGCATGAAGGAGCAGTTCAAAACCAGCAAGGGGAAGTACATCTCCCCGGGGCGGATCGAAAAGCTGATCCTGATGCATCCCGGGGTGGAGGCCTGCTGCGTGGTGGGCGCGGGGATGCCGAACGCCCTGGCCATCCTGCAGATCTCGCAACAGGTGCGGGCCGGTCTCTCCGAGCCTGGCGCGCGCGAAAGCCTGGAACGCTCGCTCCTCGCCCTGCGCGAGGAGGTGAATCGCGAGTTGGACGCCCACGAACGTCTGGGCGCCATGGTCGTCGTGGACGAACCCTGGACCATCGAGAACGGGATGTTGACTCCCACGATGAAACTGAAGCGGTCGTTGCTCGAAGCCCGGTATTCGGCCAGTTTCGACGCCTGGCTCGAGCAGCGGCAATTCATCGTGTGGCACACACGAGGCAGTTCCGCGGAGGTCTGACGATGCCGACTTCTTCGGCCGACAGCCGGCTGCACGTCGTTCTGGTCCCGGGCTTTGCCGGTTTCGACGCGCTCGGGCAGTTGGAGTATTACGCCGGGGTGACCCCACTATTCCGGAAGTGGCGGGGGGGCCACCCGGAAGCCCGTGTGGCGCTGCACTACTTCGACAACTTCCCGACTGCCGCGGTGGCAACGCGGGCGTACCGCTTGGAGCGGTACCTGGCCAAGCGGCTGGCGCGCGGCGAGTTTGCTCCGGACGACCGCCTGGCGCTGGTGGGCCATTCCACCGGCGGGCTGGACATCCGCCGCCTGCTGTGGAACCTCGCCGCCGATCGCGAACCGATCGCCGTGGATGGCGGCGAAACCGTGCAGGCCGGCGACATTCTGGGCCTGATCCGGCGCGTCGTGTTTCTCTCGGTGCCGCAGTGGGGTACGAATATCGCGCATTGGGTGCGCGAAAACCTGCTTGCCCGGGCGGCAGTGGTGGCGCAGTTGCGCACCTCTGTGGCGGCGTCCCAGGTGCCCGTTCTCGGCACCCTGCAGGGTTGGGTTGGACGCCTCGCCGCGGAAGGCGCCGACTCGGACCTGCTGCGCGCCTTCCAGGACGCGCTCGGCGAAGCCGACGCCAGGCCGGGCGCATCCCGCGCCGAGACAGCCGCGGCGCACGAGGCCGCCGCCGAACTGGAGTTGTGGCTGCGGCACATGGCCAACGACTTCAGCGCCATCGACGACCTCACGCCCGCGAGTACCCCGCCGTCCGGCTCTAGTGGCAGCCCGGCGCACTTTTCCGCGCTCGAGCGGGCGGAAGAGACCGCCCGTTGGCGCGGCATTTCTACGAAATCGTATGCCACCATCAGCCCGCGACCGTTCCGCTTTGAGAGCGGCAAGCCCGCGCCCGCCTGGGATCTGCTGAAGCCGTGGACGTGGCCCGCCCTCACCCCCGCGGCGGACGGGAGCGCCGGCACCGACCTGGCATATCGCTACTGCTACCGCGCGTGTGCCGGCGGGCCGTTCCCGTCGAAGGATTTCACCCGCTGGCCGCGCCTGGCGCCGCTGGGGAAGCCGGAGCCTCGCACGATCGAGCCATGGGACAACGACGGCATCGTCAACACCGCTTCCATGCTTTGGCCCAACGGCGACGCGACGGTGCTGGTCGAGTGCGACCACATGGATATCGTCGGCCACTACGACGGCGAGCGGCGGCGGAAGCGACCGCGGGCCTACGACCTGCTCCGTTCGGCGTCGGGCTTCACGGGTGCGGATTTCGAGGCGGTGTGGAATGACGTGTTCGAGTTCTGCGCCCTCCCGGCTGCCGACGCGGCCGGCATCACGTAGCTCATGGCGCGTTCCGCCAGGGCGGTGATCGTCAGGCTGGGATTGACCCCGAGATTGCCCGCCAGCACAGAGCCGTCGCAGATGTACATGTTCCGATAACCGAAGACGCGGTGGCGGTGATCGACCACTCCCTCCTCCCGCGAGCGCCCGATTACGCAGCCGCCCAGAATGTGGGCGGTGGTGGGGATATGGAACAGCACTTCGTTGGCCATGCTCATGGCGGTGCCGCCGACGAGCGCCGCAAGCTTCTTGGCGAACTCGTTCGCCTGCGGGATAAACGAGGGGATGCGCTTGCCGCGCGTCCTCATGACCCGCTTGAAAGGGAAGTACCAGCGCCGGCTCCTCGAGAGATCGATGTGGCCTTCGAGCGTCTGCATGCAGAGCAGGATCAGAATCTCGCGCGCCCATCCGAACGGGTGCAGGCAATGGATGGTGTGTAGCGGCCGGCGCAGGAACTCCCTGGCGAGAGTCTCGAGCCAAAGAAGGCCCCGGCTCCTCCCCGGGCGATCGTCGGTGAGCAGGGTCGAGAGCAGGCCCATGGCGTCCGAACCCGCCGGATACCGGACCACCTCGATGTGGGTGTCTTCGTCCAGGTAGATGCCCGAGCCGACCGCCACGCCCTTCGAAAGGTCCTCCCGCGATCTGGGGACGCGCACGCCGATCAACGACTCGCAGTTCGTCCGCACCCATCTGCCGAGCTGGTCGCTGATGGCGGGCAGCGATCCTTTCTCTTTCAGCCGGAACAGCAGGTCCGTAGTGCCGAGCGCCGAGGCCGCGAAGACCACCGCGCGGCAGGTGAAGCGCCGCCGCCGGGCAGGGAAGAGGCGGGTGGAGCGCACGGTCTGCACCTCGTATCCTCCGCTGCCATCGGCCGCGCCGAGGGGCCGCACGTCCACTACTTCCGTTTCCGCGAAAACGCGCGCCCCGCGCTTCTCGGCGAGGTAGAGGTAGTTTAGATCGAGGGTGTTCTTGGCGTTGAAGCGGCAGCCCATCATGCAGCCGCCGCAGCCGGTACACGTGGTGCGGGCCGGGCCTTCGCCGCCGAAATACGGGTCCGGATAGGTTTTGCCGGGCGCCTCCCCGTACGGCGGCTGAAAGACGGCCACTTGCGTGCGGTAATAGGTGTGGCCGATACCCATCCGGTGGGCCGCGAGTTCGAGGATGCGGTCGGCCGGACCGAGGATGCGGTTCTCCGAGACGCCCAGCATACGCGTTGCCTCGGCGTAATGGTGCGGCATCTCGGCTTTCCAGTCGGCCAGCCCCGCCCAGGTCCCCTGCTCCCACACCTTGTCCGGCGGCACCAGCAGGGTGTTGGCGTAGGTAATCGATCCGCCGCCGACCGCGCACCCGTGCAGCACCCATACGTGCCGGAACATGCGGATTTTGAAGAAGCCGCGGAGAAACGCCCTGGGGCGCCAGATCCACCGCCGCAGGTTCCAGTTCGATTTCGGGAAGTCTTCGGGTTTCCAGCGCCGGCCCATCTCCATCACGGCCACCCGGTAGCCTTTTTCGGCCAGGCGCAGCGCGCTGACGCTGCCGCCGAAGCCGGAGCCGATCACGATGAAGTCGAAGTCGGTCTGCGTTTCGTTCATGCGGCTCCCGGCGAACCGCGCGCCGCCTCCGAATAGTGGCCGAGGAGGCCGGCGCGGGCCAGGGCCCGCCGTACCTTCTTCGGCGATATGGCCAGCCGGTTCGCCACGCGCGCGATCTTGCGCCCTTCCAGTTCCCAGACCTTCGGAATCAGGATCTCGGCGAACTGCTCGGAAATCTGTTTGAAGGTCTTGTCGCCCACGGCGCCCTGCGACCAGGCGTGCAGCGTCTGGTCGATGGTATGGGTCTTCACCACCCGCGCGCGGAGGGCCTGGTAATCGTCCCAGGCGGTGTCGTGAAAGCCCTGGTCCAGGTAGCCCCGGGCCGCGTTCATGGCCTCGATGGCCTCTTCGTGGGCGTGGAAGAATTCGTTGCTCAGGGTCAGGCCGTGCCAGGTGTGCACGCGCGCGAGCAGCCTGCGGTTCTGGGTGGCGCGGGCGAAGCCGATGGCATCGCGGATGTAATAGAGCGCGGATTGCGCGTGGTGGCGCGGGTCCTCCTGGACCCCCTCCTCCAGCTTCGCGTTCTCGACCATGCACTGCAGGATGCGGGCGCGAGCCATCAGGATGAGGTCCTGCTTCTCCTCTCCCAGCGCGAAGGCGCGCGCGCCCTCCTGTTCGGCGGCATCCAGCTCGCCGCCGTCCAGGTGCAGCAGGCCGCGATTCAAATGCACCGAACCCGCAATGTGATGGTTGGGATGAACCTCGCAGACAACCGCCGCTTCCTCGAGATGTTGGAAGGCCTCGGCGCGCAGCCGCGTGAAGGTCTCGCGGTAGTTCGGCTGCGGCGGCTCAGCGGCATCGGCCACCCTGCCGGGCTGCTTGCGCCGGGCCACGTCGGCGTCGATTTTGTATCGCAGCTCGAGCGCCACCAGCCGCTTCACGTACGCCAGGTTCGCCAGCGTCCTGGCCAGGCGCATCTCGCGGCGGTCGAGTTTCCGGTACTCCTCGATGGCGTTGTTGAAATGGTGGATGGCACGGTCGTGGCGGCCTTCCTGGCGAAAGATGCGCCCGTAGGTGGACTGCATGTTGCCGGATACAACCGGGTCGTCCGCGGAACTGAGAGAAGCCTCGGCCTCCCGGAGAGCCTTCAGCGCATCCTTGCGCCTGCCCTTCTGAAAGAGCAGCCAGCTTTCGAGCACTCCGACGACCGCGGCCACGCGCTCGAAGCCGGCTTCGCGGGCGAGTTGCCGGGCCCGCACGGCGTGGCGGAAGGCGTCTTCGTACTCGCCCTTCTTGCGTTGGCAGCGCGCCTTCCAGAAGCCGGCGATGCAGACAATCTCGGGGTCGTCGATATCGCACTCCAGCGCGAGCACCGCGTCGAAATGTGCGATGGCCTGGTCAACCTCTTCGCAAGCCATGGCGGCCATGCCCTCGGCGCTCCGCACCGCCGCGTACTCCGCCAGCGGAAGCCTGCTGCGCAGTGATCTCGGCATGCGCTCCAGCAGGCGCTGCACCATCGAGACGTTCAGCGAGGCCACATCCACCCACTGCGCAACGCGCCAAATCAGCGGCGCGGCGTTGGGCGATGCGGGTTCGAAGCTTTCCAGGATTGGGGCGCCGGCTTCGAGGCGCGCGATGCCGGAGCGTATCTGCCGGTCGAGGATGTCCTGCCGCAACCCGGCAATCAGGCGCGCCGAAGCTTGATCCCACTCAGTCAAGGCAATCGTAGGCGACGAGTGTGAGGAATTCCGGGAACTCGACACCGGTGACCAGGGTCTCCATCAGATCCGCCGCCAGGCGGTAGCGGCCCCGGTTGAACCGCTCGGGTCCGAGCTTCTTCCATAACTCCTCGACCTGCTCCGCGAGGATCTCGCGCACCAGCACGTCCGTCACCGCGCGCCCATCCTCGAGCCGGGCGTTGAACTCCACCCACTGCCAGATTTGCGCGCGGCAGATCTCGGCCGTCGCGGCGTCCTCCATCAGATTGTAGATCGGAACGCAGCCCTGTCCGCGCAGCCAGGACTCGAGGTATTGGATGCCAACGTCCATATTCCAACGCAACCCACGCTCGGTGATGCGGCCGTCCGGCACGGTGAGCAGGTCCTGCGCCGTCACGTGCACCTCTTCGCGGCGCCGTTCGATCTGATTGGGGGCCGGCATGTGCCGGTCGAAGACCTCTTTCGCAAGCGCCACCAGGCCCGGATGCGCCACCCAGGTGCCGTCGTGGCCGGCGTGAACTTCCCGCAGCTTGTCCTTGCGCACGTTCTCGAGAGCGCGCTCGTTGGCAGCCGGGTCGGACTTCACCGGTATCTGCGCCGCCATGCCCCCCATGGCGTGGATGCCGCGCCGGTGGCAGGTCTGAATCAACAGCTCGACGTAGGACTTCAGGAAATGCCGGTCCATGGTCACTTCACTGCGGTCGGGCAGGACGAACGCACGCCGGCGCCGGAATTTCTTGATGAAGCTGAACATGTAGTCCCAGCGGCCGCAGTTCAAGCCGGCGGAGTGCTCGCGCAGTTCGTAGAGGATCTCGTCCATCTCGAAGGCCGCGGGAATGGTTTCGATCAGCACGGTGGCGCGGATGCTGCCGCGCGGGATTCCCAGCCGGTCTTGCGCGAAGACAAAGATGTCGTTCCACAAGCGCGCTTCCAGGTGGCTTTCGAGCTTCGGCAGGTAGAAGTAGGGACCGGTGCCGCGCGCCAGAAGCTCCCGCGCGTTGTGGAAGAAGTAGAGCGCAAAATCGAAGATGCTGGCTGAAACCGGTTTGCCGTGCAGCTTGAAGTGCTTCTCCGTGAGGTGCCATCCCCTGGGCCGCACCATCAGGGTGGCGGGACGCTCCGCAAGTTCGTACCGCTTGCCCTCGGGGCTGGTGTATTCGATCCGGCGCCGGACGGCATCGCGCAGATTGACCTGGCCCTCGATGACGTTGCTCCACGTGGGGGAGTTGGAATCCTCGAAATCCGCCATGAAGACGCTGGCGCCCGAGTTGAGCGCGTTGATGATCATCTTGCGGTCCACGGGACCGGTGATTTCGACCCTGCGGTCCCTGAGGTCGGCCGGAATCTCCGCTACGCGCCACTCGGCCTGGCGCACTTCGGCGGTTTCCGGGAGGAAATTGGGAAGAACGCCGCGGTCGAACTCGGATTGGCGGTAGTCTCGCCTGCGGAGCAGGTCCACGCGGCGAGCTTCAAACGTGTCGGAGATGGCGGCGACGAAGTCCAGGGCCTCCGGGGTCAGGATTTCGGGCCACTGGCGGGTCAGGGGAGTGGTGATTTCGACCTGACTCGTTGTTGAGTGAAAAGTGGAGACAGCCATGCGGCCATCATAGGCCCCGCGCCTCGAACTCCGCACCGCCGGTAGGACAAATCGGACCAGTGGGCTGAAGCGACCCGCCTGCCTGTGGGACGCTTCGTCCTACTGGCGCGAATCGGCCTACCTCGATAGACCGCTGCCCGGATGGTCGCGTCTACTAGCCTGTATGAAGACACCAACCGCGTTTGAAATTGCCCGCGAGTGGGAGAGCTATCCCCGCTGGCGTGGGATCCAGCGGCCCTATACGGCCGAAGATGTAGTCCGGCTGGGCGGTTCCATCCGCGTCGAGCACACCCTGGCCCGCATGGGCTCGGAACGGCTTTGGACGCTGCTTCACGAGGAGCCTTACATCGCCGCGCTCGGGGCGCTCACCGGCAATCAGGCGCTCCAGCAGGTCATGGCCGGCTTGAAGGCCATTTACCTCAGCGGCTGGCAGGTGGCCGCCGATGCCAACCTGGCGGGGGAGATGTACCCCGACCAGAGTCTCTATCCGGCCAACAGCGTCCCCAACGTCGTGCGGGCGGTAAACAACACCCTCCTGCGGGCGGACCAGATCGCGCATAGCGCCGGCAACGGCGGGTTCCACTGGCTGGCTCCCATCGTGGCCGATGCCGAAGCCGGATTCGGCGGCCCGCTGAACGCCTTCGAGCTGATGAAGGCCATGATCGCTGCCGGCGCGGCGGGCGTTCACTTCGAGGACCAGCTCGCCTCCGCCAAGAAGTGCGGGCACATGGGCGGCAAGGTGATGGAGCCGGCCGGCATGTTCATCCCCAAGCTGGTCTCCGCGCGGCTTGCCGCCGACGTGCTCGGCGTTCCCACCATCCTGATCGCCCGCACCGACGCCAACAGCGCCAGGCTCATCACCGCCGCCGCCGACGTCCACGATCGGCCGTTCCTCACCGGTGAAAAAACCAGCGACGGCTTCCTGCGCTACCGCGGCGGCATCGAAGCGGCCATCTGCCGCGGCCTGCTCTACGCGCCCTACGCCGACTTGCTGTGGTGCGAAACCTCCGAGCCCAACCTGGAAGAAGCCAGGCTCTTCGCCGAAGCCATTCACGACCGCTTCCCCGGCAAGCTGCTGGCCTACAACTGCTCGCCCTCCTTCAACTGGACGGCCAAGCTGCCAGCCTCCACTATCGCGAAGTTCCAGCGCGAACTCGGCGCCATGGGCTACAAGTTCCAGTTTGTGACGCTGGCCGGCTTCCATACCCTGAACCTGAGCATGTATCAACTGGCGCGCGGTTACCGCGAAACAGGCATGCTGGCTTATGCGGCTTTGCAGGAGACCGAGTTCGCTCTGGCCGCCACCGACGGCTACTCCGCGGTGCGGCACCAAGGGTTTGTGGGAACCAGCTATTTCGATGAGATCACGAAGGCGATCGCGGGGAGCAACGCTTCCACGGCCGCTTTGCCCGGGTCCACCGAGCATGAGCAGTTCACGAGTGCCGTAAAAGCCGACTGACCGCGGCCACTTACCGGTTGTCGTCGCCGGCGAGGCGCTTTTCCAGTTCCTCGATCCGGCGACGCAACTCCTGCATCTCCGCGTCCTCGCGGCGAGGCGGAGCGAAGAGCTTGCGCATAATTTCGGCCGGAGCCTGCTGCGCCTTGCGGTACGTCTCGAGCGCCGCTCCCAGGTAGTAGTCCAATATGTCGTGCTTGGCCTTGCCGGACAAGGCCACCAGTTCCCGCAGGATCTCCACCGGCAGCCCGCCGTTCTCGCTG
>JAWLGN010000094.1:0-17896 GCA_041685075.1 Bryobacteraceae bacterium
GTCCTGCGGGAGTTGGCCTCCTCCTGACCGGGTCCGGTGTCAACACCGGCTAGAGATTTTTCAGCCGGCGTTGACACAGCTCGCCTTCTCATGGCTATGGCGCGCAGGATCAGGCCCGCTACGGAGCCTATGCCTGGGCCAAGGCAACCCTAGCCTTGAAGGCGGTGGAGGTAATGAGTTCGATCAGGAATCCGATAGCTAAACCGGCAACGAGTGTGGCCACAAATCCTGGAATCCAGTTCATGCCCACCCATAGCGATCCAAAGGCCGTTGGAAGGCTGAAGATGAACCCAAGCACCAGCCCGTTCAGCCACCAGGTCATTCCCGATGCGCTGATGCCGATCACGAAGCCCAGGACCGTCCGTCCGAGAATGATGGTGCAAACTCCGGACCACGGTATTGGCGCGGTCACACTCATGCTGGCGATCGCCCATTCAATCACGCCAAGCAATAGACCAACTACTGTCGCAATGAGCACACGCTTCTTCGTTACCATGCTGTCGTCCTCTTTTGCTGTCGTCTCAGCCCGATACTCGTATGCACTTCCCGCGAAAGGGCATTTCGCCCCGCGCTCTCGCCTCCTTCCGTTTTTGCCAGAGAGGGCGCCGCGCGATCAGAAGCCGATTGCCGCGCGGATCCGCGACAGCAGAGTTGAATCCGCACGCGCTCTGTCCGTACTGTGCCGGGCAATCAACCCATGCAGGAGTTGCACCTGCTCCTTCACTTGCTGGTCGCAGTCCCCCTTGTAAGTCTTCGCGATCTCCTTCCTGCGCATACCCATCTCGTGAGCTTTCGCGATCAGGCTTTCACGCTCCTTCTCTGGGGTAAGCTCCTCGCGTGGAACTTCGAACTCGGCGGGGAGGGACCTCGTCTCCGTCATTTCGGTCGCTACTTTCGACATGCTCGTCGCCCTCCTTTACGCTAGTAATCGGCAAGATTTTTCAGGTTCGCCGTGGCCGCTTCCGCTTGGCTGCTCCGCTTTTCGTCTCGTTGTACCTGCTCGTCGTCGTCTTCCTGGTCGGCAGGGTAGCAGGTCCACTCGGTTGGGTATTCCTTCATCGGCTGGACCCCGACACGCTTCGGCTTCCCTGTTGGCATGTTCCTCTCCTCGAAATTCATAGCCTGCGGCGCGGTAAGCCTATTCGGACGCCCGCAGCTGCCGCTCGGCGCGAAGCCAGTCGTCTTCCGGGGAGCCACCGCCGCCGCGCGCTTCCCAATAGGAGTACGCCAGGCGTGCGATCTCCTCGTGCCCCGGCACCGGCGGCGGGTCCACATCTCCGTCCGCCGTTTCGCCCGGTGCCCCTCTGGGTGATAGGGCGTCGGCTTGAAGGACATCCGCTGTTTTCGGAGCCGTTCTTTGTTTTATCTTCTTCTGTGTCATCGCTTCTTTCGTCTTCGCCAACTTCGCCACAAAAAAACAAACCCCTAAGACTTGCTCGCCGCACACCGCCACGCGGCGCCTGAGGCGGCTTTTTCCACTGTCGGGGGCTTCTTTGCGCTGTCCGGCACGCGCTCCGCGTTCCGCTCAAAGGCCGTCCACCACGCCATGAAGAGCACTCGCAACACTTCGCTCCTGTCGAACGGGGTCATCAGGACGTCATAACCGCCGAGGTTGAGCACCTCCACCCAGAGCCGCTCATCCGCCAACCTGGAAACCACGATTACGGCGGGCGGGGCGGCCAGTTCACACAGCTTGTCGAAGAGGGTATTCCAGTTCCCATCCGGCATATCCGGGCCGCACAGCACAACGTGCAACGAGCCGTTGCGTGCAGAGTGGAGAGCCTCCCGGCAGGTCTGAACTTCTTTCAACTGCCAGCAAGAGCCACGCAGAGCGTCTGCAAGGGAAATGTTGTCTTCGTGAGCGAGGTTGACCGCCAGCACGGTGCACGGTCGATCAGGTTGAGGAAGTGTTTCCTTGAAGCGTGTGGCCATCGTCGCATCGCCTCCGCAGCCATAGGCACCTTCAACGTCAACCAAGGTTAATACACGCTGTGCTGGAAGGACTACTGGATAAAACCCTAGTTTTCGACCTGATGGTCTGCACCAGGCCGGGGGCTCATCAGCCCTCACCCCCGCTGATCTTATGTTCGATCGCGTACTTTATCAGCTCGGCCGTCGTGTGCAGGCGCAACTTGCGCTTGATCGTGGCCTTGTGAAACTCCACGGTCTTGATCGTAACGTGGAGAATGGCGGCAATTCTCTTGGACGGATACCCTTCAGCCAGCAGCTGCAGCACCTCTCGTTCGCGGTCGGTAAGGTCGCAGGAGGACATCATGCCCTTGGCCGACGGTTCCCGTAAGAGGCCAGGGAAACTCTCCGCAATGGCGGGGGTGAGGTAGGTTCGCCCCTTGAGGACCTCCTCAATCGCCCCGACCAGTTCCGAGGCAACCGAGCGCTTCAGGATGTACCCGGAAGCGCCGGCGCGAAATGCCTCCGTGACGTAATCGGCGTCCGCGTGCATCGTCAAAAAAATCAGCTTCACCGCGGGAAGCTGCTTCTTAAGCTGGCGGGCAGCCGTGAGCCCATTCAGCAAAGGCATGGAGATATCCAGCAGGATCACGTCGGGCTTCAGCAGCGGCGCCATGTCCACAAGAGAGCGGCCGTCTCCAGCCGTTCCAACGATTTCGAACTGCGGTTCGAGCACGTCGCGCAACCCCGCGATCACAATGGGATGGTCATCGGCCAGAAGCAGACGGGGGCGTTTCATCGGTCCTCCGCGGCAGCGGAACATGCACTTTGATCCGCGTGCCTTTCCCAGGGACAGACTCAATCAGTATGCTGCCGTTTACGAGGCGAACCCGCTCTTCCATGCTCGCTATACCCAGCCCGCCCTTGCTCTTCACCTCGTCTAAACTGAAACCGACGCCCGAGTCCGTGATGGAGAGCTGGATGGCATCTGCCGCACCCGCAAGTGTCACCGCGGCGCGTGGCGCCCGGGAATGCTTGGCTACATTGCGTAGGCCTTCTTGCGTGACTCGGTACAGGCATAGAGCAACTTCAGACGGCAACGATCCGAATGGCTTTTGCCACGAAAACTTCACCGGAATCCCCGTCAGCACGGAAAACTCGGCGCAATACGAGCGCAGCGCGGGTTCGAGGCCGAGATCATCCAGAACTGCAGGGTGGAGTTGGTGGGCCATGCGGCGCACGTCTTCCGACAGATCCACTGCCCGGCGCTTGAGTGACCGAAGACGGTCCCGCATCGGATCCGGCACTTCCGACAGCCGCTGTTCCAGCACCTCCGCCTCGACCGCGAGGAATGCCAGCTTCTGGCTCAAATCGTCATGGAGTTCGCGGGCGATCCTGCTCCGCTCCTCTTCCTGACTCTTCAAAAAACGCGCAGCCAATGTTCTGAGTTGCTTCTGGTTCTCACGGAGTTCGGCTTCCTTCTGCCGCAACGCTTCTTGGGCGCGCCAGCGCTCGGTAACGTCGCGCGAGTTGACGACAATTCCATTGACAGCTGGATCGTTCAGGAGGTTTCTGGCGGTGGCTTCGATCACCCGCCAGGATCCGTCCTTATGCCGGTACCGGCACTCCATGGTTGCCGAATGACGGTCACCCCGAACAGCTTCGGCCAAAGCATCCTTGACAGCCGGGAGATCGTCGGGATGGACAAAGTCGAGCAGGTTCTTTCCGGGCCTCTGCTCGGGCACATAGCCCAGCACCCGCTCGACCGCTGGACTTGCATAGCGTATGGTGGCGTCGGCTTCCAGCACTGTGACGATATCCATTGCGTTCTCGATCAGTGCGCGGTAATATTCCTGACTGGCGTGCAGCTTCGCTTGCATTTCCGTACGCTGCATGATCTCCGCCTTCAGTCTTTCGTTGGCCCGGATGAGTTCCGCGGTCCGCCCTTCTATCCGCGCCTCCAATTCCTCGTGCGCCTTGCGCAGCGCCTCCTCGACGCGCTTGCGCTCCGTGATATCGATGGAGATCCCGCAGACGGCTACCGGCCTTCCCGAGGAACCGGTAATGGGGAAGGTGGGTATCTGCTTGACTCAGGTAGCCCCCACAGGTTGTGGTTTCGTTTTCGGCGCAGGTCCGGGGTGAAGGATGTGGTCCAGGGGAACAGGCTCGACTGAAACGGCTTGCTGCGCGAGGCGGAAGAAGAGCTTGCCGCGGCTGCTGGATCGTCGCCGGTTGAACCGGAACGTGAACTCGTCGAGGTAGTAGTCGAGGTGTTTGTGGCTGACCGCCCCCTGGTGGGTGCCCATCAGCCAGCGCTTGAGGAGGGAAATCACGCGATGGACCCGGGGCAGCAGTTGCGAGGGAGTCTTCTTCTTCCTCTTGAGAATCGTGACCTCGTGGCGGTAGCCCTTGCGCTCCAAGGGGAGGTATCCCGACCACCCGTCGGTGTGGACGACGCTACCCCGTTCGACCGAGTGCTCCACAAACGGCACCAAGCTCTCGGCAGACGCGTCCAGAATCTGACGCATGCGAATCCGACCGATCCCCGGCCCGTCCTCTTGCGCGGCGACAACCACCAGCGCTTTCTGCAAGTTGAGCCGACCGGGCAGGCCCTCCTCCAGACCGCCCAGGTAGCATTCGTCCACTTCGACTCTGCCGGCGAGCAGATCGCGTCCCGGCCTCACCATGGCGCGCCGCAATTTATGCAGCCACGCCCACGCCGTCTCATAGCTCTTCAGCCCGAGTACTCGTTGCAGCCCCAAGGCGCTGGCACCGTTCTTCTGGGTGGTCACCCACCACATGGCGCGGAACCAGACCGGCAAGGGAGTCCGGGTGTCCTGGAAGATCGTTCCCGCTGTCACCGAAGTTTGGCAGCCACAACCGCCGCACTCCAGCAGCACCCCTCGCACAGGCCACGACCGGCCGCCACCGCAACGCGGACAGCGGAAACCTTCCGGCCATCGCAGCCGTGCCAGGTACGCCCGGCAAGCTTCCTCGGTGCCGAACTTCGCCTCCAATTCGGTCAGATTCCGCGGGTATTCTTCCTTCACCCCCGCATACTACATGTTGGGGCTACCTGAGTCAAGCAGATACCCACCATGGGGAATTTCAACGAAGAGTAAATGCGCAGTTCGTCTCCCAGCCTTGCGCTCTCCTCGCACACCACGGCATGTCCGCCTTCGAGCACCTGTTTATCGTGCTCGTGAAACAGGTCGGCATTCTCCTTGGGAAAGAGATCGTAATCGGTCTTTCCCATCACTTGATCCCGGGTCGCGTGAAACAGGGTCTCCCACTCGCAATTGACCAAGATGTATCGGCCCTGACTATCCTTGGCGTAAATGACGGCCGGACACGCGTCCACGATAGCCGCATTCAGCCTCCGTTCTTCCCCGGCCGGCGCTTCTCCCGGTGGGGTACGCTTTCCTGTGTCCCGCGCCATAATAGCCGTACTCCCTTTGCGAATGATTTGCTTGGAGATTAGGCCCAGTGGAGATGCGGGGAGCGGAATAGCTTTCCGCCGAGGAGCGCCCCGGGCGATGGCAACAGGTGGCTCTCTCCATTGGCGGTGCCAAGAACTTCCGGCCAATCATGGCGGCCCTCCCGAGAGAGTTCCCGAAGCCATTATAGGAGAGAAAGCAGTTCAGAGGAAGTGGATCGCTTCGTCCTGGACCAGCCGAACTCATCATCAACGTGCAGAAAAGCATCGGCCCTGCTGGGGATCTCGCTGCCGGAGGTCAAGAGCGGCGAGGAGAACTCATTGACCGCCGCCCACCAGCTCGGCCAAAAGGTGGGACGGGCGGCGGCCTGCCGCGCGCTCAACGTGCCGCGGGCTTCGCTGTACCGCCACCTGCGCCCGAAGCCTGCGGCTGCGCCGGCGCCTCAGCCGAGCGCTCCCGACGCCTTGGCACCCGCCGAGCACCAGCGGGTCCTTGATACGGGCGGCCGCGCTGAGGCGGGCGATCTCGTCCTCGAAGACGTCCGACAGACGCTTGATGAACACCAGCGGCAGGATATAGTCCTCGAACTTCAGCGCATCCTTCTTGCCCCGGAGGGGCAACCGCAGGAGGAACCATTCGGCCGGGTAAGCCGGGCAGCCGGAACCCAGGGCGCAAAGGCAGCACGGCAAGGAGCCTTCGCCTCACTACCGCTTCTTGCGCCCGGGTCCGGCGGCGGGCCGGGCGCCGACGAGTAGTCGATGGCTTCTGAAGTACCGCCCCCATCGCCTTTTGACCGTCTACGTCATTGAAAAGACAGTAGCTTTCCCTTGACCTCCGGGGCGTTCCGAGCGATGAATCGTCATGCAAGGAGGCACGCAAGGATCACGACCACAGCCACGGATGGTACGACCCCGAGACCGGGCGCATCGTCCAGGTCGGTTGACGGCCGGCCTGGACACCCCGCCCGCGCCCGCCCGGGTATTGGCGGGCTTAAGGCAATGAAGGAGTACCGCATGATCTACAAACGCATCGCCATCACCTTGGTCTTGGCGGCGGCCTGCGCGCTGGCGCAGGCACCCTTCCCGTATGGGAAGGAGCTACAGTTCGGCACGGCCACGGTCAAGATCTTCCGCATCGACTTCAATGTGCTGGGCCTCGGGCGCTTCACGCCTACGCCCTACCACTTCATTACCGACATCTGGACGGCGGACCCGGCCACCACGGTGTTCCGGGCGGTCTTCACCATGTCCGACGGCACGACGCGCACCCACCTGGTCGACCGCCGGGCGAACGACGGCACGATGGACTACAGCGGGCCGCACCCGGCGCGCGGGGCGGTCATCTTCTTCACGTATGCGAACGACATCCACGTCGTGGGGTTGACCGTGGCGCAGCACGTGCAGACGGAGGTGCATTCGCTGGAGCTGGAATGATCCCGGCCATCTGCAGCAACAGCGCCCCGGGTACTATACCGTGCCCGGGGCGCAGCACTCAACGCCCCGGTTGTGAGCGTCAGATCACGAACGGTTGCAGATTTCGCTTGATCAGTTCCCGGACCTGAGCGATGAATTGTCATGGCAAGGGAGATAAGCAGATGGCCAAGACCCAGCCGAACGCGAACCAGGAAGCCAAGCCCGCCAGCGTGGACGTGGTAGCGGCGCTGCGCCAGTTCACCGCCCAGGTCCCCGACCACGCGCGAATCTACATCGAGAGCGCCACCGAGCTGGTGGCGGGGCTTCTCGATCAGCCCCACGAGGGCGCGAGCCAGGCCGCCGCGGCCAGCGACGACGCCATCCTTTCCGATCTGCGTCGCCTGGCCGCCCGGCTCAGCAATCGCGCGGCGCGAGTGCATATCGAGTGCGCCATCCAGGAAGCCGAGGATTGGCGCCATGGCAAAGATGCCTTCTAACGCGCAGAGCCACCCCGCGCGCAGCGGGGCGCAATCTCCGGGCCGGTTGCAAGGGCCGGCCGGAAAGGAGCAGAACAGTGATCTTCTCGATCAACAGCGAGAACAACATCAGGGTCTTGGACGCGCCGCCGTCCAGCGACTCGGCAGCGCCTGACGGGACGCTGGTATTCGACAGCAGCAAGGCATTCACGCACGCCGGCCTGGAGTGGCCCATGGCGCGCTTTGTGGCCGTTTGGGAGAAACTGGCGCCGCGCGTGGGGCTCAAGCCGGTGCAGAAGTTCGAGAACCGCCAAATCGCCATGGTCCGCATCTGGCGGGCGGTCGAGAAGTTCGCTGAGCAGCCCGCTCTGGGTGTACTCGAAGCCCACGGGCCCGATGGCGCCCAGGCCGGCGTCTCCACGCACACCAGGACCGCCGCCCGGCCCAAGGCGCCAAGGGCGTCAAGCCGGCGAAAGCCAGCGAGCCGAAGGTACCTCGCGAGGGCACCGCCAAGGCGAAGGTGATCGCGATGCTCGAACGCAAGGGCGGCGCGACACTGCGGCAAATTCAGGACACTACGGGCTGGCGGGCCCATACCGTGCGCGGCTTCGTCAGCGTGCTGGCCAGCAAGGGCGGCATGACCATCAACAGCATCCGGCGCGAGAGCGACAAGGCGCGCGTCTACGAGGTGGCGCGGTAGGCGCGATGACGACGACGGCGGAAGAACCTGCATCGCTTCCCGGATGGTGGGGCAAGGCCGCGCTGCCCTGCGCCGCCCGACACGCCCGGACCATGGAGGTTCGCCACCGCGCAGACCAGACGGGCTTCAGCGCACGATGATCGTCGGCGGCGGAGCCAATCTGATACTCGCCGACGCGCGACTGCCGCTATCTGATTGCTGCCACACCAGACCTGCTGGCAGTCGCGGAGGGCTGCCGAGTGTTTCGAGTACATGCGCCACCGGGGATCCGAATTCGCGCCGGACGACCGGTGTCTGGCGCCTCTACGTGCGTCACCCGGCTTTCGAGTAAACTCCCGTTCAGCGGCCCAGCGGGGTTAACCACCCAATGCGGATACCCAATACGGACGAGCGCCACGGCGGATCCGGTTCTGATTGCCGACAGGCCTGAGAACTAGCGGCGCGAGGGAAAGTCGTCTCGAAACTTCGTCAGGCAATTTGCCTTGCTGCCGCGGAACAGGTAGAGCTTGCCCCGTACGGATCTTGTATGCCCCCGCGGGAGAGGTCCCACCCGCACGCACACGTGCATGCAACTCCAGGGATTGTGACCCTGCACGGAAACGTAATCGTCCCAACCGATCCCCGTCACCCACCGGCCATCCGCTGATTCACGGATCAGCAACCCGGCTTCGGAGTTTATCTCTGAGGTCGGCCATTTGTTGGAGAAGACGAACTGGCCGCCATCGGAAACGCGGTCTACGGCGGCCCGCAAATCGCCGTTGAAGTGAATGTCGCGCGACCCGAGGAGCGCCAGCCCATCCCGCGAGACGAAGAAGGTCCGCTTGCGCTCATGGTCGGCAAACCGCGGGTCAAGCGGCACGTGAAAGAAAGGTGGCGCTGCCGGCCGCATCGTCGCCTCCACACGTCCAGGGCTCAAGCATGGAATGATGCCGGCCAGCTCGGGCCAGTCGTGCCCGCTGGTGTTGGTTACCTCCAGTAGCAGGTCGGCGCCTCCCGCCACGCTGTCGACGCTCAGGCGCAATCCGGGAAGGGCGAGAGTCGCCTTCGTGCCTTCCGCGTTGAACGTTCGGACCGAGCGAAAAGTCCCGTGGGTGTGCTGGCCCGGCGAGACGGCATCGAACATGTTCCATTCGTAGAACCAGAAGTGCACGCCCCTGCCGCGTTCACCGGGCGCTTCGAGCGCAATACCGCGTTCCCATTCTGTAAGCCGGGGCTTCGGTTGGCCCTGGAGCGCCCCGCTCCAGGCGAGAATGACAGCGGTCGTCAACGACAAAGACCGGGCGCGCATATGCGGAGCGTAGCACCAGCGTCATCAGCGGTCAACCAAGCAGCTCGCAGCTGCGCCGACGATCTCACGAAAAGACAGCTTCGGCTCCGCCCGTTATAGAATGGAGCAAGCCAGCGCCACTTTGGGTTCGCGCGCTGCAGGGGAAAATGATCGACCGAAATTTATCCGGCCACGGGTCGGGCGCTAAGGGCGATCTTTCGCCGGAATCGATTCGGGCGGAACTCGGCAAGGTGCTTGCCAGCAGAGCTTTCCGCCAGGCCGGCCGCTCGAGCCGGCTGCTACGGTGCGCCGTCGAGAGTGCGCTCGATGGTCAGGGGGAGCGGCTCAAAGAATACAGCCTCGGGGTGGACGTTTTCGGCCGAGGAGAGGATTTCGATCCCCGCATCGATCCCGTGGTGAGAGTGGAGGCACACAGACTCCGCTCCCGGCTCAAAGCGTACTACCAATCCGAAGGCGCACGCGACGCCGTCCGGATCGAATTTCCGAGAGGCGGTTACGAGCCGGCATTTCGGCCTGCGCCCCCCAGATTGCGGTCGTGGGCCCTCTCGCGGCGAGTTGCCTGGACCGTATCCGCAGGGCTGGTAGCGGCAGCGGTGTTCGGAGGCATCGTGTGGCTCGGCCGCAGTGCCGGCATCCGCATGAGCGCGCCTCAAGCGCCTTACGCCGCCTCTGTTGCGGTTCTGCCATTCTCCGATGTCAGCCCGAAACAGGACCAGGAATACTTCTGCGATGGCATGACAGACGAACTGATCAACGCTCTGTCGAAAGTGGAAGGGTTGCGGGTTGTGTCGCGGACCTCCGTCTTCCAGTTCAGAGGAAAAGCCAGCGACATCCGGAGGATCGGGCAGCAACTGAACGTCGGTGCGGTCCTGGAAGGAAGCGTTCGGATGGCGGACGGCAAGCTGCGCGTCGCGGCGCGGCTGGTCAACGTGGCCGACGGCTACCACCTCTGGTCCGGGAACTACGACCGCGAGGCGAGCGACATCTTCGCCATCCAGGAGGAGATCGCCACCGCAATCGCGGGTGCACTCCAGGTACGGCTGGCGCGCGGAGGCGCATTCCTGACCACACGAGGTCCGGCCACACTGCAGGTTTACAACCTCTATTTACAGGGGCGGTTCCACTGGAACAGGCGAACCGATTCGGGCTTGCTCAAGAGCCTCGAATACTACCAGCAGGCGATCGCGGAAGACACGGAATGGGCGGTCGTCCACGCGGCTGTAGCGGATTCATATGCCATGCTGGCCTCCTATGGCGTGCTACCCCCAAGAGAAGCGATGCCGAAAGCCAGGAACGCTGCCGAGAGAGCGCTCGGGCTGGACGACACTCTTGGCCAAGCGCATGCCGCCCTGGGGTTCGTCCGGTCATTCTACGACTGGGACTGGACAGGCGCCGAACAGGCTTACCGCCGCTCGATCGAACTCAGCCCCGGCTACGCCACCGCGCTCCAGTGGTACTCCGGGTTTCTGCGCGCGATGGGGCGGATGGACGAAGCGCTCGCGCTGGCCATGCGGGCGCAGGAACTGGACCCTCTCTCAGTCGCGATAGGCCGGGATACGGGTCGGATCTTCCATTCGAGCCGGCAGTACGACAGGGCCATCGAGCACTACCGCAAGGTGCTGGAACTTGATCCCAACTTCCCGTCGGCCCACGCACACCTGGGCATGGCCTACAAGGAGAAGCGCATGCTCGCCGAAGCCCTGGAGGCTTTCCAGACGGCGAAGCGCCTCCCCGGTTCAAACCCGTTCGTGATCGCGGCGCTCGGATATTGCTATGGGATCTCCGGAAACCAAGTGGAAGCCGGAAGGCTCCTGCGGGAGCTCGAGGATCTCACCGTGGCCAGATACGTCTCACCCATAAGCCGGGTGCTGATCTATCTCGGGCTGAGTGAGCACGACCGCGCCTTCGAATGGCTCGAAAGGGCCCGCCAGGAGCATGATCCCTGGCTCGTCTGGCTGGCAGTGGACCCGGTTTTCGACCCGCTTCGCCCCGACGCGCGGTTCACGAACCTGCTCAAGTCGCTTCATTTACCGCAAATCCATTGATAGGGCCACGATGTAACGTTACACGGACCGTTACGCACAGCCAAAGACACTTTTCCGGCCCGTTCCGCCGGTCCATTCTTGAACCTGCGATGACGCGTATCAGCAGGCGTGGATTCCTGAGTTCGGCAGCACCCGCGATCGCCGCCAATCGGCTCAGCCCGAACGACCGACTCCGCGTGGCGGTGGTCGGGCTGTTACGCCGGGGCCGGGACCATATCCGGTGCTTCCATGAGCTCGCCAAGGAGCAGAACGTGCAAGTTGCTGCTCTATGCGACATCGATGAACCTGTGCTCCGGAAGCGAGCGGCGGAGTTTCCGGACCCGGCGGGGAGATCCCCGAGGCTGCTCACCGATTTCCGGCGCTTGCTCGACGACCCATCGATCGACGCCCTGGCCTACTCCACCCCCAACCACTGGCACGCGCTGAACACGATCTGGGCGTGCCAGGCCGGCAAGGACGTGCTCGTCGAGAAACCGGCCTCCTACAGCATTGTCGAAGGCCGGCGGATGGTCGAGGCCGCCCGGAAATACAATCGGATGGTCCAGCACGGAACCCAGTCCCGCAGCAATCCCGCGATGCACCAGGGTATCCGCAAGCTCCGGGAGGGCGTGATCGGCGAGGTTTACATGGCCCGCGGGATGGCCTACAAGTGGCGCGAGAGCATCGGCAGGATCAGGGAAGAACCCGTACCGAAGGGCGTGAACTACGAGCTGTGGGTCGGCCCGGCCCCCATGCAACCGTTCTCCCGGCAGCGGTTCCATATCTACTGGCACTATCTTTGGGACTTCGGCAACGGCGAGATCGGAAACCAGGGCATCCACCAACTCGATATCATCCGGTGGGGCCTGGGATTGGATATGCACCCCACGCGAGTGCAGTCCATGGGGGGGCGGTACGTTCACAAAGACGACCAGGAGACGCCCAACACGCAACTGGCCAGCTTCGAATACGCCGGCCGCGATCTCCTGGTGCAGTTCGAAGTCCGCCACTGGATGACGAATTTCGAGGCCGGAATCGGGGAAGTATACCCCAGCCGTGGAGCCGGCAACGTGGTGGGAGTGATCTTCTACGGTTCGGAAGGCTACATGGTGATGCCGGATTATAGCAGCTACTATACGTTCCTCGGCCGTAAGCGCAAACGGGGGCCTTCCGGCGAATGCGTCAGGGATCCCGGGACGAACCTGGACCACTTCCGAAATTTCATTCACGCCATCCGCACCCGCCGGCACACCGATTTGACTGCGGACATCGAGGAAGGCCACAAGACCACCGTACTCGCCCATCTGGCGAACATCTCGTACAGAATCCGGCGCACGCTGACGTTCGACCCGCGCGCCGAACGCTTCCCCGGCGACGAGGAAGCCAACAGGCTATTGAGCCGGCAAACGTACCGGGCGCCCTATATACTGCCCGGACAGGTCTGAAGAGGTTTCGCAATGAGGATTCTGATCGTACTTCTAATCTGCTGTGCGGCATACGCTCAGGAGTTCCGCGGCAGCATACTGGGCCGGATCACGGACGTTTCGGGCGCGCTCGTCCCCGGAGCTTCGGTCAGAGCCGTCAACGTCGCAACGAACACGGCCGCGGAAACCAGGACCAATGAGCAGGGAAACTACCGGATCGCGCTGCTGCTGCCCGGGGACTACCGGCTGGAAGTCGAGCACGCCGGGTTCAAGCGCATCGAGAGGTCCGGCATCCGTGTATCAGTCGGATCGGACGTTACCATCGATCTGGTGCTGGAGATCGGGCTGGCCACCGAACATATCACGGTTACCGAGGCGGCGCCGCTGGTGAACACGTCCAACGCGGATCTGGGCGTGGTGGTTGACCGCAGCTACATCCAGAATCTTCCGGTCAGCCTTTCGCGCAACGCCATGAATCGGGTGATGCTTTCGGCGGGCGTGACCGGAGATACGGGGACGTACACCAGCAACGCCCAGTCGAACATCAGTATCATGGGCGGCGGCGGGATTCGCGGCCGTAACGAGATTATGGTGGATGGCATCCCCAACACGCTCCCCCAGAGCGGCGGCATTGCGGTGTTCATCCCGCCGCTGGACGCGGTGGAGGAGATGAAGATCCACACTACGATGTTCGATGCCGCCTACGGCCGCTCCAATGGGGGTGCAATCAGCATTACCACCCGGGGCGGGACCAACCAGGTGCACGGCTCCATCTACGATTTCAAACGTTGGAGCGCCCTAAACGCGAACAGTTGGAGCAACAACCGCCTGGGCTTGCCGAAACCGCCGGTAAGCTACAACCAGTTCGGGGGCCTCGTCAGCGGGCCGGTATGGGCACCACGCCTCTACGACGGGCGCAATCGGACCTTTTTCAGCTTCTCCTACGAGAACAACCTCGACAAGGGAAACATGACGCGGCAAGCGCGCGTTCCCACCGACCTGGAACGGAACGGAGATTTCTCCCAGACCCTGAACCGGCGGGGTACGGCCATCCTGCAGGTATACGATCCTTGGACCACCATGGGGAGCGGCGCCACCGCCAGCCGCGTACCGTTCCCCGGCTCGATCATACCAGCCTCGCGGCTAAATCCAACCGGCCTCGCGGTTTCGAGGGTATATCCCCTGCCTAACCAGCAGGTCACTCCACAGATCGGGGCCTACAACTGGGGAGGCGCCGGCATCACCGAAGTCCAGGAGAGCCAAGGCAGCCTGCGGCTGGACCACAACCTAAGTTCCCGGCATCGGCTCTTCGGCCGGTACAGCCGCCTCACGCGGCGGCAGGAAGGCGAGGACCTGATGCGCGGCGCTTATTCCTACCCGGGGGAAGGTTCGGCCGACCTGGGACTGGAGCGCCGGGTCTTCCATTCCATCGCGCTCGATCACACCGCCACCTATTCGCCGACGCTGGTCGGCTCGCTGCGGTACGGGTTTTCCGGGCGAGACGCCCCGCGCACCGTGCCCGCGAAGCTCCAGGACCCCGCCGAACTGGACCTCCCTGATATGATCCTCCGTAACCAGGCGGCCAGCGGCTGGCCGCGCTTCAATCCCGGCGAGAACTTTGCCACCTTCGGTTCCACGCTGAGGAAACAACGCCAGTTCACCCAGACCGTCGTGGCAACCTTCTACAAGATCGCCGGCAACCACAACCTGAAGTTTGGGGGCGATTACCGCGTGACACGCAGGAACGAGTCCCCATCGAGCACCGCGGGGTCGGGGGATTTCACCTTTTCCGCCGTCTTCACGCAGGCAAATCCGTTCGTGCCCACCTCGGCGGACGTTTCCGGATCGGGGCTGGCCAGCATGCTGCTTGGAATTCCGGCTTCGGGGAGCCTGGGCTACAACAGCCCGCTTTCACTGCAGACCCAGTCGATGTCGCTGTTCATCCAGGAGGACTGGCGGGTGCTACCGAGGCTGACCTTGAACTTCGGAGTGCGGTACGAACTGGAAGTGCCCTATACGGAGCGTTACGACCGGGTGGCCTACGGATTCGACTATCACGCCGCCTCTCCCATTCAGGTCCCCGGGCTGGACCTCCGCGGCGGGCTCCTGTTCGCCGGCGTGAACGGCAACCCGCGCCACGAAGGCAACATCGACCGCAACAACTTCGGGCCGCGATTCGGCTTCGCGTACAGCGTCAACAGCAAGACTGTGATTCGCGGCGGCTACGGCTTGTTCTACGGCGCCCAAGCGTTCAACACTTCCTTCGACGGCTCCGTAGCGACCTTCAACGCGGTGACGCCGTACGTCGGGACAATCGACGCCGGAGCTACGCCGTTCACGACCTTGGCGAACCCGTTCCCCGCCGGGCTGCAGGCGCCGGAAGGCAGAGCGAGAGGGCTGGCGGCCCGTTACGGTGACAACCTGACCTTCTTCGACTTGGGCCGCGTGAATCCCTACAACCAGCAGTGGCAGTTCGGCGTGCAGCGCCAGTTGCCGGGCCAGGTCGTCGTCGAGGCGGCCTACTCCGGGATGCTCAGCCTGAAGCAACTGGAAAGCTTCAACCTGAACGAGCGGCCCGACGCCTACCTGCACCTCGGGACCGCCGAAAACACCAGGATCCCGAATCCTTTCCTTGACCTGTTCCCTCCCACTTCTTCGCTGGGGCAGGGCGCGACCATCGTGCAGCGGCAGTTATGGGTTCAGTTCCCGCAGTTCACTTCGCTGACTGCGGATGGCCTCAACACCGGCCGGGCGATCTACCATGCCCTGCAGACAAGGGTAGAGAAACGGATTACACACGGCCTCGGCGTGCTGTGGACTTACACCAACTCCAAGCTGATTGACAACAACACCGCGAGTGTCGTCAACCACCGCCACTTCCGCTCGGTCTCGAATCTCGACCTAACCCACGTGAGCCGCATATCTTTCGTCTACGATCTGCCGTTCGGTCCCGGCAAGCCGCTGGGAGCGGGCTTCCGCGGCCCACTGGCGCGGCTTGTGGAGGGCTGGTCCATCTCCGGATACCTGAACGCGAGGTCGGGGAGTCCGCTATCCATCTCGCACGCCAACGGCCGTCCCGTGAGGCTGCGCAACGCGGCACTGTCGGGGCCGGTGGCGGGGCGGATAGGCGACCAACGGGACGCCGCCGGCAACATCCTGAACCCATACTTCGACATCACCGCTTTTGCACCCCTCCCCAACCAATACGTCATCACACCGGAGGTGCTCAACTTCGACGAGTTGCGCGGTCCCGGCGATTTCAGCCAGAATCTTGCGCTTAGCAAAGATGTGAAGTTCCGGGAGCGCCTGAGGCTCCAATTCCGCGGCGAAGCGATCAATGCCTTCAATACGAAGACCTGGGGCAACCCCGGCACGAACATGTCCAGCGCGGCCACGTTCGGCGTGATTCAGTCGGGAGGGTCCGGCCGAGCCGTGCAGATGAGCGCCAGGCTGAGTTTCTGAGCCGCTGACCACGGGGGCAAGCTGCAGTCAAGGACGGCGGAAGAGGCGGCTGCCCTGGCCGCGAGAATCGGCGGCGGCGTATCTGAGGCGCCGCCGCACTCCCCTACCATCCACGGTCGGCGGTGGGCCCGGTTTCCGGCTATTCTTTCACGAGAGAAGATACTATGAAATCCATCACCAGGCGCCGTGCACTGGGTGCCGCGAGCGGGAACCTACTGTTGGCGGGTACGGCCGCGGCCTTCGGGTCGCAAGCAAATTCCGCCGTGGCCCTCGGCGTCATCGGGACGGGCGGGCGGGGGCGTTTTGTCGCCACGCTGTTCGCAAATGACCCGAGGGCCCGTATCGCGGCACTCTGCGACCCTTTCGACGACCAGATCGACCGGGCCAAAACCCAAATACCGGGCGCCAACGGCGTGCCTGTCTACAAGGACCACAGGGACCTGCTCGCGCAGCCCGGAATCGACGCCGTCGTCATTGCCACGCCGGTTTTCCTGCATCCCGAGCATTTCGAAACGACCGTCCAGGCGCGCAAGCACATCTTCATTGAGAAGCCCGCTGCAGCCGATGTCGCCGGGGTCAAACGCATGTTGCGGGCCTCGGCCCAGGCCGATCCATCCCGCCACATGGTATTCGGGTTCCAGAACCGGTTCAGCCCGGAATATCGCGCGGCCGAGAGGATCGTTACTTCGGGACAGCTGGGCCGGTTGCTGTTTATGGAGTGCCACTTCATCCGCAGCGGTGCAGCGATGCGGCCGGTTCAGTCCCGGCATCCGCCGGAACACCGGCGCCTGCGGCACTGGAGCGTGTTCCGCGAGACATCCGGCGATATTATCGTGGAACAGGACTGCCACGGGCTCGACGTTTTGAACTGGTTCGCGAAGGCCCGCCCGGCCTGCGCGACCGGGTCGGGCGGGCGCATCAAGCGCGCGTTCGGCGACAATTCCGACCACCTCGGCGTGGTCTACGAGTATCCCCGCGGCCTGAGAGGCGTGCTGGTGGCTGCGCAGTTGACTCCGCGGCGCTACCGCGATGTGCGCGAGCAGTTCTTCGGCTCCGCCGGGGTGCTCGAAACACACCGCACCTACTACAAGTGGGAACCGGCCGAGGGCGAGACCGTCCGGGTGAACTCCAGGCGCGAAATCACCATCGACGCGGTAGAGGAGTTCCTGGCAAAAGTGCTCGCGGGCGCGGCGGAAAACGCTATTCCCAGCGGGTGCGAGAGCACCCTGACCGCTATACTGGGACGCATGGCTATCGAGACGAAGCGGGGAGTCACTTGGGACGAAATGATGCGCGAGGTGTAACGCGGAGGGCCCTCCTCCTGGCGGCGGCCGTCATCGCAGCGCCGTCCTCGGCGCTGGACCTGAGAATTGAAGGCACGGAGGCGGCGCTCCGGCACGCCCTCGCCCGGGTCGCGGCCGCCGGTGGCGGCAGGATCACTTTCCAGGTCTCTAACGCCTTCATCGAGATCGAGGACCGCATCGTCTTGCGCGGCAACGATACCGTCATCGACGGCGAAGACCGCAACATCACCTTCAAGTACAGCGGCCCCGACGATTGCAGCCAGAAAGAAGGCCAGGATCCGCTGATTGAGATTCACGGCAACCGGAACATCATCCGCAATTTCACGCTGGACCGCTTCCCCGACGGCATTCACGTTCTGAGCGGGTACGATAACGTGGTCGAGAATATCCGCTTCCCGAAGATCTGCGAGGACGCGGTGACCAACAACGGACGGGGACACCAGGCGTTCCGGACCGTGATC
>JAWLGN010000095.1:0-17572 GCA_041685075.1 Bryobacteraceae bacterium
CCCTGCGGGTCGTCTCGGAGATCGGCGCCTACGAGGGCTACCTGCCGGCGCTATGGCCGCTGCTTCCGGTCTCCGCCATCACCGAGATGACCGCCGTCACGATCTTCGCCGCCAATCTGCTCCTGACCTTCCGGCAGCCGCCGGCGCATCTGGCTAACCGCCCCGCTCCCGCGGTGTAGCGAAACTTAAAACTTCAGCGTGAGCCAGAGCTGAAGCTGCCGGGGATAGCCGTTCTGCGAACCCACGATCCCGAAAGTCGAGGGGTTCGTCACCCCGGTGTTCACGTTCAGCCAGTTGCACTTGTTCAGCACGTTGCTGGCATCCACCCGGATCGAAAGGGTGGTAGCCTCGGCAAGCTGGAACTCCTTCTTCAAGTTGGCGTCCACCAGCAGGTAGCCGGGCGCCCGGAACTGCGAAAACCGGTCCGGAATGGTTCGCAGGTTCGAGGCCAGGTTGGCGATGGCGGAAGAGGTTTCGAAGGGATACTCGGCGTTCATCTGGGCCGTCGCCGCCGCGGCATCGCCGCCGTTCTGGTCCCGGTACCAGTTGTAGTTCTTGAAGTAGTGGCGGATGTCCCGGTCTTCGGAGGGAAGCAGGATGTCGTCGAGGCGCTTGCCGGGCTTGAGCACGAACTGCCCGAACCCCATCGGCGCGCCCCCCTGCAGCCGCAGCAGCGAGCCGACCTGCCAGCCGCCGAAGATGTGGTTGACCACCCCGCGCCAGTTGGTTCCGATCTTCCGGCCCCGTCCGAACGGCAGGTGGATGATGCTGTGGACGTTGAACATGTGGGTCCGGTCGTTGGCGCTGACCTGGTAATACGGAAGGGCATCCCCGCCGTTGAGAAACGACGAGGCTTCCATCGTCTTCGACCAGGTGTAGGCGCCGCCAAAGTCGAAACCGTTGGCGAAGCGGCGGTTGAAATCCACCTGCAGCGCATGGTAGGTGCTGAAGCCGCTGGGCTCGCCCATGGAGAAGTTTCCATAGTGCGGGTACGGCCGCAGCAACTGCCCGCGCGTCATGTTGGCGTTGGTGTACAAACCGCTGGTCACGCCCTCGACGCCGCGAAACGGATTCGGCACGTTGGCATTCATCCAATCGATCGTGGCCTGATCGCGGACCGGGAGCGTGGAGAGGTACTGGTTGGGCACCGCGTTGGCATTGCGATTCACCATCAGGCGGACGGCCCGGCCCCCGATGTACGTCGCACGCAGGATGGCGTCGAGCGGCAGTTCCCGCTGCACGCTGAACGACCAGCGCTGCGAATAGGGATTCTTGGTGATGAACCGTTCGAAGTTGCGGCCGCCGCCGTCGATATCGGTCATCAGCCCCAGGCTCTTGCCCACCGGCTGGAGCAGCGGCTGCCGAATGGGATCGTCGAAGGAGGTGGCATAGGTGAGGCCGTTGTCGTTCGAAATGGAGACCTGGGTGTTGCGCGAGAAGCCCGGCTGCCGGGGATTGACGCTGCTGGTCAGGCCCAGGTTCTCGTAGTAGATCCCGTAGCCGGCGTTGATGGTGGTTTTGTCGTTGACGGCGTAGGCCAGCCCTATGCGCGGCATCAGGTTGCGGTTGTCCCGCTTCCAGAGCCCGCGGTTGCTCCGATCGGCGTACACATAGCCGCCCCGGACGTTCACCTGGGCGATGTCGGGGAACGGCTTGGCCGCGTAGTTGGCCCGCACGGCCGCCTCGATGGGCAGCGGCGTGGTCATGTCGAAGCCGTTCATCATGCGGTCGTAGCGCTCGGTCACCGGGTTTTCCAGTTCGTAACGGAGCCCGAGATTGATGGTCAGGCGCGAGGCGATCTTCCAGTTGTCCTGGATGTAAAAGCCGGACCAAAGCTGCTGCGCCGCCCAGCTATCGGTGATCCCCATGCGGGCGTAGTCCTGGTAGCCCAGCAGGAAGGAAGCAAAGGCCGCGCGCTGCCGCGGGTTGGCTGCCGTGTTGTCCCGCTTGGTATAGGTGGGGCCGAAGTAGAAGTAGGGCTGCTCCACCAGCCAGGTGGCGTAGGTCTCCCGGTAGACACGGAAATCGCCGCCGAAGGTGATGTTGTGGTTGCCCTTCATCCAGGAGAGGTGCGCCGCCGCGGTATGGGTGTCCAGGGCGCCGTTGTAGGGCACCGCGCCCGACCAGCCTGCCCAGCCGAACTCCGTGATGCTGTCGGAGAAGGCCACCCGGGGAAAGTAGACGGAGCGGTCCGGAATCAGGCCCAGCAGGCGGTCGGAAAACCCCAGGTTCCTCCAGTCCTCCCGGGACCATTGGCCTGCGTGCAACTGGTCCTCCCAGCGCCGCTTGCGGGCATAGCCGTACTTGGCGTTGAGGAAGACCGTCGGGGTGATGGTGTAGACGTGATCCAGGCCCGCCTGGGTATTGCGCGAGTACATGTCGGCGCCGCTCGAAACATTCTCGAAGCGGTTCATCTGCTTCACGTTCCACTTGTCCCACGTGAAGCGCACGTAGGTGCGGTGCCTCTCGGTGAAATTGTGGTCTACGCGCGACGTGACGGTCTTGTAGCGCTGGTGCTCCATGGCGTCGCGCACCTGGAAGTTATTGGTAACGGTCTCGCGGTTGGGCAGCGGCCAGTAGTCCACAAGCTGCTTCGAGATGGAGTTGATGCGGTGGGCCGGGATGATGTTGCCGGGAATGGGATCCCGTACGTACTTCCCATCGACCAGCCTGGTCGTGGCGGGATCGTAGATCTGGTAATCGGCGGCATTGCCCAGCGCGTACAGTCCCGAGAGGTCGCCCGTTCGTTCCGCCGCGGTCGGCACGGTGGCCTGGTTGGGGAAGGGGTTGCCGTACTTGTTGTAGTCCACCGCGACGAAAAAGAAGGTGCGGTCCCTCCCGTTGTACAGCTTCGGGAAGCGCACCGGGCCGCCTATGGCCAGCACGCCGTGGTGGTCCTGGTAGGTGTACTTGGGCGTATTGGCGGACTTGGCGAAGGAACTCCAGGCGTCGAAGGCGGAGTTGCGCTCGACGAGCTGGAACATCCCGTGATACTCGTTGGTGCCGGACTTCGTCACCATGTCCATCATGCCGCCGATGGCGTGCCCCACGCTGGCGTCGTACGACGTGGTGCCGACGCGGAACTCCGCGATCGCCGCCGCCGGCGGGCTGTACGCAATCGCGTTATCCCCGGCTACGTTCGGTACGCCGTCAATGGTGAACTCGTTGCGCGCCAGAGTGGCGCCGTCCGTCGAGAGCGCCGAAATTCCTCCCGTCATCCCCGGCTTCGCCACCCGGATGTGGGTGCCGTACATCACTCCGGGCGCCAGGGTGGCCAGTTCGGCCACCGTGCCTTCGCGAATGGGAAGCTCCTCGAGCGCGCGCGTGTCGATCACCGTGCCGAGAGAGGCCGACATCTTGTCGAAAATCGGGGCGGTGTCCGAGACCACGATGGATTCCGCCACGCCGCCCACCTCCAGGGTGACGTCCAGGGTGAGGGTTTCGCCCAGCCGCAGTTCGGCCTTCTCGCGCACATAGCGCTTGAAGCCTTCCCTCGTCACGCTGATCTGGTAAGTACCCGAAGATAAGTAAGGAATCAGGTAGTTACCAGTCTCGTTGGTGACGGTAGTGGTCCTGGTTCCGGTGGCGAGCTGAACGGCCTCCACTTGCGCACCCGGCACCACGGCTCCGGTGGTGTCCCTGACCCTTCCTGTAAACGAGCCCCTGGTTTCCTGCCCTAAGGCGCTGCCGGCGCCGATGAAGAGAACCAACAACGGCAAGGCAACGCCGAGCCGCACGATCGCGAAGCGAGGTTGCATGACTCGAACCTCCTCAAGTCCGATTCCTGCTTACATACTGAACATGGGCCCTAACATCGTGTGCGTTCTGCTTACACCAGACGATACTCGAAGTCAAGCAAAATAAGATCGTGCAGAAATATCGCACGCACCCTTTGCGCTGGAAATAAAAAGTTGTTAGTTAACGCACCGGCAGGTCCGGGGGTGGGAAGCGTTTCTTGGGCCGCGCCTTCAGCATCTCGCGCCGCAACTCGTCGAGCAGTTGATCGTAGATCTCGGCGAACCGCCGCGCGCCTTCGTCCACTTCCAGCAGGTACTCGCGCGCCAGCCGCACTTTCTCGCGAATATACGGCCCGGCGATGCGGAGGAAGTAGTCGTACCAGTCGTCCTCGACGGCGTCGTCGTACTTCAGTCGCGCGTAGTGGCGCAGCGCGGCGCAGCGCGTGGCAGCGCCCCTGAGGCTCTCCTGGAGCAACCCGTCCATGCCCGGCGTGTAGCCCTTGAGCAGCGCGGCGCGCTCGGCTTCCCCCAGCTCGGCGATGGCCTCGAGATGCAGCGCCAGCACGGCGCTCTCGAGGATGGCGGCCCGGATGGCCAGCCGCGGATGGTCCGCCGCTGCGGCGTGGCGTTCGATGGCCGGCACGTCCTCGGGAGCCGGACTGCCGTGCCATTCCTCCCACGCCTCAGCGAGCGTGATCTCCGGCCGCGGCGGCCGCACCTCCGTGCGGCGGCGATGGCGCTCGCGGGCATAGTAGATCGCGGCCGCGGCGGCCAGCACCGCCATCAGGGGAACCAAATCGCCCAGCACTACAGCTCGTGCACCACGTCGAAGACCGTGGCGCGTGCGCGCCGCCGGATGACCAGGCACGGCACGCGCTCGGAAGGCTCCCGCCCCGGCGCCGTGCCGGTGAAGACCTCTGTTCCGGGCGCCGCCGCGACCTTGAGCGTGCAGCGCGCGCCCTCCTGCCGCCACTCGGCCTGCCACGCTGCGTCCGTGCGCGCCTCGGCCACGCCGGTGATGTGCTGGTATCCGGACGCCGCGCCCAGCGGCCCTTCGCGCGGCTCCATGGCGAGCGAGCAGCGCACCTCGCCCGGCGCGTGGAAGGCCCAGTCGTAGACGTGCTCGGCCTGCGACCGGCACTCGAAGCGGTCCTCGATGCGCCCCTTCCGCACCGTCACGGTGCGGCGCAGCGAAACCCCTGGATAAACGGTATCGGCCGAAGCCACGATAGTGGTCGCCTCCGCGCCGGCGCGCCATTCTTCGAGCCTGCCGTCGGCTGAGGCCTGTAACTGTTCATCGACCCCCACGGTATTGTGCGCCACGGTGGAGCGGTACCACTCGCGGTGCAGCGGCACCCCGTAGTTGATCGAACCGGGGTCCAGCCCCCACAGCTTCCCCGCGCCCCAGGTGACCAGGTTGAGCTTGTCCGGATGGCCGTGCCCGCCGCCGTGCATGCCGAAGCGGATGGCCGCGGCCAGTCCCGGCGCCCGCAGCATGCCGTAGCCGGCCGCCCGCAGCAGCATGCTCGTTTCCGGAACCATGGGGCCGGAGGGCGTCTCCTCCCGCCCATAGAGCAGCGCCTCGCTGCTGTCGCGCCTCGTCCGCGCCAGCAGCCGCCCGTAGGCCGGGGTGCCCCAGCGCGCGAAGGCCAGCTCGTAGAGCGCCGCCATGCCCCGCACGTTGCTGCCGCGGCTGTCGTTGAAGCCGGGCGGGCCGCCGTCCGGCAGGGCCAGCGCCAGCGGCGCGTCGTACATCGTGCGGTACCGCTCGCTGTAGAGATCCATGCCGGACAGCCGCGCGGCTTCGGCCAGCGGCCACAGCGCCTCCATGGTGTAGCGGTGATAGCCCAGCGAACCTTCAAACCACAGCCCGTCGTCGGTGACGCCGCGGGCGATCTGCGCCCGGAAGCCCCGGTCGGGATCGCCGATGGCCTCCTCCACCAGCGCGTCGTTGCCCGTCGCCAGGCCGGCCAGCCCCACCGCGCTGTTCTTCCAGCACTGGATGTTGTGGATGCCCATCCGGTGCGCGCGGATGGTTTCAGCGGCGGCGGCCAGCAACTCCTGCTCCACCCGCCCGCGTCCGGCCTCCGTCATGGTCTCCCGCACCAGCGCGTAGCCGAAGGCCGCCGGGATGAGCCACACGCTTTCGTCGAGCGACTGCGCCGTGATGCGTCCGCCCCCGATCTTTTCCTCGTCCCGCGTGTTATGCAGCCTGTAGTTTTTGTAGCGCGCCGCGTAGCCCAGCAGGATCTCGGCCGCCCGCGCGGCAAACTCCCCGCGGCCCGTGAAGCGGTACGCCAGCCCGAGGTCGCGCAGCGCGAGACTGTACTCCCTGTGCACCTGGTACAGGACCACCGCATCGTAGGGATCGCCCCGATACACGGCGCCGCACTGCGGGCAGCGGTGCTCTGTGAGACTGACGGTCCGGAGCCGTACCCCATCCTTCGGGCAACTGTACCAGTGCGGCCACTGCCCGCCGCGTTCGGGAATCGCGACCGGCGAGTGCAACGCGCGCCCGGCCGACGCAATGATGCCTTCGAGCGCCGCCTTCGCCCAGGAATGCCGGGAGGCCTTGGCGCGCGCGGCGTCGATCCCCGCCCGGTCCGTCAGCAGATAGTTGGCGCCGCCCGTGGAACCCGGCAATCGGCGCGCCAGAACCGCCACGGCGCCGGCCGTGATACAATCCCGCCGTCTCATCTTCACAATGCTAGCACCCGCGGGGGAACATCCCGACCGCCGGGTTCGTATGAACCCAAAGAGAGGAGCTATGTACTGCGACCGTTGCGGGGCCCAACTCGAGGACAACGTGAACTTCTGCCGCGTCTGCGGCCATTCCATCGGCGGAGCGCGCGCGCTGCCCGCCAGGGACAAGCTCTACGGCCACGTGCGCCTGCTGGGCATCCTGTGGATTGCCATCTCCGCCTTCCGCCTGCTGCCGGTGTTATTCCTCTTCGGCATCGCGGGCCACATGCAGTTGCATCTGCCGCCGTTTGTGCGGGGCATGTTTCCGCTGATCGGGATCTTCTTTCTGGCCGCGGCCGCCCTGGGTTTCATCGCCGGATGGGGACTGCTGGAGCGGCAGTCCTGGGCGCGCACCCTCACCATCGTGCTCGGCATCTTCGCGCTCTTCGATTTCCCCTTCGGCACGGCCCTGGGCATCTATACCCTCTGGGTCCTGCTGCCCCAGCGGCCGGGATTGCCGGGCGTAGAAGCCAGCCCGCGCAGCCCCGTCGTGCCGCAGTAGCCGGAACGGCTTCTGTATACTGAAAAGAGAAAGCCATTCGCGGAGCCGCCGCGCCATGCCGCGGAGCCACCCGCGCCAGATACGCCTATGTCGATCCTCACCTTTCTTGGCCTCGGCAGCCGGCCGGAACCCTCACCCGCTTCCGCCCAGACCGACGCGGTTCGCCAGATCGTCGATGCGCTGGACCACATCGAGGAGGAGCGGGCGCAGTTCATCGCGGCCTTCGGCTACATCCTCAGCCGCGTCGCCAACGCCGACCACGAAGTCACTCCCGAGGAGATCGAAACCATGGAGCGCATCCTGGTGGCCGAAGGCCAGCTCTCCCCGGAGCAAGCCGCCATGGTGGTGAAGATGGCCCGCATGCGCAACGAGCTGTTCGGCGGCACCGATAACTTTCTGGTCACCCGCGAGTTCCGCCGCATGGCCACCTACGAACAGAAGATCGCGCTGCTCGATTGCCTGTTCGCCGTCTCGGCGGCTTCCGAAGACATCTCCATGGCCGAGAACAGCCAGATCCGCCAGATCGCCAGTGAAATCGGCCTGGAGCACGGCGACTTCATCCGGGTGCGCCTGGGCTGGAAAGACCGGCTTTCGGTGCTGAAAAAGAAGTCCGGCGCCTGACCGGCTACCGCAGCTCCGCCATAATCTCTTCGAGCGCCGCGCGCCCCGGCCGCACCTTCTCCTCCGGCAGCGTCGCCAGCGGTTCGTCGGCCAGTTGCAGCGTCTCCAGGAACGTCGGCTTGGAGGTATCGACGTAGAGCAGCCCGGTCAGCACCTCGCCCTTCTCCTCGGCCTCTTCGAGCGCCGCCAGGGCCCCGATCTTGTTCGTCGGGTCGTAGTCGCGATCGAGCTTCCGCAGGCGCAGGCGCGAGCCGTCGTGCATCGGCACGTCGATCGTCTCGCCCTCCTCGAACTCCACCGCGATGTCCTTGTAGGACGGCACGAAATCCACCTCGTGCAGCGGCTCGTCGTGATCTTTCATGTAGCTGTAGCTCTTGGTGGAACCTTCGTGGTCGTTGAAGGTCACGCAGGGCGAGATCACGTCGATGATCGACAACCCGCGGTGCACGATGGCGGCCTTCAAAATGGCCTGCAACTGCCGTTTATCGCCGGAAAACGAGCGCGCCACCAGCGTGGCTCCCCACTTCAGCCCCAGTGCGCAGCAGTCAAACGGCGGCAGCTCGTTCACGATGCCGCTCTTGAGCGTCGAGCCCACATCCGCGGTGGCCGAAAACTGCCCCTTCGTCAGGCCGTAGACGCCGTTGTTCTCGATGATGTAGATCATCGGGATGTTGCGCCGTACCAGGTGCATGAACTGCCCGATCCCGATGGAGGCGGTATCGCCGTCGCCCGTCACCCCCAGCCCCAGCAGCGTGCGGTTGGCCAGCAGCGTGCCCGTGGCGATGGCCGGCATGCGCCCGTGCACGCCGTTGAATCCGTGCGACATCCCCAGGAAGTACGCCGGCGATTTCGACGAGCAGCCGATGCCCGACAGCTTCACCACCCGCCACGGCTCCACTCCCAGCTCGAAGCAGCACTCCACAATGCGCTCCGAGATCGAGTTGTGCCCGCAGCCGGCGCACAGCGTGCTCTTGGCTCCCTTGTAATTCAGTACTTCCAGCCCGATCCGGTTCACCTTCCTGGGCGGCGTCGTCGTGGTTGTGCTCATCTCCCCTCCTGCCGCAACACTTCCTCGGTCACGGTACGCGCATCCAGCGGCAGCCCGCCGTAGTAGCGCACGCTGCGCAGCCGGGCCGCGTCGGCCGGGTCGAAATCCAGCCGCATCAGCGCCTGCAACTGCGCATCCCTGTTCTGGTCCACCACGTAGACCTGCCGGTGCCGCCGCACAAACTCCAGCACTTCATCGCCGAACGGGTAGGCGCGCACCCGCAGGTAGCTGGCCCGCAGTCCGTGCTCGTCCCGCAACAGGTCGCGGCTCTCGCGCACCGCGTAGTCGGAAGTGCCCGCCGCAATCAGCCCGATCTCGGCGGCATCGTCCCACTCCACCACCGGCCGCGGCGCCTCGGCCCGTATCGACTCGAACTTGCGCGCCAGCCGGTCCATGTTGTTCTGGTAATCGTCTTCCCGCTCGGAGTACTGCGCCCGGTCGTTGTGCCCGCTGCCGCGCGTGAAGTAGGCCGCCGCCGGATGATTGGTTCCCGGCAGCGTGCGCCAGCCCACGCCGTCGCCGTCCACGTCGCGGTAGCGCGCGAACCCGCCCAGCCGGGCCAGGTCCTCCGCCGTCAGTACCTTGCCCCGCCGCAACGGCCGCTCCGGATACGGGAACGGCTCCGACATCCACACGTTCATCCCCAGGTCCAGATCGCTCATCACGAAGACCGGGGTCTGGAACATCTCCGCCAGGTCGAAGGCTTCGATCGACAGGCTGAAGCACTCCTCCGGCGAGGCGGGGAAGAGCATGGGGTGGCGCGTGTCCCCGTGGCTCAGCAGGGCCGTGCTCAGGATATCCCCCTGCGCCGTACGGGTGGGCAGCCCCGTGGACGGCCCCACGCGCTGCACGTTGTAGATCACCGCCGGCACCTCGGCGTAGTAACCCAACCCCACGAACTCCGACATCAGGGAGATCCCCGGGCCCGCGGTGGCGGTCATCGACCGCGCCCCCGCCCATCCCGCGCCTACCGCCATCCCCACCGAAGCCAGCTCGTCCTCGGCCTGCACCACCGCGTAGGTGGCCTTCCCGGTCTCCGGGTCCGTCCGGTAGCGCTTCAGGTACCCCATCAGCGATTCCACCAGCGACGACGACGGCGTAATGGGATACCACGTCACCACCGTCACCCCGGCGAACAGCGCGCCCAGCGCGCAGGCCGCATTGCCGTCGATGATGATCTTCCCCGCCGTCCGGTTCATGCGCTCCACCCGGAACGGGTCCGTCTTGGGCAGGTTCTGGGCGGCGTATTCGTAGCCCGCCTGCGCCGCCCTCCAGTTCAGCTCCACGGCCTTGGCCTTGCGCTTGCCGAACTGCTTCGTTAGCGCGGTGCGGACCTCCTCCATGTCGATCTCCAGCAGCCGCGCCAGGATGCCGTCGTAGATCATGTTCCGGACCAGCTTGCGCAGCTTGGCCTCCGGACACACCGGCGCCACGAGCTTATCGAAGGGCACCGGATAGAAGTGCAGGTCTTCGCGCAACTGGTTGAGCCGCAGCGGCTCGTCGTAGACCACCGCCGCGCCGGGCGCCAGTCCGCCGACGTCCTCGCGCGCCGTCTCCGGGTTCATGGCTACCAGGAAGTCCACCTCCCTTTTGCGCCCGATATACCCGTGCTTGCTCGCACGAATGGTGAACCACGTGGGCAGCCCCGCGATGTTGGAGGGGAACATATTTTTCCCGGAAACCGGGACCCCCATCTGGAAAATAGCGCGCATCAGGACGCTATTGGCAGTCTGGCTGCCGGAGCCGTTTACGGTGGCGACCTGAATACTGAAATCGTTGACGGTGGAACTCGCCGCGGGCGTGGCGGTCCCCGCGGGTGAAACTTCGGTTGTCGGCATCTCTCCCTCTGACCCTGGACGTGACCCAGTTTACGGTTGCATCCACGATTATACGACTTGTGAACGCCGGGGGCGGCAACCCTGGCGGGCGTAAACGGACCACCCCACGTTTACATGGATTACGGACCCGCTACTCAGGTTACAGAATCCTCTCAAATCGTCGATGGAGTGCATCGCGGCGGGCGTTCCGCAATGGTGAGCCGGCCGGGACTCGAACCCGGGACCCTCTGCTTAAAAGGCAGATGCTCTACCGACTGAGCTACCGGCCCCTCGTGAAGGATGGCGAGGCTTCTATCCAGTCTAGCATCTCACCCTCTCCCGCGTGGTAACGCCGCCGAGCCGCCCCACCCCGCCTGCGTTATACTCTCCGGCATGGCACACGACGACCAGCCGCCTTTCCCCTACACCCCCGAAACCAACGGCATGATCGAAATCGAGCCGGCCGACGACCGAACGCTCGCGCGTCGCGATCTGCTGTGCGGCAGCGGAACCGTCGCCGCCTGGCTGGCCGCTTCCTCCACCGCCGCCGCCCAGTCGCCGCCCGCCGCGCTGGTGCCCCCGGCGCGCACCGGCCCCACGCTCCCCACCGTGCCCTTCGGCAAGCACCGCATCGCCCGCCTCATCGCCGGCGCCAACCCCATCTACGGCTATTCCCACTTCAACTATGTCTTCTCCGCCGGCATGGGCGAATACCACACCCCCGAGCGCGTCGTCGCCTTCCTGAAGGAACTCGAGCGCGCCGGCCTGAACACCTGGCAGGCCAGTTGGAGCGAGCGCCTGGAATCCGACTGGCTGCGCTACAAAGAGCAGGGCGGCAAGCTCCAGCTCCTCATCCTCTCCCGCCCCAACTTCAACGACCAGCCCGAAATGGCCGCCCGCGCCGCCAAACTGAAACCCCTGGGCATCGCCCAGCACGGCTCCGCCACCAATCGCCTCTGGGACGCCGGCCAGTTCGACCGCTCGCTCGACTACCTCAAGCGCATCCGCGATACCGGCGTCATGGTGGGGCTCTCCTGCCACAACCCCGCCGAGATCGAATACGCCGAAGAGAAAGGCTGGGACGTCGACTACTACATGGCCTCCCTCTACTACATCAACCGCCCCCGCGCCGAGTTCCGCAAGATCCTCGGCCAGTTACACCTGGGCGAAATCTACCTCGACACGGACCCGCCCCGCATGATGGAGGTCCTGCGCCGCACCACCAAGCCCTGCCTCGCCTATAAAGTGCTGGCCGCCGGCCGCGCCGTCAACTCCCCCGCACAGGTCCGGCAGCGCATGGCCGCCGCCTACGCCGGCATCAAGCCCACCGACGCCCTCATCATCGGGCTCTACCAGCGCTACAACGACCAAATCGGCCAGACCGCCCAATTCACCCGCGAGATCCTCGCCACCTGAGGCCGTTACACTCCCGCCCGCGCCGCCAGCGCGCCGCCCGCCCCCTGTGCGGCTTCAATTAGGAATCGGGGCGGCCGCAGCAGCGGGATCTCGAAGTGCCGCTCCAGAAAGATCAGCGCCAGCCCCAGGATGCCCGCTCCACTCCCCAACTCCGCGTAGCGCACCACCAGCCGCCGCGCCGAATAGGCCAGCGCCTGCCGCCGGATCACCGTCCGGACCTCCCCCAGCAACTCCTGCCCCGCGGCCTTCAACCGGCTGTCCAGCACCACAATCGAAGGATTGAACAGGTTCACCAGGTTGGCTAATCCCAACCCCAGGTGCCTGGCCACTTCGGCCACGATGTTGGCGGCGATCTTATCTCCCCGGCTGGCCGCGTCCAGCACCATCCACGCGGTAATGCGTTCCGGGTCGCCGCCCGCCGCCGCCAGCGCCAGCGAGGTGCCGCCCTCGGCGATGGCCCGGCGCATCCGTCCCTCCACGGCGCGCGCCCCCGCCACCGCCTCCAGGCAGCCGTAGCTGCCGCACTTGCATGCCGGACCGCCGCGCACCGCCAGGGTATGGCCGAACTCGCCCGCCGCCCCGCTTTCCCCGTGCAGCAGCTTGCCGTCCAGAATCAGGCCCGCCCCGATCCCCGCCCCGTAGTCCACGTAGACCAGGTTTTCGCGCATCCCGCCCGCGCCCAGCATGCGCTCGGCCACGGCCTTGGCCCGGGTCTTGCTCTCCACCACCGCCGGAACCCCGAACTCCCGCTCGAACAGGACCTTCAACGGAGCCTGGTTCCAGAAGTCCAGCGTCGACGAGAGCACCGTCACCCCGCTCCGGCTGTCCACCAGCCCGGGGTCCGCCACCCCTACTCCCATCAGCGCGCCCGGCCGCAGCCCCGCCTCCGCCAGCGCCCTGCTCATGCACCGCAACAGTTGCCCCGCCAGCCCCTCCACCCCTTCCCGGAGATTGGCCGGTTCCGACACCACCGCCCGGATGGCCGGGCGCATGTTCAACACCCCCGCCGTCACGGTCTCTTCATCGAACTCCACCGCCGCAATGTGGCGGTAGTCTTCGTTTAACGAGAGCAGGACCTCCCTCCGCCCCGTGCGCTTGCGTTGGGGTGCCCGCCCCACCTCTACCAGCCGCCCCTCTTCAATCAATTCCCGCACCAGCACCGACGTGGCGCTGCTGCGCACCCCCGTCAGCTCGTGGATGCGGGAGCGCGAAAGCGGGCCGAATCGCCGCACTGCGGCTTCAATCACGTGCTTATCGCATTCCGGCTTTCCGGTGGCGTGCTTCATGCCAGACTTCCGCCCGAATCTTACGCCGCGCCCGCGCGGTAGTCAATAGTTCTATACGAAAGTGTAATTAACTGTGCTGTAATTCACCTTTGTTGCCAGCCTATTCATTCTCACTTTGAAAATAACTCCGTTGACAGCCTCGCGCCCCCGCCGTACCATCGAGCCTGCGGGAAGGAGAAGCACCTATGGACCGTCGGCAGTTCCTCTTTGCCACCGCGGCCTTCGCGGCCGCCGGCAGCCCTAATTCGCGCGTGCGCCTGGCCATCACCGGACTCCGGGGCCGCGGTCGCGACCATATCCTCGGGTTCGCAAAGCTCGCCAACGTCGAGATCGCCGCCCTCTGCGACATCGATCCATCCGTGCTGGCCGTGCGTTTGAAGGACGCCCGCGCAGCCGGCGCCGATCCCAAACCCTACACCGACTTCCGCAAGCTGCTCGAGGACTGCTCCATCGACGCCGTATCCATCGCCACCCCCGACCACCACCACACCCTGCAAACCATCTGGGCCTGCCAGGCCGGCAAGGACGTCTACGTCGAGAAGCCCATCGCCTACGATCTCAACGAATGCCGCCAGATCGTGGCCGCCGCCCGCCGCTACAGGCGCGTCGTCCAGACCGGCACCCAGGGCCGTTCCTCGGAGGCGGTGCGGGAGGCCATGGCCCATCTCCACGACGGCCTGATCGGCGAAACCTACATGGCTCGCGCGTTATGTTTCAAGTGGCGCGACACCATCGGCCGCGCCCGCCCCGAGCCCGTCCCCCGCGGCGTCGATTACGACCAGTGGACCGGCCCCGCCCCATTGCGGCCCTTCACGCGCAACCGCTTTCATTACAACTGGCACTGGTTCTGGGACTACGGCAGCGGCGACATCGGCAACCAGGCTCCCCACCAGCTCGACATCGCACGCTGGGGCCTGGGCGTCTCCTGGCCCACCCGCGTCAGCGCCGCCGGCGGCCACTTCATGTTCGACGACGACCAGGAAACCCCCAATACCCTGGTCGCTACTTACGAATTCGAAAAGAACGGCCGGCCCCGCATGCTGGTGGCCGAGGTGCGCCACTGGATCAGCAACCACGAAGCTGGCATCGGCGGCGGCGCTCCCGGCAATACCATCGGGAACGTCTTCTATGGATCGAACGGTCTCCTCACCCTGGACGGCGAAACCTGGGCCGGCGCCGGCGAAAGCTACCGCTCCTTCATCGGGCGCGAACTCAAGGACGGCCCCTCCCGCACCCAGCCCAACAACCACTTCGAGAACTTCATCGAAGCGGTTCGCGCCGGCAAGCCCGATGCGGTCAATGCCGGCGTCGAGGACGGCGCCATCACCGCCGGACTGATTCACCTGGCCAACATCTCTTACCGCCTGCGGCGCAGCATCCGTTTCGACCCCACCACCTTCACCTGCCCTGGAGACCCCGAAGCCACCGCCATGTGCGGCCCGCGGGCCTACCGGGCGCCGTATGTGGTTCCGAAGTTGGTATAAGCTCGCACCTGCGCGGCGGCTCTTAACAGCGCGTCACAACGGAGCCGGGCCCGGTCTCCCCCGAGGTCCCCGGCCGGGCTTGGGCTCGCGCTCCGCACCCGTTGCCGCTCCCCCTTCGGGAACCACCGGTAACAGGATGCGGAATGTGCTGCCTTTTCCGGGCGTGCTGTCCACCGAGATGTACCCGCCATTCCGGCGAATAATTCCGTACACACTCGACAGGCCCAGGCCCGTGCCATGCCCCTGCTTGGTGGTGAAGAACGGCTCGAACACGTGGCGCCGTACTTCTTCGGGCATTCCCGTTCCGGTGTCCTCGACCTCCAGCAACTGGTACGCGCCCGGCGCGACGTCCCCTATGGCAGCCGGGCGGTTCTCCGGGATCTCGACTCTTCTCGATGTGATGGTCAGTACCCCACCACGGGGCATTGCATCGCGAGCGTTCATCGCGAGATTGACGAGTACCTGGTGGACCTGTCCCGGATCGACCACGACGGTTGGCGGCGAGGGGTCCAGATCGCAGACCAGTTGGACGTTCCTGCCGAGAACGTGCCGTAGCATGTCCTGGCTATCGGTGACGATTTCGTTCAGCTTCACTGGCCGCGCCTTCACCGGGAGGTCCCGGCTGAACGAGAGCAACTGCCGGGTGAGGGCTGCGCCCTGCTCGCAGGCTTTCACCACTTCTTCGGCGGCTTTCCGGGCCGCGCCGCTTTCTTCACGCAAATCGCTGCCATAGCTGCCAATGATGGTGAGCAGATTGTTGAAATCGTGGGCGATTGCCCCGGCCATCCTTCGCAGGCTTTCCAAATGGCTGGTTTCTCTCAGCCGCGCCTCCAGTATCCTCTGGTCGGTAACGTCCCTGCCCAGGCTCGCCACCGCGCCGGCCTTCCCTGCCGCGTCCAGCAGGACGGTGCTGTCCCATTCGAAGAGCCGCCGGGTTCCATCTCGCCGGAGCAGAGAGACCTCAATGTGGTGGTGCGACCGGCGTCCCGACACGTAGTCCGATAAGGCGGCCCGCGCTGCATCCCGCTCCTCCGGAGGGATCATCGCCAAAACGTTCTTCCCCAGGACGTCATCTCTCGACCAGCCCGTAGTCGCCAGCAGGTGGTCGTTACAGAATGTTACGCGGCCTTCGACATCGAGCATCACGGCGGCTAGCCGGATGCTCTCGAGAAGTTGACGGAAGCGCCGCTCCGATGCGTGCCATTCCCGCTCTGCCTTCCGAAGGTCGCTAATGTCGCGGGTCTTGCCCCAGAAACGCAGCAGCTTCCCGTTTTCCACAATTCCCAAGAGACTCCGCACGGCGTATCTCGGGTTGTCCACGGTGCCCGGCATTTCTGCGGTGATCGTGTCCTTGTAGCCGGCGCGCACTAATTGTCTCAGCTCCTGAATCTTCGCCTCGCTGCGTGGAATGATCTGTTCTACCCGAGATCCGAGAAGGTTCCGAATGGAAGCGTTGCCGGGCGTGAGCATGTGTGCCGCCGCCTGGTTGCACTCGGCAATGAAGCCCAGGCGGTAAAACCGGTCGATCTGCTCGTCTTCCGGCAGGTCGATCGGGATCGGCTCGTCGAAGTCCACCCGCCACATGGCATCCGAACTGGCGGCGATGAACGCCTGGTATCTTTGCTCGCTTTCGCGGAGCCTGTCTTCCTCGATCTTTCGTTCCAGTTCCGCCGCTGCGCGCGGAGCGCATGCCTCCAACATGGCGGCGGCGTGTGAAGTATCGTCCAGAGGATGGCGCCACAAAGCGACGATGGCGCCTATGGGACTGCCGTTCGAATCATACAGGGCCTTGCCCGCGAGCGCTTCTCCACCAGCTTCCGCCAGAACGCGATCCGAGGGGAACGCGCGGCGGACCCTTCTTTCGTGCATACTCACTCCGCGCGCGAGTACCTCCCCGCACGCCGTGCCTGCGAGGTAGTAGTCGAAGCCCTCGGCCTCGACGCCGTCACTGCTCACGGCCAGCGGGCTCAGGCGTTCCCTCGGCGGAGGGCACAATTCGCCGATGTAAACGAAGTTCGCTCCGAGGACGGTGGAGAAATGCTTGGCCAGTTCTCTGAAGAAGGCGCACCCGACTGCACTCCAGACCTGGCGCGCCAGATCGGCGGCAACGCCGCGGCTTCCGGGATCGACTTCGCGCCAGCCGGCCATGCCCCCCTCGCCCCATTTTACCGCCTGGGTTCAGGCTTCTATTGAGTGCGAGGCATGCCGGTCGTATTCCGGCGTGCAACCTTCGCAGGTGGGCTTGCTCCGCCTGTTACTACGGCTTACCTTCCAGCGCCCCCGCGTAGCCGCGCCGCCACCTCCGCGCCAACGCTGCCTCATCGCTCGCGCCTGCCGCTGCGCCGTACCTGTCGGAGGTGAAGATATGAAGCGTTTCGCGCCGGCAAGCCCGATGCGGTCAACGCGAGCGTCGACAACAGTGCCGCCTGGCCAACATCTCCTGCCGCCTGCGGCGCAGCATCCGTTTCGACGCCGCCACCTTCACCTGCCCTGGAGACCCCGAAGCCACCGCCATGTGCGGCCCGCGGGCCTACCGGGCGCCCTACGTCGTGCCGCGGCTGGCGTAACCAACGCCGCGGCACGCAGCAAGGAACTCCGCGCCGCTGTGCTAAGATTTTTCACACGATGCTGTCGTTGCCGGCGCTCCTCTTCCAGTCCGCTCCACCGTCGCCCGCGTCCGGCGCCGCCACGGCCGACCTCATCGCCATCGCCGGCGACGCGGCCGCCGCGCTGGAATCCCTGGCCACGGTTGCCGCCCTCATCATCGGCGGCATCTGGACCTTCCGCGCCTTCATCCGGGGCCGCGGCAACCACCCGCGTGCCGCCATCGAGCACCAGGCCGCGCACCGCCTCCTCCCCAACGGCGCGCAACTGTTGATCCTCGACGTCTTCATCGCCAACGCCGGCCAGGCATCCGTA